>CAZONI010000051.1:0-26545 GCA_964581175.1 uncultured Desulfobacteraceae bacterium
GTGTCGACCTCATCTTCGGTTCGAACTCCCAACTCCGGGCCTTGGCGGAAGTCTACGGATGTGAGGACTCCCAGGAGAAGTTCCTGCACGACTTTGTAGCGGTGTGGAACAAGGTAATGAACCTTGACCGCTTCGACCTGGCCAGATCGTAGCATAAACGTCTTCGAAGGCTTCTGAAGCTCATTCTGAACTGCAAATCGGATGATCAGGAAGCGATAACCACCACGAACTGAGGGACATTTTGAACGATCAACGGAGACTATAGCAACATATGAGGGCTGCGTTTCAATACAACATGAAACGCAGCCCTTTCTTTTGGCCCTTACAGTCTGCTGGTCACGGAATCGGAGCCAAAACACCTAAGCCTCAGGGGTGACACCTTCCGCGTTGCTCCAGGCGCACCTCAGGCGAGCGTTCAAGGATAATACAAGAAATCTTTGATTGAGATATCACAGGGATCTTCAGTTTGTACATATTTTCAACATCTGAGCGACGACCGGAACTGAGATGTGGCAAGTTCTTACGATAATCAGTGTCCCGCAACAGATAGATTGCCCCCTTTTCTGAAATGCCAAAATCATCCACTCTGCCGTGAAGGCCTTTCATTTGGAATCCTTCGTTTATGCCAAATGAAGACAGGATTTCCATTTATAATACTCTGTTGACATGATTAAAATAATGGATTCACCCCATTTACCGGAATTCGCATTTCGACGATCCTAACATATGAATTTAAGATCCAGGATTATTGGGAGGGTTTCATACAAAGGAGGTATTACCATGAAAAAGGGCGACCGCAAACCCACCACAAACGATGCCGGGATCCCCGTATCCAGCGACGAATACTCCCTCACCGTGGGGCCCGATGGCCCTATACTGCTGCAGGACCACTACCTCATCGAACAGATGGCCAACTTTAACCGGGAGCGGATTCCCGAGCGCCAACCCCATGCGAAGGGTTCCGGGGCCTTCGGACACTTCGAGGTGACCAAAGATGTCAGCGCCTACACCAAGGCCGCGGTGTTCCAGCCGGGCACGAAGACGGACACGTTGATCCGGTTCTCCACGGTGGCCGGCGAGCGCGGAAGCCCGGACACCTGGCGGGACCCACGCGGCTTCGCGCTGAAGTTCTATACCACCGAGGGCAACTACGACATGGTGGGGAACGACACTCCGGTGTTCTTCGTGCGCGACCCCATGAAGTTCCAGCACTTCATCCGCTCCCAGAAGCGCCGTGCGGACAACGGCCTGCGCGATAACGACATGCAGTGGGACTTCTGGACCCTGTCGCCCGAGTCGGCCCACCAGGTTACGTGGCTGATGGGTGACCGGGGGATCCCGAAGACCTGGCGGCACATGAACGGCTACTCGAGCCACACCTACATGTGGGTCAATGAGAAGAGCGAGCGTTTCTGGGTGAAGTACCACTTCAAGACCGACCAGGGCATCGACTTCCTCACGCAGGAGGAGGCTGACCGGCTGGCCGGCGTTGACGCCGATTACCACCGGCGCGACCTGTTCGAGGCGATCAAGCGCGGCGATTACCCCAGCTGGACGCTGAAGATGCAGATCATGCCTTTCAAGGACGCCGAGACCTACCGGTTCAACCCCTTCGACCTGACCAAGGTGTGGCCGCACGGTGACTACCCGCTGCACGAGGTCGGGCGGCTGACACTGGACCGCAACCCGACCGACTTTCACACCGAGATTGAACAGGCGGCGTTTGAACCGAACAATCTCGTGCCGGGGATCGGTGTCAGCCCGGACAAGATGCTGATCGCCCGCCTCTTCTCTTACGCTGACGCCCACCGTGCCCGCCTGGGGGTCAACTACAAGCAGATACCGGTCAACCGTCCCAAGGCACCGGTGCACAGCTACAGCAAGGACGGGATGATGCGGGTCCAGAACGTGTCCGACCCCGTGTATGCACCGAACTCGAAAGGCGGTCCGGTCGCCGATCCGGAGCGCTTCCCCTACATGGAAAAGTGGGAGGCCAGCGGCGAGTTCATCCGCGCCGCCTACACCCTGCGCAAGGACGACGACGACTTTGGCCAGCCCGGCACCCTGGTGCGCAAGGTCATGGACGACGGGCAGCGCGACCGACTGGTATCCAACGTCGTCGGACACCTGAAGAAAGGCGTATCCGAGCCCGTGCTGCAGCGTGCGTTCCAATACTGGCGCAACATCGACAAGGGGATCGGAGACCGAATCGCCAAGGGCGTGAACGGCGGCTGATCGCCCCGAAACCGTCGCCGGCTCGCCATTCAAGGCACTGGCGGGCCGGGGGACGGACCTCACCTCGACTGCAATCTGCGGCGTATCGGCGAGTACGACAACCGCCGAAGAACTGACATTAAGATCCGGAAGACTGCTTAAATTGTTTACCAAAAAGTGGCGAAGTATTACACAGTTTACTGATACATATTTACATACTTCTTGTCTTGTTTTTTAATCATCTGTTTTAACTTACTGATATCTATGTAAATTTTTCTGGTACTCTTTATGGCATGAATGATGCTGGGCCAAACTGGTGGATAAAGGCATCCCTTGGTAATCTTCAGTTAGGAATCTACTGAATTAATAAAACATATTTCCTTTGAGAAGAATGTGCAGGCACGCATAAGTGTAACGAAAGCTCTTGTACCCATTTATGCCATACCGGCGTCTTTGCCGGTCCAGGGGCATCAAACCCAGGGGCGCTTGAACGGTTCCGAAAGGTGGAAGGATGGTGTCGTGTTCATAGGGCGCGAATGCGACAGGGTCAAGGCACTTTATCGTTCTTCAGGCCGAATGAGTAACACTACCCGGCGCATCGGAAATCTGATAGACATCCACGTGTAATGATCCTGTCTTTTCTTTCTGCTCCTGAAAAAGAAGAATCTTCAGGATGCCAATCAAGGTAATTGAATCTCGAAAGGTTTTGGTATTTGCACTATTACGGAAAGGGGTTAAACTGACAGCTGGTTCTCCACCATTACTACGGCTTCGGAGAAGCGGGATGAATAGTTTCCAACGCGAGAGAATCCTGCGGGTGGAATCAAGTCTGTTGGAAAAAGGGCAAAGATGATGACGGGCGGAAACGATGGCTGGTCGCGTCGGCGGCGCCGTTCCGCTCGAAAGACGATGAGATTATCGGTGCAATTACGGTCGTCGAGGACATTACCGAGAGAAAGCGAATGGAAGAAGGGCTTCGAAACGCACGTGATGAACTCGAGGCGCGCGTCCAAGAACGGCAACACGAATCGCCTGCTTGCCGCCATAAGGGGTGAGGTTGAAAGGTAAACACTGTTCACTTAAGCCTCGACCGGGAGAAATCCCCCCTCGCCCCCTTTTATTCCAAGGGGGGGTTGGGGGGATTTACCCGAGCTGGGAATGCTTCTCGGGCCTTAAGTGAACAGTGTTGCTATTAAGGTCTACTCTATCGCGCCCCGAATTGCAGACAAAAGAGCAGCAGTATCGCCGTCTTTCGTACAATAGGCACAGGCGCCGGCTGTTTTCATTTCAGCGGCCTGGTCCTCCGCCGAATGCATCGAGAGGCCGATGATGCGGATGTGGGGAAACTCCGAATGAATAATGCGGGTGGCCTCGATTCCGTTCATCTTCGGCATGCTGATGTCCATCAGGATGGCATCGGGTTGCAGCTTCCGGGCCTTGTCAACTGCCTCCTCTCCGTCTGCCGCCTCGCCCACGATCTGGATATCGGAATGCGGGCCCAATATGGTGAAAAGCCCCTGACGCACGACTTTGTGGTCGTCTGCAAGCAGCACTCGAATCTTGCCGAGAGACGCCTTGACTTCAGTTATTTTGGCCATTGTTTCCTGGATGGCTGTTTCGTCTTCCTTGCTGCCGGTTGTGTCGAGCGGGACTGCCAGCCTGAAAGAGGCCCCCTTCCCCGGTGAGCTTTCGATCTCCAGACTTCCATCCAACAGCTCCAGCCGCTCGCGAATGCCGAAAAGCCCGAATCCGCTGTTGTCTCTTGCCCTGTCCCAGAGGGTGCCGGGGTCGAACCCGGAGCCCTGGTCGGTTACCGTTATGCGAAGCCGGTTTTGTCCATCGCGGGCCGATTCGATCCGCGCTGATTTCACCCCGGCATGCTTGACCACGTTGAACAGCAGTTCACGGATCGATTGAAACAGAAAGAGGGTGATATCTTCCCGTCCCTGCTCAATAGCAGCGTCTGTTTGAAGGTCGACGGTCAGGCCGTGGTTATCCTGCATCCAGCCGGCAAGCCATTTAAGTGCGGCGGAAAGGCGGCCCTGCTGCAAGACCGGCGGAGAGAGCTCGGCCGTCAGGGAACGGGAGGCCTGAAGCGATCGGGCGATCAGGTTTTGGACATTTTCCAGAATCAGCGCCTCTTCGGGTCCGCTTCGCGTGGAAAGAGTTTCACAGTTCATCTTGGCTGCAACCAGAAGCTGCTGTAGATGATCGTGTAATATTTCCGCCAGACGCCGCCGTTCACGCTGCTCTACACGTGTCAGCTCCGACACCAGCATCCGAAGCTTCTTCGCCCTGGACTCGGCCAGTTCGGTACGCTCGGCCACCCGCTGCTCAAGCTTTTCATTCAGCTGTCGCAGCGAATCTTCCGCTTGTCTGCGCTCAGTGAGGTCGCGTCCGTAGAGGTTGGCATAGCCTTCTTCGGGAAACGGCGTAACCCATACGGAATAGATCCGCCCGCCGGATTCTATGTCCTGCTTCCCCTCCTTCCCCTCCGCCATTGCCCGGCGGACCAGAGGGAGCAGTCGATCATCGAGAGCCCCGCCGACGGCGGATTTCCATCCGGGCAGTTTCAAAACGGCCGGATTACAGTAAAGAACGGTCCCATCCGCCGAAATCCGGAGAACCGGACTGGGGTTCTCGTCGGGAAAACGCGCCAGCCAGAGGGCCCGGTCGTGGGCCCGGCGCAGATCCTCCTGCGCTTTTCGCCGATCCTCGATCTCCGATTCAAGCCGTGCATTGCTCTCGGCCAGTTCTGCGGTTCGCTCCCGGACCCGGAGTTCGAGGTTATTGCGCGCCTTGCGCAGGGCTTCCCCGGTCCGCTCTCTCTCGACGATCTCCTTTTTCAGTTTGTCGCCGACCTTGATGAGCCTGATGTAAGGGGCTTTCACCGATGCGCCGAATATTCCGTTATAGATCAGAAAAAAGGCAGCCACCTTGTAGACATGCCCGATCATATTAAGGCTGTCGAAGACCCTCGTGTAGAGCGCAAAGGGAAGTTCGCTGAAGATGCAGAGGATAATGGCTGCCGTAAAGTAAACGAACAACCTGTCTCCGCTTTCCGCCATCCTTCGCCAGTAGGCCACGGCGGCCGCACATAACAGCGCCATGACCACATACTCGGAAATTTTTTTAAAGGGGGTCAGTCCGGTGCCGGGAACGAAGGTGGCCGACATATGGGCGGGAAAAAAAGTAATTCCGATGAAGACCAGGGCAGACACGAGAAGAACCGCCGTCAACAAGACTTTTTTGGACAGCCATCGGCTTGGTTTTTCCGAGTAGACGTAGGCACTGACCAGGAACGCGGCGGCCTGAAACAGTCTTGCAGCGATCCAGAACTGCGTCGACTTGTTGGAAGAATTGAGCGTGATAAAGGGGGGCATAGCCGCGTTGGCGAGCGTATGCATGAAATCCATCAGGCCGATGCCAAGAAAGGCAATGCTCAAGAAAAGCACATGGTGATTCCTGGACTGGTCGTAGGTATACCAGCCGATGCCGAACATGGACAAAGAGACCATGATACTGAAAAATTCGGCAACATTGTGAAAAACGAGGTAGTGGGGGCGTGCGATCACAAACTTGAGCGCGGGGATCATTTCCACGGCTAAAAGGGGAAGAGTCGACACGATTACTGTCCCTGCCAGTACAATTCCCGACGGTAAAACGGCAGCCGATTCTTTCATCCCTATCACCTTTGTTTCTCTTTCTTTCTCTGGCTCTCGCAAACTGCCGAATGAAATACCATCTGTGAATTCAAAAAATCCCCATGCGATTTATTGCGCATTGGAAAACCTGGTCATCAGGGACTGTCAAAGATCCCGTTTCGCGGCGGTCGGAGACCAAGGGCTACGCCGTGTTATTCCGGCCAAGAATCCAGGAGTCAGAATCCGGAATAAAGATCTCGCCTATTGCTCAAGCAATATGCTACATTTGTTTGAGCGAAGCGACTTCAGAGTTCTTCTGGCTTCTGGCACCTGAATTCCCTGTGTCGTGACGTGTTGCTGGGGATAGCCCCTTCCCGGGGTGGCCCAAAGCCGGGCCCTCTGGACCCCGATCTTTACCAGATTGGTGC
Organism: uncultured Desulfobacteraceae bacterium; assembly: GCA_964581175.1. GTDB lineage: Bacteria > Desulfobacterota > DSM-4660 > Desulfatiglandales > Desulfatiglandaceae > B46-G9. The sequence continues at coordinate 6,287 of CAZONI010000051.1, forward strand.
CGGGACCTAAATATGAACGATTTTGTGAAAGAATTCAAGCTGCCAGGGAAAATGAATTCGCGGGAGGAAAAAACCATTGGCAAACCGTAGGGCAAAAGAGTATTTTTGTACTGTCGTATCTGAGCATGTTGAAATTGCTTTAAAAAATAAGCGTTCCCTCAGTAGTCACTCAAAAAACGAACTGTTTGTGCAATGCGATCAGAGTGAGTGCCAATATGTTGATCTTAATGAATCCCCCTGTCCTCTCCGCCTCAGCCTGTTTGCCAAAGAGATCGAAAAGCGGGAAGAAAAACGCAGGGACAGAAGAGCCGAGTTCTAAAACCAACGGAAAGTGCAACCCTTTCCGGCACTGAAAAATCCTCGACTGCGAGACGAGGGGTGTTACGAGGGGCTTCGGCCATCTCACAAAGAGGCACAAAAAAACACAGACAGGTCTTGGCAATGGAGTCCATTGCCAAGACCACTTTTTGTTGACGGCAGGGGAAAGAAGAGATTTCAGTCAATGTCCCTGGGACTTCCGTCCCACGAAAGATCCGGGTTAGTGGATCATAACGTCGACAGCTCCCTCCATAGGGTCTTTAAACGGGACCTCGATTTTCAAGAGTCCATTTTCATAGTCGGCCTTGGAATCCGCTGCCTTGACCGGACAGCAGAAGGAAAGCGCCGTTACGTATTCAATATCATTCCGGACCGCTGACAGATTGAAGCTATCCTCATGCATTTTCAATTTAATATCTTCCTTTTTGACCCCGGGAAGAGAAATTTCCATGTGCAATTTGCCATGCTCGTCATCAACATATGAGCAGACGTCCGCTGCTCGCTTTATTGTTGCCATAGGCAATTCTTTATCGCTCATAATGCTCACCTCCCTTGACCCAAACTCGGTTGACAGGATCCCTCGGGTAGTGCGATGTTAATCGCTCATAAGAATCGTCACACTGTCACTTCCTTTACTCCCACGTTAAGCACTTTTCTCTGGAGGTCAATGCGACAAAAATTCTCTTATCCTTTCGGTCGCCCTGAGGTCTTGAAACCATATTTCGTGAGAAGAGCCGCCGACTGGGCAGTGGGAGATTTTATGCCCAAAACACGCGTGTTTGTGATAATGTACCATTGGCTCACCCGATAGGCACCCGCCAAGAGAGGTTTCCCATGGCAGACAAGGACAAGAAGAAAGGACCTGTTCTCCCGAAAAAAGTAACCGGATCGCGAGGCGGGCAGAAAAGAACCTCCGAAGGCAACAAGTCTCCTGAACAGCGGCCGGCGAAGCGCGAAAAGAGACCTGTCCTGCAGGAGAAAGAGCCCAGGGAACCGGAACCCTCCGAACGCACGCATGAAACGGAACCTGAAGCAAAGGATCTCTCCTCCGGGGCCATGGATAACGGCAGGTTTCCGGTGGTGGGCATCGGGGCCTCTGCGGGCGGGCTGGAGGCTCTCGAGACCCTGTTCGAAGCGGCGCCGGCGGACAGCGGGCTGGCGTTCGTGGTGATCACCCATACCGACCCGGCACACCACAGCCTGCTGCCGGATCTCATCAAGAGAAAATCGAAAATAGCCGTCAAAGTCATTGAAGAAGGCATGCCGCTGGAACCCGACACCGTCTACCTGCCCCCTTCCGACCGGGATCCGGTTCTGCATCACGGGGTGTTTTCCCTGAAGACGAGGCCGGACAGGACCGAAATACACATGCCGGTGGACCTCTTCATGAAACACCTGGCTGAACAGTGCGGCGAACTGGCAGCCGGCATTATTTTATCCGGCACCGGAACCGACGGCACCCAGGGACTTCGGATGATCAAGGAAAAGGCAGGCCTGGCGGTCGCCCAGAGCCCGGATTCAGCCCGGCACACGGGAATGCCGAGGAGCGCCATTGAAACCGGCCTGGTAGATTACGTGCTCTCCCCGGCCGAGATGCCGCAGCGCCTGATCCAGTATTTCAGACATCCCGCAGCCATCCAACACACACCCGAGGCCGAAGGGCAAAAAGAACCTGACCCCCTGCGCCGCATCCTGGCCTTTCTGGCCAACCGCACCCGGCATGATTTTTCCCTGTATAAGGAAAACACCCTGGTCCGGCGCATCGAGCACCGCATGACCATCAACCGCAGCCGGAATACCTTGGATTACCTCGATCTTCTGCATCGGGAGCCCGAAGAGGTCCGCCTCCTCTTTCAGGACCTGCTAATCGGGGTCACCAACTTCTTCCGGGACCCGGAGGCGTTTGACTTGTTAAAGCAGCAGGTGCTGTCGGACCTCGTTTCCCGGCCGGGCACCGAAGCCTTGCGCGTTTGGATTCCGGGCTGCGCCACAGGGGAGGAGGCCTATTCGACAGCCATCCTCCTGCTGGAATGCCTGGAAGAGAGGGATATCTCCCGGGAATTGCAGATTTTCGGAACGGACATCGACGCGCGTGCCATCGATAAGGCCCGCACGGGCGTTTATGTTCAAAACATTGTCTCCGATGTGAGCCCGGAGCGGCTCAAGCGGTTCTTCACCAAAGAAGGCAACTACTACCGGCTCAAATCCGACATCAGGGAACGTGTGGTCTTTGCCGAGCAGAACATCCTGGTGGATCCTCCCTTTTCCAAGCTGGATCTCCTGGTGTGCCGGAACCTGCTCATCTATCTCAAACCGGAGGCCCAGAACAGACTGATCCCGCTTTTCCACTACGCCCTCAAAAGCGAGGGATTCCTGTTTCTGGGTTCATCGGAAAGTGTCGGCCGATATCTCGATCTTTTCGAACCGGTGAGCAAGCAGTACAGCATCTATAGAACGAGGAACCATCTGGTCCGACGGGTGGTCGAATTCCCCACCAGCAAGAGATTGGAAAGGTCCGTTGAGGAGCCGGAAGCCGCAGGGCAGCCTGAAAGGTCGGGACTCAACCGAGGCCGGGCCGTGGAGAAGGTGCTGATGCAGGAACACACGCCCGCCTGCGTGCTCGTAAATCAGCGGGGCGAAATCCTCTATTATCACGGGCGTACGGGGAAGTACCTGGAGCCGGCCCCGGGCCAGCCCTCCCTGCAGATAGGGGATATGGCCCGTGAGGGTCTGCGCTTCCCGATCTTATCCGCCCTGCGCCGGGTGAATCAGGAACACCGCGAGATTCGTGAGAAAAAGGTGCGGGTCAAGACCAACCATGAGTACCAACAGATCGACCTTGTGGTCAAGGGCTTCGACGAACCGCCGTTGCAGGGTTGCCGGTTGGTGATCTTCGAGGAACTGCCCGAGCCGCCTCAGTCGGACCAGGAACCGGAAAGTCGTCGGACCGGGAAAAAAGACAGCCAACTGGCGGCGGAACTCGAAGCGGAGCTCATGCGGGTGCGGCAGGATTATCGCAGCGCCATGGAAGAGCTTCAGGCGTCCAACGAGGAACTGCAGTCGACGAACGAAGAACTCAACTCTTCCAACGAAGAGCTCCAGAGCACCAATGAGGAACTGGAATCCTCCAGGGAGGAGCTTCAGTCGCTGAATGAAGAGCTCAACACCGTCAACAGCGAACTCGTCGGCAAGATGGGTGAGCTGAGGGAGACCTACAGAGCCGTCAACTCGGTGCTCAACAACACCCGGATTGCCATTGTCTTTCTGGACAACGAGCTTCGCCTGACCCGCTTTACCCCGGAGGCAACCCGCCTGCTGAACCTGATCGGGTCGGATGTGGGGCGGCCGCTGGACCACATTGCCCACAACCTGGAATACGACGATCTCGCGAAAACGGCCCGTCAGGTGCTGAAAACCCTGTCCGGTGTCGATGAGGAAATCCGCAGCAAGGACGGGCACTGGTATCACATGCGCATCATGGTGCACCGCCCGGACGAGCATGCCATCGAAGGAGTGGTGCTGACATTTGTCAACATCGATGCCCAGAAAAAGTCCCAGGAAGAACTGGAGAAAATGAGCGCCAAGGCTGTTTCCTCAGCAGAACGGTTTGCCGAAAACATTGTGGACACTGTTCGCGAATCATTGCTGGTGCTCGACAGCCAGATGCGGGTGGTCACGGCCAACCGCGGCTTCTACGATACCTTCCGGACCACCTCGGATAAGACGGAGAAGAATAACCTCTTTGAGCTGGGCAGCCGTCAGTGGGACATCCCCGAGCTCAGAAAGCTCCTTCATGAGATCATCGAGCAGGACAAATCATTCCAGGATTACCTGGTGGAGCACCGGTTTCCGGAAATCGGATTCAAGCGGATGCTTTTGAATGCCCGGCTGCTCCGGGATGAGGGTGGGAATGAAGACCGCTTACTGCTTGCCATAGAGGACGTAACCGAAGTTCCGGGTCCCTCGGGGAAAGGGGAAAGATGAAGGCGAACTTTTCATCCAGTAAAGCGTTTCAAATGCTGCGGGAAAGAGCGGAGCGGTTCCTTACAGAAAGGGGGAGTGAAGCAGCGGATATCGAAAAAGAGGACCTTATGCGGTTGACCCACGAGCTGGAGGTCTACCAGGTCGAGCTGGAGCTTCAAAACGAGGAACTCCGGAGTTCAAAAGCGGAGGTTGAGGCGTCGCGCGAGGAATATTTCGATCTCTACGATTCCTCACCTGTGGCCTATGTGACTTTAGATGAAAAGGGCATCATTGAAAGGGCCAACCAGGCCGCCTATCGAATGCTCCGGGGGAGTGAAAGGTACCTGTCCGGAAGTTCGTTTACCGCATGGGTTTATGTGGACGACCTTCTCATATATTCTGCTCTCATGAAAAACCTCGCCGTAAATCGCGAAGCAGGTCCTGCTGAGCTGCGGCTCAGGGGCCAGGGTGGACCTGTCCATGTGTTCCTCCAGGGCGTGGCCAAAGGAGACGATAAAAAGTCGATCCACCGGCGTCTCGCCCTTGTGGACATCACCCAGCGAAAGCGAATGGAGGTAGAGCTTCGAACCGCACGTGATGAACTCGAGGCGCGCGTCCAAGAACGTACGGCCGAACTGGAAAAACGTGCCGAACAACTTGCCGGCTTAAGTCTTGAACTCACTCTGGCCGAGCAGCGGGAGCGCAGCCGAGTTGCAAAGCTGCTGCATGATCATCTCCAGCAACTGCTGGTCGGGGCCAAAATAAACCAGGAAATCTTGATGAATGAAATCGGCACTGCGTCGAAATTGACGGCCGAACGTGTCCTTGATCTCATCACCCAGTCGATTCAGGAGATGCGATCTCTGAATGCACAACTTGCCCCGCCTGTCCTCAATTCCGGCGATCTTTCAGCTTCGCTGGGATGGCTCGTTCGATGGATGCATGAAAACCAGAGTTTTGAAGTGAACATTGAATCCGAAGCCCCCATCGTTCTTGACCGGAAAGATCTTGCCATGCTGGTGTTCCAATCAATACGAGAGCTGCTTTTCAACGTGATCAAGCACGCCGGTGTGAAAACGGCAGACGTGAAAATAGGGTATCAAAATGGAAATCTGCAGGTGGTGATCAGTGATCAGGGAAAGGGATTTCATGCGGAACGGGTATGGGAAGACACGGAATCCGGCCTGAAGTTCGGCCTGATCACGATCCGCGAACGGCTGCTGCATTTAGGGGGCCGCTTCGAGATTGAAAGTGCACCCAATCGAGGAACTGCGATTTCCCTGGTTTTGCCCCTGGATGAAGGGAGCCCAGGTGAACAGAGGTTACGGGATTTGCACACAGAAACTCCTCCAAAGCCTGTTTCAGCGCCGATCCCCATTCAGAAATCCGGGAAAAGAATACGCGTTATGCTGGTTGACGATCATCCTGTCATGCGGGAAGGCCTGTCCAGGATGCTCGATTCGCACTCTGATATAGAGGTTGTAGGCGAAGCATCGGATGGGGAAGAGGCCGTCCACCTGGCCCGGGAACTTATTCCGGATGCTATCCTGATGGATATCAGCATGCCGAAGATGAACGGTCTGGAAGCGACCCGGATCATTCATGCGGAATTTCCCCACATCCGCGTTATCGGCTTGTCCATGTACGACGATGATGATCAGGCCCAGGCGATGCTCGACGCTGGCGCTTCAGCGTACCGGTCCAAAAGCGGCAACACGAATCGCCTGCTTGCCGCCATACGGGGCGAGGCTGAAAAATAGGCTGCCAAGTCCAGTTGTCATGCCGGACTTGATAAGCCTGCCCCATACTTGATACGGGGGCATCCAGAAATTCCAAGCACCGTAGTCACTGGATTCCGGCTTTCGCCGGAATGACAAGTCGCTTCGGGACAAACCCAAAATTTCCTTCGCCTAAAGACCTCCGATCTCCACCATCCCCGAAAGAGACATTAACCCTCTCTCAACCTACGATCAGATAAAAGCCGGCGATAATCAGACCGCCGAGAACCACGCCTCCAACGATGATATTGACGAGACCCTTCTCAGAAATCGCGATTCCTGAACCTCCGTTCGCCCGTGCCAGCAGGAGCCCAAGGACAACGAAAACAACGAGATCGAACAACCCGTGAGTCGCCCAGTGGTGACCGGTGGCTTCCTTCATCCAGACAAGAACGCTGTGTTCACCCAGCTCCTTCAGAATAACCAGGAGGGCGCTCACCACGCAGGTGATCCCCAGCGAGACGCCGAAAGATGCAGTGTATCTTCCGAGATCCTTATTTTCCATGATTTCTCCTCCTACTTTGGCAGCAATGCAACCTTGACGCCCATACTGATGATGGCACCCGATCCATCCATCGCCATTCCGACCAGGGCGATCAACCCGGATACCCAGAGCACTATCTTTCTTGCAGCCCTGCTGGTTGCCAGTTTATTGGCTGCGGCAATCGGAAGATAGGTGGCCAGCAGGAGAAGCATCAGGACCACATGCTCCTTCATTTCCATGAAAAAGCTGTGGGAAAAGGGCCACGGGCCTTTCAGGATGATGGCCTTGTCCGTACCATAGTAGAATACATACCAGTATCCGCCGAACAGGTAGGCGAGCCACATGAACACAGCAACTGCAAGACTTATTTTCCTTATCCTCGTCACATTATTTTCGTTCACATTCAGGGCTTCCACAAATACCCAGACGCTGGCGACGATGCACAGCATCCCGAAACCAACATGCACCATCAAGAGCATTTCAGTGAAACTTAACATGTTCGCCTCCTCGAAGGCCTCGGTCCACTCAAGCGAAAGGAGGGTAGAAAGGCCTTTTGACAAAAGGTGAAGTACTTATCCTTCATCTCTGCGGTAATTGCACATGATGCTCACACAGATCAGCTCTCAAAAAGTCCTGCGACGTCGCAAATAAAAAAAAGGCCTCCAAGGGAAGCACTCCCCGGAGGCTTTGTATGGGCATTTTCAGAAATCTTATCATCGATTTTCCCCAAGTCTGCTGCGTACCCGGTGAAACAGAAACTACGAGTTATTGTTAATATACCACACTGTGGTATAGCATGCAAGCATTAATTGGGATATTTTCTCAAAATTCCCGCGCCTTGCCCGTTCGGATCCTTTCTCCACTTCCCAAATGACTTTGCCGATGAATCTCCTGCTCCCATGCTGCGCCATTCCCCTCCTTACCTGATCAATACGGTATCCTCCTTGTGAAAATGCGGCACTCACCCCATGGCTCAGTTCAAGATGCCCCGATAGACTATTCGAAACTCCCTTGGGAGTGAGGGGCCCCATGTAACTCAGCTTAGCAACACGACCCTCAACAACGCTCTCGCGAGTAAGTGAACAACTCAGCTTCATCGAAGAGACTCTAAAGGAAACTAAATTTCAGAAAGAAAAATCGCACCTCTATGCAACCCGCATAGGCGGAGACCCCGTTTCAAGAAGTTTTTCAAGTTGCTCATCATTTCCTAACAATTGCAGTTCAGAATGTGTCATAGGGAAGACTTTCAAGAGAGGAGGATTCTCAATGACCAGAATGCTCATTATCGGCGGAAGCGAGGCGGGGATCAGCGCAGCCTTGGCCGCACGTGAGACCGATCCGCGTGCAGAAGTGAAGGTACTGGTGGCAGACGCCTTTCCAAATTACGGCATCTGCGGCAGCCCCTTTTTCCTGAGTGGAGAGGTCTCCGATTGGCGGTCAGCTGGCCCATCGCACCGAGAATGACCTGAGAGAGCTCGGAATCGAACTCTTGCTTAACCATCGAGCCCTGAGCATCGCTCAAGCGTCACGGACGGTCTCGGTCGAACATGAAGGTGGTATGGAATTGTTACCTTTCGACCGTCTCATCATCGCCACAGGCGCCGTATCCGCCGGACCGGTTATCTCCGGTATGGAGGCATCCGGCGTCTATTGGGGGTCCAAATGGTCGGCCGGTACGGATCGGAAGTGGCCCTGCACTGGTTGAAAAACCATCGTTAGTCCGTGGGCCACTTCATTTCCCCAACCACTCTTCTTCATAAAATCAAACACAGCCTGGAGCCGGTATGTTCGATCCCCGGACCCTTATGCTGCTCATCGTATCCTCACAAATTTCTATCGCACTTCTAAGACAACGCTAACGTCTCCTCAACATTTCTATTCTAGCCTCCCTGCCATGATCTGAGGCATATGGCGCCGTCACCGGTGTGAAGCTGATAGGTTCTTATCCATACGGTTCATACTGGTTCAGCCCCGGCCTTGCGCCGGGAGTATATGTGACGACGGGGAACGCGGAAGCGTATTTCCAATTATGCTTTATAAATCGCTGCAAGATTCCTGATTCAGCCCAGACACAACGAGAAGATTCGGAAAAGAGCCAATTCATCCTTGACATAGCCGGTCAATGTGCAAATATTGGTGCCGTGCGACTTTTCCGCGACTCGTCGCTTCGCCGTTTGCTCGCTCCTTTTCTGCAGTTCCTTTTTATGGAGAGATCAATGTCCGGTCCCATCACTTTTTCCAAGTCCTCGAGCTACCGGACGCGCTATCCTGACGTTCCCTTCGGTCTGACCCTGATCACGGGATGCACCAACCATCTGAATCCGCCCGGGTTCGACCAGTACAAGAGAAAACTCCTGCGAAAAATGAGAAGGCGGGAAACGCTCGAAAAAATCGAAGAGCGCATAGAAATCTATGACCGATTTTTCCGCTCTTTCGGTCAGGAGTGCCCGCTTCCGAATCACCTCAAGAGAACCATAAACAGCGGCTTTCCCCGGTACAATATCATGGTGGACGCTCACTTTATGGCGGAGATGTGCGCAGGGATCCTGGTGGCCGTGACCGACTGCCGCTGTTTTGAGGGCGCCCTGGCGCTGGACCTGGCAAGCGAAGGAGAACTCTGCCTGGGCATGGGCGGCCGTGAAATGCGGACTGCGGAAGGGGAAATCGTCTTCAGGGATGAGAAGGAAATCGTGTGCGTGCTCTGCCAGGGCGCCGATGAAAAGACACGGGTGAGAGAAGGCACAACGGATGTCCTCTTCTACGCCTACGGCATCCCCGGCATTGACAAGGGCTTTCTGGAAGCAGGGCTGACCGTGGCCGCCGAAACCATGACCGAGTACGGAGGAGGCACCCTCCAGGCCATGGAGGTGCATTGATCTAGAAAGGCGTGCTGCTCACAATACCCCTTGCTTTTTGGCACAGGGAATACACGCCGCCTTTCCATCGATCCACTTCACCCTCGTTTCCATGACGCGCTCCCCGCAAAACGCGCATTCCACTGATTTTAAGATCCTTGCCGGCTCGGGTTCCTCGATCTGCACTTCCTGCAGGGAGACCACTTGTTCTTCAGGCGCCGAAAGGAGCCATTTGGTGAGCTGTTCCCTGTTCTCTCTCAGGCCTTCGGGAATGTTGCGGTGATTGGAAACAATACGCACGCCTCTTCCCGATCTGCGATTATAGAGGGTGTACACCTGCTTTCCGTAGTCGTTAAAGATGAGGTTGCCCTTGCCGAACGTGCATCCTGTAACATACTGCAGGGCATCCACACCGCACGCGTTGTTCTCCACCACTGCCACCAGTTCCTCATCCTCGGCCCTCGATCCGGACAGAAAAGCCATACCGGCCTTCGCCATCCGGAACCCGATGGCCAATCCCGGACAGCTGTGGCCGTGAAAGTCTACTGTTTCTTCAAATGTTCGTTCCATTTTCTACCCCATGCTCGTTTCTTGCTTCCAAAAAGGCGACATGACATCGCGCCGCGCCCGCGCAGCGCCGGGAGTTGGACATTGACGCCCGCACGGTTCATGCTTATAGTGTATTCCAGAAATGCACACAGTCTCAAGCCCTTTTTGTCTTTCTCGCAAAGGTCTTTCCCATCTGCAAAAAATGAAGGAGGCATATCATGAAAAAATGGATCTTAATTGGAGCAGGCGCGGTGGTTGTCATCATCATCGTGGGGGTAATTATGATCGCGTCAAATCTTGGGCCTATGATAAAGAAGGCAGTCAATACCTACGGCCCCGGTATCACAAAAACGAAGGTGAGCCTGGGAGAAGTGGACGTTTCCCTTTTCTCCGCCAAAGCAAAGCTGAAGAACCTTTTCCTGGGAAACCCGAAAGGCTTTACATCTCCGTATGCGATGAAAGTCGGTTCCATTAGAGTGGACATTGACAGAAAATCAATTACCGGAAATCCCATTATCATTGACCGAATAGAAGTCGTATCACCTGATATCAGTTACGACAAAATAAAGGGGAGCGACAATTTCCAGACCATCCTGAACAACGTGGAGTCTTCGGTCGGTGGTGAGAAGCAACCTGGCAATAAGCAAGCCAATAAGCAAACTGAAAAGAAGGAGCCAGGAAGGAAAATCCTGATCAGGGATTTTCTCGTAAAAGGGGGAAAAGTGAACCTCACCATGCCACTCCTTGGCGGGAAGACGATCAGTGCACCTCTTCCCGAGATTCACCTGACGAATATTGGTCAACAAAAGGGAGGCGCCTCTCCCGCGGAAGCTTTCAATGAAGTGTTCAAATCCCTGTATGCCAAGATCACTTCTCCTGCTGTAACCGATATCCTGAGCAAGAGGCTCAAATCCCTAGGGATCAACATGAACGCACTGGGATCAGGTGCAACAAAGCAGCTGGAATCGGTCGGGGAAAGCGCCAAACAGGGTGCTGAAGGTATCACCAAGAAACTGAAAGGAATACTCGGCCAATAGAATCAGAAGGCAAGGAAAGAGCCGGGGAGGCACGATCCCGGGACAAGAGCGTTCCGTTATAAATGGATGGTGAAGGTGCTGCCTTTCCCGGGAGTGCTTTCGACGGAGATCTTACCGCCGTGGGCCTGTACGATGTGTTTCACAATGGCAAGTCCGAGGCCGGTCCCTCCGACAGACCTGCTCCGTCCCCTGTCAACGCGATAGAAACGTTCAAAAATCCTCGGAATATGTTCAGGCCCAATTCCGCACCCCTGGTCCACGACGCTGATTCTTGTCTCCGTGTCTTCCTTCCATGCCCGAACAAGAATGGTGCTTTCCCGAGGGCTGTATTGAATTGCGTTATAGAGGAGATTGACAACAGCCTGTTCCAGCAGCCTGGCGTTTCCTTTTGTCAGCAGCATTTCAGAACAGTCAAGAGAAACTTTGATCCCTTTGGGCCCCGCCTTTTCTTTGCATATCTGGATTGCGGAATCCAGGACATTCCTCAGCCTGAATTCTTCAAACACCATTTTGGCGACTTCCCCCTCCCGCTCGATTCTGGATAAACTGAGCAGGTCTTCTACAATGGCCTCAAGTCTCCTGGTATGCTTCTCGATAATACCCAGGAAACGCCGCTCGTCATCAGGGTTCTTCAGCGCGCCGTCGAGCAGGGTTTCCACGAAACCTTTCACCGCCGTTATAGGTGTCTTGATCTCGTGGGACACATTTGCCACAAAATCCCGGCGGATGTTTTCCAGTTCTCTGACCCGGGTCACATCAGTCATTACCAGAAGCGTTCCGATACGTCCTCCTTCGGAATCCAGCAATGACGTCGAGCGAATGTTGAGGATCCGGTCTTTAGCATCTACCCGGATGGCCATATCCTCTTCAACAGCATCACGCTCCCGAAGGGCGCGAGAGACAAAACCAGCGAGCCGCGGGTTTCTGGAGAGTTCCTCGATGGTCAGACCGGTACTCCTGGCCGGAGCACTATGGAAAAGGCGGCCAGCCGCTTCGTTGATGCTCAGGATCCTCCCGTCCGGATCGACGGCAATAACCCCTTCGATCATACTGCTCAGGATCGTATTCATCTCATTGGCCTGCCGGGTGATGGTTTCGATCCGCCGGCGCATCCCGTCGGCCATCTTTTTCATGCTCTTCGCTATGGCATCGAGTTCCCGCACTTTGAAAGCCGGAATCCTTGCTGCAAAATCTCCTTCAGAGTAAACTTCAGCGACCACGCGGATCTTTTCCAGCGGCCGGGTCATATGGCGGGAAACCAGGAAGCTGAGGCCGGCGGCAATGACCGCAATAAAGAGCCCCGCAAGTGCGATCTTCATCTCGATGCCGTGCAGCACAGAATCCACCACGTCCACGGGAATGGAAGTCCTGACAACGGCGATAATCCGCCCCCCGTTTCGCAAAGCAACAGCCCTGTACATAAATTCCCTTTGAAGGGTCCTGCTGAACCTGATGGACTTCCCCTCTCCCTCTCTCATGGCCTTCCTGATCTCGGGTCGAGTCCTGTGATTGTCCATCGTCAACGGATCGTGCCGCGAATCCCCGTACACAATGCCGCCGGGTTCGATCACTGTAATGCGGATCCCGGCCTTCTTTCCCATGCTCTTGCATACTTCATCTATCTTTTTTCGATTCAGGGGTTCCAGCAGGGGCAGAACGCGGCCTTCCGCAAGGTGAGCCATTGACTCCAGACTCAGAGAGGTCTGGTCCAGGTAAAAACTCTTGAGCGATGTGCCGGCGTACCAGGTCACCGGGATGATGGACAGGAAGACGATGAACAGGAAGGCAGGATAGAGCTGCCAGAGCAAGCGCTTCTTTCTTATCATTGGCTATTCCTTGAACCGGTAACCAACACCGCGAACGGTCTCCACATACTTTCCGTATCTGCCGAGTTTCTTCCGCAGGCCGGCGACCTGAACATCCACGGAACGTTCCGTGACGTTGTATTCCCGGCCGTGAACCGCGTCCACAATCTGATACCGGGTAAAAACCCAACCGGGCCGCTGGGCCAGGCATTTCAGGATGGCAAATTCAGTGAACGTCAGGGGAATGGGTTTCCCCTGCACCAGGACTTCGTGGCGGCCGGGATGGATTTCCAGTTCGTGGACCTTCAGAGGAGATTCCTTTCCCGGAGGAGAGCCCTCGGCTTTCCTCCGCAAAACCGTCTTCACCCTGGCCGTCAGCACGCGGGGACTGAAGGGCTTGGTTACGTAGTCGTCAGCGCCGAGTTCAAGGCCTGCCACAATATCCGCTTCTTCGCCCTTGGCAGTAAGCATGACTACGGGAATGCCCTCGGTAGACGAGTCTTTCTTGAGTTTTCTGGCGACTTCCAGACCATCCATTCCCGGAAGCATAAGGTCCAGAATGATCAGGTGAGGCATCTGCTTTTTCACTGAGTCAAGGGCCTCTTCACCGGAAGAGGCACTCCGGACGACATATCCTTCCCTGGTAAGATTGAATGTCACCAGTTCCCGGATGTCTTCCTCGTCATCCACTACCAGAATTTCTTTCTTCGCCATTTTCCCTGCTGACTCTCCTCTCTCCGTGAGATTGGGAAAAAATCCTAGTTCCCGGGTCCACAGGCCTATCGGGAACGACGGCTGCTTTTCCTCAGAATCGAAGTTCAGCTGCATATAGTATGCTGTTCACTCTTCGCCTTTCGTGAGAATTTCGTGAGTTTTCCATTAAGATACGAGCAATTGTGTAGACAACACATTGAAGGGGAAGATTTCATTATTCTTTTTACCTTATACAGGCAGGCCAAAATGGTCAAGCAAATCCCAAACCCACCGTTAAACCGGTTGTCCATTCACAATAGCCCGGTAATTATCCGGGTCCGTGTCTCCTTCCGTATTGAAGCAAAGAACAACGGAAGCCGGATGAAGGTTTATTTGTTCCTTTATTCCGATAAGCTTGTCGTCTGCCAGAAGCCGACAGAGAAGGCCGATACCCACGGCCCCCGATTCTCCGGAAACAATGGCAGGATCGTTCCCGTGGGGCCTGGCAAGCTGCCGCATACCAAAAACGGCCACTTCATCAGGGCAGGAAATAAACCCGGCTGCAAAATCCCGCAGTATGATCCAGGCAAAAGGATTCGGCTCACCACAGGCAAGGCCGACCATCATGGTCTTCAGATCTCCTCTCACCGCCTTTGGCGTGCCATCATCTGCGAGCGCGGATTGGTACATGCAGTCGGCCTGGTTCGGCTCCACGATGACGGTTCTCGGGCAGGCGTCCCGCAAGGTATTCGCGTAGTAGCCGAGCACGGATGCTGCCATGGAGCCGACCCCGGCCTGGAGAAACAAATGGGTCGGCATCTCGAGATCCCTGTCCATGAGCTGCTCCAGCACCTCCCGCGCCATAGTAGTATAGCCTTGAACAATCCAGGTAGGCACTTCTTCATATCCCTTGAAGGCCGTGTCCTGGACCAGGTGCCAGCCGTTTTTCTTTGCCGCACCGGCAGCCATCTTCACGGTGTCATCATAGTTCTTGTCCGTTACCCAGACTCTTGCTCCTTCGTTTTCAATAGCTTTCACTCGGCTTTCAGCACTCCCGGCCGGCATAAAGACAACCGCCTGACACCCCAGTTGAGAGGCGGCCCAGGCAACTCCCCGTCCATGGTTCCCATCCGTGGCCGTGACAAACACCACGTCCTTTAGTTGTGCAGCAGCCTGTTTCAAACGGGGAAAATCAATATCAGACAGCGGACACCCCAGTTTTTCGCACAAGATCCCGGCTACGGCCCATGTGGCACCCAAGGCCTTGAATGCATTGAGACCGAATCGAAACGACTCGTCTTTTACATAAATATTCTTCATGCCAAGATGACTCGCGAGCTCCGGCAGGCAATGCAAGGGGGTGGCCTGATACTCTGGCACGGATTTGTGAAATCTGAAGACCGATTGGACATTTTCCTGTTTAAGAGCATCCGGATATGCAGGGACTTTCTTTTTCGGGAAAACTGCCGTTATCGAGGAATTATCTGTCATCTTGAGACCTTCTTGCCGAACGACCCAAGCTCAGCGACGGCGGCCACGAGACACGGCGATTGGAACAGCAGCGCGATGTCGCCGTACGCTGCAGTGAATGGTCAGCCGGCAAGGCGGGGCACTTTGCACCTTCAGCGTATTCACGAGGTGGTTTCATCATACCTCGAAGGTGTTGACTGGGGCTAAAAGGAATTATGAATCGTCGCTCGTCACTCTCTCGGTAAGGAAGTCACAAAATCAGCCACTAGATTGATGATCGCTTTCTCTTGATTCCAGGGCTCATCCCCGGTTTGCCCGTACAATGGGTCCGCGGTCGTGACAACAGCCATGTCAAACGCGTTCACCAAAACAAAGTTGGGCTATGAGATCCTGGTCCAACCCTTCCTTTGCCGGCGTCGACATTTCCAAATCATCGCCGGGCAGTGGCGCGTAATTGACTGCTTCGAGTTCCTCAGCCGTAGGGCCGCATCCGGTCAGCATCGCGAGACCTAAGAGTGCGGTGGCAAAAATAATCATGGAATGTGGGGACTGCCTGTAAGATTGCATGCTACGTCCCTTTAGAAGTAGTTCCCATTCTGGATCGGGTGGAATAAGTCTCAATACATTCTCGGCTGGCTGACACAATAGCAGAATCAACCATTATTCTTTGCATATCAGCCGCTTCCCGTGACCCGCCCCCCATCAGATCCACTCTTTGCCATAACTTTCTCCCCTTTCCTCTACAATTTGCAATCATAGTATCCACGACAAACGTCGAACCGCCCCAGCTGCGCGCCGCCTTCCCACAGTTGAATGATCTTGCAGTCTCTCCAGTACTTCTCCACATCGTAATCGCGCACGTAGCCATAGGAACCCATCAGCTCCATTGCCTTGTTGGTCACCATCACGGCAACCTCGGCCGAGTAGACTTTGGCGATGCTCGCCCTGGAGAGCATGGCATCCGTCACAGGGGGGCCGTAGGTTTCCGGGTTATCGAACATATAGGCTGTCATAAGCACGTAGTTTCTCGCTGTTTCGATGCCAATGGCCATGTCTGCGAGCATGCCCGCGCAGATAGAGTGCTGTCTGATGGGCCGATCGGCAACGATCCTTTCCCCGGTGAACTTCAAGACTGTCTCGAAAGCACCCTGGGCATTTCCTACCGCAAGTGCACCGGTAAGGATACGGGCCGCTATGACGTTGCCGTGCAGCAGTTGGGCGTCGATGCCTGGCCCGGCGGCCCGCCATGCCTTGGGTATCCTTACGTTATCGAGAAACATTGGGCAGTTCTTGTCGCCTTGCATGCCGGCCTTGCTCTCGTCTTTTCCGAAGCTAAGCCCCTCAGCATCCGCAGGCACATAGACTAGCGCGATGCCGTCATCGCCAAGGTTCGGGTCCGTGGTGCAAAGGACGCAATAAACATCGGCATCCCCGCTGTTGGATGCCCACATCTTTTGCCCGTTGATAACCCATTCCTCTCCTTCCAGTTTGGCCATGGTCCGTATTTTTTTGCCATGGAGCGTTGGATTCTCGATATCACAGCCGCCGCCCCCATGAGACCCGCCCGGCTCGGTCATTGCGAAACAGCCCATTTTCAGCTTCGGCCCGCAAAATTCAGGCGCGAAACGGTCCAGCACCGCTTTGTTGCCAGCCATAATGGCCGGCAGAAAGGCCCAGGTGGTCACTGTGGCAGCAGTTCCGACTCCGCTGTCTCCACGTCCGAGTTCCTCGTGCATGACGGCCGCTGAGACGACGGACGTCATATTTCCGCCGCCGTATTCAGCGGGAAAGGGAGCCTTCTGATGACCCACGTCGGTTAAGGCCTGGAGGATTCTTTTGACGATCTTGTGCTCCTTGTCGTCGTCGATCTGCTGCCGTACCGGCATGATCTCCTTGTCCACGAAATCCCTGTACAGCTTTGCCACCATCTTGTTTTCTTCGGTCAGGTAGGGTTGATTAAACATTTCTATGCCTCCATTTCAGGAATTCGGTTTTCTCGACTTAGACTGTTACAAACATCTGCTTTTAATAGCTGGACATGTGCAAGAAATCGGCACCTCCTTTCTTTGGACAAAGCTTCCCAGGCTGGACAGCTGTCACGAAGATGCTGTCTTTCGACATCTTGAAGATCTGCATGTGAAACTGCATGTCTTCCTTGAAATAGGTCTCCAGACCCAGATTCTTGAATGCTTTTCTTGCGCGGATTGGTCCTGTTGGTCTTGGGGCCGATCACAACAACTTATTGATTATCCAGGGTTTATCTCCAAGAAACAGGCTACCGGGGTCACATCTCCCCTCTCTCCTGCCCCGTTCTCCCCGCGACCAACTGTATGATTTGGGAATCACCTCTCTTTTCCCAGTATCGACAACGAGCAGGTGGACGTGGTTTGAAGTAACCATGTAATTCAGGATCGTCAATTTGTACCGCTTCTTGGCCTGGTACAGCCACTGCAAATAGCGACGGCGATCCCTAGAGAACTTGAGAAGGAACTCCCGTTTACGGCATAGGTGTGTGATGTGCCAAATGTACCCTGAAATAAAATGTCGCTTTGCTCTCGCCATGATCCAGGAGAAAAACGGCCCTTTTGCCCCCGAAAAGGTCAATATAGGTCTATTCAGGGGGGGGGGGATCAACAATTACCCTTTCAATAACGATTACTTAGCGTGGCCCGACCCTCATCCTACGACTCATCCTACATCCCACCACTTTCACCCTGCTAGTCACGTGCCATGCCTGGCACACACGGTTGAACTGTGTGGCGCAACTTTTCCTGTCCGCACCAGTGAAAGGTTCGAATTTGGATCATTTGGAAAGCTCTTTCAACCTTTCCGCGATCCAGATTTTTATGATAGACTGTCGCGGAACACCAAGTCGTTTAGCTTCCTTATCCAGACTGTGGATCATCCATACAGGGAAATCCACATTTACCCTCTTCTGTTCTTGACCTGGTCTCCGGGCTCCTGTGAGATCAAGAAACTCGGTAATATCCTCTCCGGAATCAAACTTTTTATCTAAGTCTTTAGCTTTCATAAATCTCAATTTCCTCTTTTCGGGATCGACGCACAGAAATAATCCTGACTTTTTCACTCCTGTATGTGATGATTGCCGACCAGTATTTATCTGAAATTTTACCGATCATTAGGAATCTCTCTTCATCGATGGTTTTAGCCGGGATTTCAATTCGATCCGGATCATTCCATAAAGCTTGTACTTCAATAAAATCGATCCCATGTTTATTCTTGTTGTTTTGGCTTTTTCGTTTATCGAACTCAAATTCCATAACGGTATATATGATATACTGTAATTATACCTAAAGTCAATCGGGATCATTTTTCATTAGGATTCGAATATAACATTACCCAACAATTTCATTGGACAACCGAGGATATTGGGGAGCGAAAAGCGTCAGACCGATATTGAAGAAAACACTGACTTACCATCTATCCCTGCTGCCCTTGGGAGACACGCGGATTTTGATTGACAAGTCAATCAAAATTTGGTCTGCTCAATGGCATGGCGAATCAGCGAGATGCGGTTAAAAAAGGCAAAGAAGAGGCCATTTTTACCGCGGCCCTGTCGGCAATCAAAGAGAAAGGCTTTCACAAGGCCAGAATGTCCGACATCGCCGCACGGGCGGGCATCTCTTACGGCCTGGTCTACCACTATTTCCTGAGCAAGGAGGACCTGTTTGACGCCCTCCTGAATCGATGGTGGGAAGGCCTCTTCACCCTCATGTCCGGGATTAAGAAAAGCCCGGAGCCCTTGCGCGAGAAACTCGCCCGCATCATTCACTACTTTCTCGATACCTACCAGAAAGAACCAGAACTGGTCACGATTTTCATTACGGAAATATCGCGTTCCACCAGCAACCTGACCCCTGACCGACTGGAAAACTTCAAGACCTTCATGTCCAGTACGGAGCAGGTCATTCAGGAAGGACAGGACAAGGGAATGCTCCGCACTGATTTCAAAGCCAGATATCTCACCTATATCTTTCTCGGGGCGCTTGAAACGTTCGTTTCCACCATGGTCCTGGCCGACCAGCAAATCAAGGGGAACGCACAGAAAAACAGGATTGCCGAAAGCATCCTGGAGGTATTCCTCAACGGGGCCAAGCAACAGGGGATTTGATGAGCAGTCGAGAGGCGAATAGAGGACATTATGGAATTTTCTTTTACGCCGGAACAGTTGATGTTCAAGGAGCAGGTGATCCGTTTCGCCGCCAAGGAAATTGTGCCGAGGGTTGCGGAACACGACCTTCAGAGCAAGTTCGATTTTGATTCTTTTCGCAGGCTCGGTGAATTCGGGATACTGGGCATCCACCTTCCCGAAAACCTGGGCGGCGGTGGAGGCGACGTAGTGACCACCGTGCTCGCGGGCGAGGCCCTTGGTGAAGCGGGGGTGGACGGCGGGCTCACCCTTGCGTACGGCGCGCATACCTTCCTCTGCGCGGACACCATTCTGTGTCACGGCTCGGACGCGCAGAAGGAGAAATACATCCCCAAACTGGCATCCGGAAAATGGATCGGCTGTATGGGAATGACCGAGCCCGGCGCGGGATCGGACGTGGCATCCCTGAATACCAGGGCCAAAAAGGCGGGCGACAAATACATCCTGAACGGGAGCAAAATGTTCATCACCAACGGCTCTATCGCGGATGTGGCCGTTATCTACGCCAAGACGGACAAGGACCTGAAACATGCCGGCATTTCTGCATTCATTGTTGAAAAGGGGACACCGGGTTTTTCAGCCAGCAGGGACCTGATCAAAATGGGGGTACGGACGTCCCACACATCGGAACTGGTTTTTGAAGACTGTGAAATCCCTGCAGAGAATCTTATCGGGCAGGAGGGGGCAGGATTCCTCATGGCACTGCAGACCGTTGAGTGGGACCGCAGTGCGCTCCTGGCCCCGTTTATCGGGGGCATGACATACGTACTCAGAAAATGCGCGCGCTATGCAAAGGAAAGACATCAGTTCGGCCGTCCCATCGCCGATTTCCAGGCCACCAAGCACAAGCTCGCGGATATCAAGATCTTCATCGAAGCAGCCCGCTCCCTGTGCTATCGGATCGCCTGGTGTAAAGACCAGGGAAGGCCGCTGAATCATCTGGAGGCGGCAGTGGCCAAACTCTTCGTGGGCGACTGGAGCTTGAAACCTGCCAATGATGCCATGCTGCTGCACGGGGGATATGGGTACTGCTACGAATACGAAGTAGAGCGTTTTTTCAGAGACAGCCGTCTTGCGCCCATCGGCGGCGGGACATCGGACATCCAGAAGAAGATCATTTCAAAGCTGATGTAGGG
>CAZONI010000052.1:0-25953 GCA_964581175.1 uncultured Desulfobacteraceae bacterium
AGGGAAGCGCCTTTGATCAGACGGATGTGGAACTCCTGAGCATGATCGCCGGTACTGTGGCTCTCTCTATAGAAAATGCCAGGTTCGCAGAAGAGATAAAAGCGGCCTACCAGGAAGTGACGAGCCTGAACAGGGCCAAGGACAAGGTGATAAATCATCTGTCCCATGAGCTCAAGACCCCTCTCGCCGTGTTAAGCGCCTCGCTCGCGATCCTGACCAAGAGGCTTTCATCTGTGCCGCGGGAAACATGGACCCCCACCATTGAGCGAGCTGAACGGAACCTGGACCGTATTCTGGAGATGCAGTATCAGGTGGAAGACATTATGCGCGAGAAGGAGTACAAGAGTCACCAGATGCTGTCCTGGCTGCTCGATGAATGCGCCGATGAACTGCAATCCCTGGTTGCGGACCAGGTGGGCGAAGGAAAAGCGGTAGAACTGATCAGAAGAAGGATCGACGATATTTTCGGCCCTAAAGAGGAAAAACTCGAGGAGATACGATTGCATGAATTTGTCCCCGGGGTACTTAAAGAAGTCAGGCCCCTTTTCTCTCATCGCGTATTATCGGTGGGAGAAGTCTTTGACGAGGTCCCGTCGATCCGGATCCCGAGGAGGCCGCTGAGGAAGGTTGTCGAGGGTCTGGTCAAGAACGCCGTGGAAAATACCCCTGATGGAGGGAAGATAGAAATATCGGTCAAGAAAAGGGGTAGGGGTGCGGAACTGGTGGTCATGGATTACGGTGTGGGGATCACCGCTGAGAATCAGCGCCGGATTTTTGAAGGTTTCTTCTCCACGCAGGAGACCTTGGACTATTCCTCGAAGCGGCCCTATGATTTCAACGCGGGCGGGAAGGGTGCCGATCTGCTGCGGATGAAGATCTTTTCCGAACGGTACGGATTTAAAATCGAAATGGTTTCAACTCGATGCGTCTATATTCCCTTGGACAGCGATCGGTGCCCCGGAGACATACAATGGTGTGATTTTTGCAAAGTGCAAGATGACTGCCTTAATTCCGGGGGGACAACATTCCGGGTCTTTTTCCCGGCTTGGACTTCCGGGGATCTCCCGAACAGCGCAAAATCTTGAGGGGGGTAAAGACACGCCCGTTTTGAGTCCGATCGCTTTGGGCCACGGCTTTAATCCAGACATCTTGAGGTCGGGATGTCAAACTACTGGAGATGAATGACGATGAAAAAAGAAGATGTCGGCCAAGCACTCAAGACTGCGGTGAGAATTCTGCCCGGGATAGGGTCCTATCAGGACAAGGAGTCAAGCCGTGACGCGGACAAGGCCTTGAGAATGGAACTGAGCGGTAGACTCGACCAATTGCTTGGCAGGACCGAGTGGCTGAAGACGGATCTTGCCAAGAAACGGGCAATCAAACACATACAGCGGATAGAGGACGTCACCAGGCAGTTGGAGAAGGTATCCCGGGTGTTGGAATTTGCTCCACGCGGATATGCTCCCCTGTTTTCCCGAAAGCAGATAGATGAAGAGGCGCTGGATCGTATCTATGGGTATGATAAGGCCCTGACCGGGCTGGTAAAAGAAATCGAGGACGCAATCATGACGATGACCGAGGCCGGGGAGATTCCCTCGGAGGAGGAGATCGCTCGGGTGCGGGAGATGCTCTCGGACATGGAGAGAAGGATAGATCAACGAGAGGCATTCCTGAATACTCCGTCCGGATAAACCGGGAATGACAAATGTCAAAGCTCAAATGTCAATTGAAATCAAAATGCCTCAATGACAAAACGTCTTAGGTCGCGTGAAGGCAAGCCTAATCATGGTCCCGCTCTTTACCAACTTGGTCATTTGACATTTGACATTGATTTGACATTTGGATTTTGAAATTTGACATTGAATGAGGATTCCGGAAAAAGATTTTTGTTACACTTGAAGACAAGCTTGCTTATTCGAGATTGCGGAGGGAGTCATATATGGTATTTCTCGAGGTGATGGAGTGGTTCGATGAAACAGGTCAGGAAATGGTCCACCGAATTCCGGAGGAAGGTTCCGGGGACATCAAATTCGGGGCCCAGGTGGTCGTTCGCGAAAACCAGGCCGCTGTCTTCTTCAGGGACGGGAAAGGTTTGGACCTGCTCGGCCCGGGGAGACACACCCTTTCTACTTTGAATCTGCCCATCCTGACCCGCGCTTTGAGTTTGCCCTTCGGGTTCAAGAGCCCATTTCGGGCGGAAGTCTATTTCGTCAACCTCAAGAGCTTTACCAATCTGAAATGGGGAACAAAGGAGCCCGTGGCGTTCAGGGACGGGGAGTTGGGACTTGTCCGCTTGCGGGCGTTCGGGGTCTACGCCATGCGCATCCTCCAGCCGCTCCTCTTCATCAATACGCTGGTGGGAACTCAGGGGCACTATGATACGGAAAGCATCGGCGATTATATGCGCCAGGTCATTGTCTCGCGGTTCAATGATATGATCGGGGAACTGCTGGACACCATTTTCAATTTACCCCAGTATTACGACGAACTGGGAGTTTCGTTGAAAGCCAGGGTCCAGGAAGATTTTGGGAAGTTCGGGATGCGACTCGAGGATCTCTACATAAATTCCATCACCCCCCCGGCAGAGGTGCAGAAGTTGATCGATGAGAAGAGTGGACTGATGGCCGTGGGAGACTTGGATAAGTTCATGAAATTCAAGGCTGCCAAAGCTATGGGTGATGCTGCCCGACAGGGAGGAGCGGCAGGAAAAGGCGGGGCGGGAACCGGTATGGGTCTCGGCCTGGGCGCCGGCCTGGGCATGATGATGCCCTCCATGCTCCAGCAGTCCATGAATGCGGGTGCCGGCCCCGGAAAGAAATCGGTGGCGTGCCCCAAGTGCCACGGTGCGGTGGACGCGGACGCCCGATTCTGCCCTATGTGCGGGCAACAACTGGTGGTGGTGAACCGATGCCTCCAGTGTGGAGCGGACCTGCCGGTGGAAGCCAGGTTTTGTATGGTGTGCGGGGCCAAGGTGGAAAAAACCGGGAGCGTGTGTCCCCATTGCGGCAAGGAGACCCTTCCCGGAGCAATGTACTGCAACCACTGCGGCGAAAAGATATCTTGATGAATTCAGATGTTGATGTGACTGGAATGGATGGGTGCCGGAGGCCCTTCCGGATCGGGTGGTGTCTTGGAAAAAGAACTCCTGTTTTCCAGGAACGAGATTCAAAAGCAGGTAAAAGCGCTCGGTGAGCAGATATCATCCGACTACGCGGGTAAAGAGCCTCTTTTTGTGGGAGTGCTCAATGGCGTCGTGTTCTTCTTTGCCGATCTGATGCGGGAGATCAGGGTCCCCGTCAGGATAGACTTCATGAGAGCCGCAAGCTACGGATCCCGGATGACCTCGAGCGGCGAGATACTGATCACCAAGGATGTGGAGAAGCCCGTCAAGGACCGGCATATTGTTCTCGTGGAAGACATCGTTGATACGGGGCACACGCTTGCCTTTGTTTTGAAGCAAATGAAAGAAAGAAATCCGGCCTCCCTGAAGGTCTGTACACTGATGAACAAGCTGGAAAGGAGAGAGGAAGAGGTCGTCATTGACTATTCCGGCTTCACGATCGAAAGCGGTTTTGTGGTCGGGTATGGCCTCGATTACCGGGAGGAGTACCGGAATCTCCCGGATATCTACTTGCTCAAACCATGAGTTTTGTGCATGAAAGTCAGGATGTTATGAACAGAGATTGCAAGATATCGGCGTCGAAACTTCGTCAAACCGGTTGCTTATGAGAAGGAGGGATCTATGAACATAACATGCGAGAATTGCCGGACAACGTTTCGTATTGACGAAAGCCTGCTTGCCAAGCAAGGTTCCAAGGTCAGATGTTCCATCTGCAAACACGTTTTCCTGGCATACCCCCCGCTTCCTTCTCCCGCGGAAGAGGAATTTGAAGAGACTATTGCCCTGAATTCACCTCCTCTGGCGAGCACAGACCTGGCTGACACCTCGATCGATGATGAAACGGCTTTCGATCAGATTCTCGAGGAGTCCCTTGAAGAAGAGAAAGCTGCTTCTTCCGAGTTTTCCGAGAGGGAGATAGGTGTCATGGAAGAAATCTCGGACGAAGACGTAGTGGGAATCGAGCCGAAAGAAGAGCTGGAGGAAGAGGAGCCATTCGAGGAGACTTCTGAACCGGAGATGGACTTTGTCCCGCCCCGTGCGAAGAAATCCGGCACATCGAAGGTCCTGCTCATCATCCTGGTTATTGTCCTCGTATTGGCAGGGGGCGGTACCGCGATTATCTTCTGGGCGCCCCAATTACTCCCCGATTTTCTGTCTCCCTTAAAGCCGGTTGAAAAGAGGGCGGTCCTTGACAAGGGTGTGCGAAGGCTTTCCTTTAAAGCTGTGACGGGTTCTTTTCTGAAGACGAAAAAGGCGGGGCGCCTTTTCGTCATCAAGGGTATCGTAACAAACGGGTATCCGAAGAGCCGCAAATTTATTCTCATAAAGGGAACCATCCTTGATGATAAGGGAAATGTGGTTCGAAAAAAACTTGCGTACGCCGGGAACAGTTTCACACAAAACGAGCTGGATGAACTGTCTTTTGCCGAGATGGAAAAAGCCATGAAAAACCGGGTGGGAAAAGACAGGCAGAACGTGGAGATAGCCCCGGACGGGTCCATTCCCTTCACAATTGTCTTTGAAAATCTCCCGGAGAACCTGAGTGAGTTTACGGTGGAGGCCGTCAGTTCTTCCCCGGTGCAATGAGCGGCTCCGTGAATCGAGTTGCCGTTGAACCGGAAATCCAAAGAGACTTCCTGAAGTGCGGCAGTATGCCGGCCGCAGTCCATTACCCCCCAGCGGAACGAGAAGAAACTCGGAAGAAGACGGGTACGCATGCTGCACAGAGGACTTGATCCCAAGGAACCGCATCTGGGCCCCGGCTATGTCGCGAAGGGGATAAGTCTGCTGGCGGCCATACTCTGTTTCGGAACCGTTGGATACATGGTTATCGAAAAATGGAGTGCGCTTGATGCCCTCTACATGACTGTTATCACTATTACCACCGTCGGGTTTGGTGAAATTCACCCGATCTCCGAAGCAGGCCGCATCTTTACTATCATACTTATTTTCGTCGGCATCGGCATTGTTGCTTATATCCTTGGCCTGGTGGCCCGGACCATGGTGGTATTCCAGATGACCAAGATCCTGGGGAGGCGCAAATTGGGACTGAAAAGGAGATCCATGAAGGATCATTATATTATTTGCGGGTTCGGGCGCATCGGAAAGACCATAAGCCAGGAACTGCTTTCCAGCAAGATACCGATGCTGATTATTGACATTAAGCAGGAGAACAAGTCTCAGTTGGAGGATTCGGGGATTCCTTACATTCTGGATGATGCGACGAATGAAGAGGTCCTCATGGAAGCCAGAATCGACCGGGCCAGAGGACTCGTCTCTGTCGTATCATCTGATGCGGATAATCTCTTCATCACCATGACGGCGCGGGGGCTCAATCCTGATCTGTTCATCATCACAAGGACCGACGATGAAAAGAACCAGAAAAAACTTGAGCGGGCCGGGGCGAACCGTGTATTTCTGCCTTACGTAATCGGAGGGCAGAGGATGGCGCACACCATTGCGAAGCCGGCAGTCACCAGCTTCCTGGACCTCACCGTCCATGACAAGAATATCGAGCTGAAAATGGAAGAACTGCTGGTCAGGGAAGGATCCCGGCTGGCCGGCACGAACCTGCTGGAATCGGGCATCAGGCAGGACCTGAATATCATCATCGTCGCCATCAGAAAGAGCGAGGGGGAGATGATTTTTAATCCCTCGTCCCAGACCAGGATGGAAGAGGGAGATACCCTGATCGCCCTTGGGCACATCCATGATCTTGAGGAACTCAAGCATATCCTCTCGGGAGCCGCCGGGAATCAGAGAAATCGTTCCCGGTAAATCTTCTGGGCACTTTTCAGGGCAGGAAGGTCGTCCACGCCCATCACCTCGCGTTCATCTTCGGCCTTTATATAGCCCACGGGTATTCCATCGCTGTCCAGGTACTCCACCAGGTCGGTGATGAAATATTCTTCCACCTGTTGTCGTATGCCCTGGATTTCCTTTAGCACGCGATGCGGACTCGAAGCCAGCCTGTCCAGGTAGAGAAGGAGGACCTCCCTGGTGGCCGCATAGATGCCGGAGTTACAGAGCCGTAGAACATCCCGGGTTTCCTCTGAAAAATCTTTCCAATATTTCCATTCGATGATGCGCTTTACCTGATTTCCGGAAATGTCCAGGATGCCATACTGTTTTTTGTCAACGGGCTGGAAGCCCAGGATCACCATGCGGACCTTTTTGAGCTCGCTCGCCAGCCGAAGATATGTGTCCGGCAGGACAAGGGGAATATCACCCATTGTCAGAATGATGTTTTCGGGCATGATTTCCCGGAGAAAATTCCGGGCTGCGAGCAGTGCCCCCCCCGTTCCATTGAGCGTGGGTTGATGGCAATAGGTGAGGCCCATTCCCCTTGTTGTCCGCATCACCTCTTCTTCGTCGTGGTGAACGACAAGGGCCTTGGGACCCGGGGGAAGGCTCTGAAGGATGTGGAGGAGTATGGGTTCCCGCCCTCTGAACGATGATTCATCCGGAATCAGAGGCAAGAGCGTCTTGTTTCCGCCGAATTCTTTCATCCGGCTTCCCCTGCCCGCGGCCAGTATTATTGATGCGATAGTACTGTTCTCCATTTATCCGCTATGCCCTGCGCTTTAAGCCCTGCGCCTCTGTTAGAGAGTATATGCGATCACCATCTTCTGTATCTGGCTGGTGCCTTCATAGATCTGGGTAATCTTGGCATCCCGCATCATTCTCTCCACCGGGTAGTCCTTTACAAAACCGTAGCCCCCCAGGAGCTGGACCGCGTCCGTGGTCACCTTCATGGCCGTCTCAGCTGCAAGCAGTTTTGCCATTGCCGAGTATCGAACCAGATCTTTGGACACTCTCTCCATGTTTTTCGGCAATCTTTCAAAGAGTGAAGCCGCCTTGTAAGTTACCTGCCGGGCGGCTTCGAGTTCTGTGGTCATGTCTGCAAGCATCCACTGGAGACCCTGATTGGAAAACAGGGGCTTTCCGAACTGGACCCGCTCCTTTGTGTACTGAAGTGCGTAATCCAGAGCACCCTGTCCTATGCCCACAGCCTGAGCCGCCACGGGTATCCTCGTGATATCCAGCGTCTTCATGATAATGGGAAATCCCGTGCCTTCTCCGCCAAGAATATTCTCGGACGGTACCTTTACATCTTCCAGAATCACTTCCACCGTTGAAGAGGCTCTCAGACCCATTTTTCTCTCTTTTTTTCCTATGCTCAATCCGGGTACACCCTTGTCCACGATGAAGACACTGGTCCCCTTATGTCCGGGCATGCTGGAATCTGTTCTTGCGGCGATACAGATGGCTTCCGCCACATCGGCGTGGGAAATAAATACCTTCGTGCCGTTCAGAATGTAGGAGTCGCCGTCTCTTGCCGCTTTTGTTCGCAGCCCGGAGACATCCGAGCCGGCGTTCGGTTCCGTCAGGCCGAAAGAAATCAGGTTCTCTCCGGTTGCCAGTTTGGGGAGGTAGCGATCTTTTTGCTCGTCGCTGCCTGCCAGGAAAATGGGGGTAGAACCCAGTTCATGGACGAGGAGAATAACAGCGGTAGAAGCACAGACCTTGGCTATTTCCTCGATCGCCAGACACAAAGAAAAGAGGCCCATCTCGGAGCCGCCGTATTTTTCTGGAAAATCCGCCCCGAAGAGACCGTTTTCCCTGAGGACTTCCACCATATCCCACGGAAATTTCTCTTCGTCGTCCCTCTGCTCCGCTCCGGTGGCGATCTGTTCCCTGGCAATACGGGCAACAGTATCTTTCAACATGGTTTGTTCTTCACTCAATTCATAGGACATGTCTGCTACTCCTTTCTGAATCTTCGTGCACGTTTCTGTAAATACGATGCCATAGGCATTGGCGAGCGGGATAAGTACCGGAAGATTCCACCTGGTATAGGTCGTATATGTATGATATGGCTGGACATAAGGCAAGCTATTTCGTCACCCTGATCATCAGCCACCGAGCTTTGGTGATGGATGGGGGCATTCCGTCTTCGGAGAAAACAGTGTTTTGGAAAAAGGGCCGGCTGCCGATTTTTTGTTGACTGGATTGATCTGAATTGCTAGACTCAAACGCAAAAGTAAATGTCTCTTGCAGGAACCGAATATTCAGGCTTCATCCTTTAATAACGCCCAAGGGTCTCAACCGGGCGACCTTGGTTGCCAAGCCGGCTTCGTGGACTACCCCTACCACTTGGGATACATCTTTGTAGGCATCCGGCATTTCCTCGTTAAGTGTCCTTTTGCCCCGGGATTGAACAAAAATCCCTTTGTCCTCCAGTTCGCGGCGAATGGATCGGCCCTTTGATATCTTAATAGCCTTTGACCGGCTCAGAACTCGACCTGCCCCGTGGCAGCTGGATCCGAAGCTGAGTTGCATGGCCGTTTCTGTTCCCGCGAGCACGTAGGAGTGGGTGCCCATATCGCCGGGAATGAGCACCGGCTGACCGGTGGCACGGTACGCCTCGGGAAGGAGTGGGTGCCACGGGGGGAAGGCACGCGTGGCGCCTTTCCGATGGACATACAAGGTCCTTTTCCTGTTGTTTACCGTGTGTTCTTCCCGTTTCGCGATGTTGTGGCAGACGTCATAGAGTAAGCGCATTCCGAGGGCCTTGGGGCTGATTCCGAGGGTGTGGAGTAGAACCTGTTCGGTCCGGTGCATGAGTATTTGCCGATTTGCCCATGCGTAGTTTGCGGCACAGGCCATGCCCGAGATGTATCGGCGTCCCAGGTCGGATGAAATGGGTGCACAGATGAGCTGGCGGTCCGGCAGGCCGAGAGAATCCGGCGAGACCTTGGTTCCCATTTCTTTGAGGAAATCATCACATATTTGATGCCCGTAGCCCCGAGACCCTGAATGGATAAACACGGTGATCCGACCTTCAAAGAGGCCGAACGCGCGGGCCTTTTGCGAATCGAAGATGGTATCGACAACCTGAATTTCCAGGAAATGATTGCCTGAACCGAGAGTCCCCAACTGGTCGACCCCCCGTTTGCGCGCACGTTCACTGACGACCGATGGATCAGCCCCTTCCATGGTCCCCCGGTCCTCTGTTCGATCGAGGTCTTCGGGCTCTCCATAGCCGTTCTTTACGGCCCAGGCAGCGCCTTTTACGGCAACCTGGTCCTGGTCCCTTTTTGAAAGACGGACATTCCCTCTTGATCCCAGACCTGTCGGGATGCCCTTGAAAAGTTCAGCCACAATGGTCTGCATGAGATCGGCCGTATCAGTTGCAAGGAGTGATGTGGTCATGAGGCGGCAGCCGCAGTTGATATCGTATCCGACTCCGCCGGGAGAAATGACGCCGTCTTCCACGTCGAATGCGGCCACGCCCCCAATGGGGAATCCGTAGCCCCAGTGCATATCAGGCATGGCCAGAGAGTACCCGACGATGCCGGGCATCGTGGCCACGTTGCAGACCTGCACCAGACTCTGATCCTTTTGGATGTCTTTCAGCAGGTATTCGTTTGAGAAGAGGAGACCGGGAACCCGCATCGGCCCGGCTTTCGGAATGAGCCAACGGCAGGAATCCAGTTTTTCTAATCGAATGTCCATTTGGATCACCGCTTGCTATGGGGGCCTGCAATCGAAATTCGGAATCAGACGTCGAAGATGACGTTTGCCTCCCATAGATCATCCTGTTTTCGGAATATACCGATCTGATGGTAAGTGACGGCTTTTAGTTCACAGAGGATTTCGTGATCGTCAGGGGAATAGGGGATTGTGTCAATGCTCGCTTCCAGGTGTCCCGGAGAGAGCGAAATAATACGGGCATGAACCGTCAGCCTTTTCTCTCCTTCGAACCAGTAGAGGATCTCTCCCAGCCAGCGGACCATGAGATCTTCCAGGTCCCGTCCGTCCAGGTGGATGGGGATAGTTTCCATGGACGGAAGGGCATGCGCATTGACCATGACTTTGAGCATGGCCTCGGCGGCGTTTTCAAAGAGGCGTTCGAGGGTCTCCCCGCGGACCCTGAGGCCGAGATCGGCTGTGTGGTCAATAATAGTGAATTTCTGTCCATCGAAATCCATTTTGATATGATAACGTGTCCCTCAGCCGTTGTCAAAACCACAATCTTGGCGCCCCCGCTATAAACGGGATCTTCGACTTGCATCTGATACCTTGCTGGTGATCAGGAATTTCGCTTGATCGCCTTGTTGGCATCGGAAATGCACTTGGTCATTTGGTGTCTCGTTCGGGGATGGTGGAAACCCCCTCGTCTTATGGACGAGGGTAGCTTGGTATTGGTCATTGAATCGACATTTGGATTTTGGAATTTGAAATTGAAAGGTTTAGCGAAAGAACGCTATGTGCGTTTTGACAACAAACCTGTTCATGAAGCACAGAGGACCGGAGGAAGGAAGAGCATGCATTGTTTTTTCTGTAAAGGTGAGATCGAGACGAGCGAGAGTATAGGGCGGGAGGAAGATTGTCC
Source organism: uncultured Desulfobacteraceae bacterium (assembly GCA_964581175.1). Taxonomy (GTDB): domain Bacteria; phylum Desulfobacterota; class DSM-4660; order Desulfatiglandales; family Desulfatiglandaceae; genus B46-G9. Next base: position 10,521 of record CAZONI010000052.1, read on the forward strand.
CCATTGCGGGAGACCGCTCAAGTGTTGTCTGCAGTGCAAGTTTTATGATCCCCACGCGTATAATGAGTGCAGGGAGGTGTCGGCCGACCGTGTTCTTGACAAGGAAAGGGCCAATTTTTGTGATTACTTTGTACCCAGAGGCGCCTCCAGGGGGAGTATCAATAAGAAAGTGGAGGCCAGAAAGGCCCTGGAAGCCCTTTTTAAGAAGTGAGTCACTTCAGAAAAGCCTTTCGAGACAACGCACAAGGCCGTCTGTATCCGGATGGCCGCTTTTCAAAAAAAGCACAATATATCCCTTTGTTCCGACCCCTTGTTCAATGTACCCTGCGCGGGTACTGATCCCCTTGAGCGTTCCGGTCTTATGAAGAAACGCCCCTTCCCGAGGCAGGAGACTGCGATAAGGCCTGAACCGGCGCAACACTGTGAGCATATCCTCGGGCGAGATCCGGTTTTTTCGGGAAATACCCGAGCCTTCTGCAATTTCAAGGTCATTCAGCCCCAGGTCCTTTTCGGCATAGCCAAGAACGGCGCGGACCCCTTTTTGAAGGATTGCCGGAGGCCCGTACACCTGTGCACCCATGGAGAGAAAGAGCTGGTTTGCCACGAAGTTGTTTGAAAATTCGAACATTTTCTTGACTACGTCGTCTAGCATAAGCGACGAGGAATGGGTGTAAATGAGCTTATCTCCGTGCTTGAGGGTCCCCGAGCGTATGCCCCCTGTCCTTACTACCCCGTTCTTGTTTAAAAAGAAGGAGAGAAGTTCCCCGGCGTAGAGGGACGCCTGTCCGCTTTCATGGGAAAAGGTATACCGGCCGCTGTTCTCCTTGAGGGCCCCTATTTTCTCGCGTGCAAAGTGAATCATCGGGGTCTGAGGTTCGGCGGAGAGAATACGCCCCTGTTTGTCCCTGGTGAAAAAGAGGGTGTTGAAATTGGCGCAGAGTGCACCCGGGGGCGCATCATAAGGATTTGTGGACAGGCCCTGTCCCGGGATGCTTATGCCGGGGGCAAAAAAGGTCTCATCAAGGAGAAGGTTCCTGAACGATCTGAGTTTTCCGGCAATATGCTTCGATATTTCTTGCAGGACCTCTGATATGAGGAACGGGTCTCCGTATCCCTTTATCAGCAAGTCGTGTGCAGGAGTGAGATAAAAATCCGTCCTGAAACGGTACGTGGGACCAAGATAATGGAGTGCGGCAAGGGCGGTGAGGACCTTGAGGGTTGAAGCCGGTACGTACTTCGTCGCGGCGTTCTGACTTGCCAGGATTCTGCCCCCGGCATCAACGGCAAGAAGTCCCGCGTTCGGGGGAATTTTCCGCATGCAGGGAGGCAGCGGGCGGGCCGCGCAGGAGGTCTCCCGAACAGGGATGAAGACGAGAAGGAACATAATGAGAAACCGGGGAAGGGCGCCGTGGAGACGGACGGCCGGGCAGACCCCCCGGGATCTATCTGAGGAGCTTATTCTGGGAGTTTTTTGTGGCAATCCTGAATATCATCCTTATGTTGAGAGTGCCGACGTTCGCTGAACAGGGGCGCGAGGTTACCATGCACATCATCCAATTGATTATTGTCGGGGCGATTGTTGCCGGTGCAGCTTTCTTTTCGGCAAGGAGTCTCTACCGATCCTTCAAAGGGCAGAAAGCCGCCTGTGCCTGCGGGGAGGATTCCTGTGCCTGTGCCGCCAAGGGGAACTGTGATCAAGAGCATCCTCACTGCTGAGATTCGCAGGTATTTCTGCGAAATCTCCCGGCCGGGATTTCTCGTTGAGCTGGGCCCTAACAGCGGATCAATGCTGAGCAATGCGGGCCAGATACCCCGTGAGAAGGTCCAGTTTTTCTGCAAGCGGCTTCCGTTTATCAATGAAGAGATGGTATTCTCCCCTGATTTTGCAAATACCTCCCTGTAACTTCAACCCTGCAGCCTCAAGGCGATCATAATGTATGCGGATGCCCTTTTGGGCAGCCGTTTCCTCCAGGCTTTCGAGCTTTGCCTGGAGGGGGGAGGATGTCTTTTCTTTTTTGCTTTCCTGTGTCATCATTGTGATGTCGGGCTCGTACCCTGTTGCGGTCTTATAGCACAACGAGCCGGCATTTTCAACGAGGAGGATATGAGTATTGGAAAATCATTTTGAATCCATTGATCAGGTGTCCCGGGAACTGGCAGACGCCCACTACATAGCCGACAGAGCACTTGCCACGGTACTCTTCCTGGCACATCGCCTGGAAAAGCCCATTTTCCTCGAAGGCGAACCGGGTGTCGGAAAGACCGAAGTGGCCCTGGTCATGTCCCGTCTGTTTGAGACGTCCCTTATACGGCTCCAGTGTTACGAGGGGCTGGACGCAACGACGGCGCTCTACGAATGGAATTATCCGAAACAGCTCCTGCATATCCGGATTGAAGAACAGCAGAAAAAGGGGGTGGACGAGATCGAGCGTGCCATATACAGTCCGGAATTCCTGATAAAGAGGCCGCTCCTGAAGGCTATCATGAGCGCGAATGAAAGGGCCCCCGTCCTGCTCATCGATGAGGTTGATCGTTCAGATGAGGAATTTGAGGCCTTCCTTCTGGAAGTGCTTTCGGATTTTCAGATCACTATCCCCGAAATCGGGACAATGCGGGCGGCCAAGCGGCCCATGGTAGTAGTGACTTCAAACCGGACACGGGATGTGCACGATGCGCTGAAGCGTCGTTGTCTCTACCACTGGATCGATTATCCTTCTTTTGAAAAGGAATACCGGATCATCATGACCCGCATTCCCGGTATCGAAGAAGATTTTGCCAGGCAGGTGACCGCCTTCATGCAGAGAATCCGGCGGGTGGATTTTCTCAAAAAACCGGGTGTGTCCGAGACGCTGGACTGGGCACAGGCGCTGATGACAATGCACCGCTCTTTTCTGGAGAAGGAGGTGGTGCATGCGACCATCGGGTGCATCTTGAAGTATCAGGAAGACATCAAGAAATTCAAAGAAGAGATCTGGGGCGATGATGAAGAACGTTCCCAATACCTGTCATCGACCGGATGAAAGCCTTCCTCCCGGGATCGCCGGGCAGGTCGTGCAGTTCGCCTGCTTTTTGAAGAGCCGCGGCTACAAGGTTTTTCAGAGCGGCATCCTGGATTCCTTGAGAAGCCTCCGACATATACCCCTCTCCAGCAGGGGGGATTTCTTCAATGTGCTCAGGGTGAATTTCACTTCCAGTGATATTGAATGGTCTCAGTTCGATGGCCTTTTTGAGGAATTTTTCAGGGCGAGGGCAGAGGAACAGCGGGACGAGCAGGATCTTCCGTCAGACCGGGTTTGCGAACGAAATGAAGGGGCCCCCGAGGATTCGATCCGGGAAGCCCGGGCGGATGTGTGCGTTGACACGGATGACGGCGAGAAGGGACAATTGGAGGGTATTGCGTACAGCCCCATATCACGCCTGGAGAAGAAAGATCTCTGCAGCTTTGATGGAAAGGACATACAGGCTGCACAACTCGCGTTGAAAAGGATGACAGCCCTTTTTCAGCTTTCCATTGCCCGGCGGCTGAAAAGATCCGGAAAAAAGGGGAACATGGACTTTCGGAGGGTGATGCGAAAGAGCCTTAAGGAGGGCGGGCTGCCTCTGGAACTCTTCTTCAGGGAGAAAAGGAAACGTTTGAAACGGCTGGTCATCCTGGCGGATGTCAGCGGGTCGATGGATCGCTATGCCGGGTTTGTTATGCCTTTTTTGCTGGGACTCAGGGGCGCTGGGCCAAGGGCGGAGGTGTTTGTCTTTTCAACAACCCTCTCTCGCATTACCCCACTCATACGCCACCTGAGTCTCGATAAAGCGCTGGAACGTATTTCCCGGGAGGTTCCGGATTGGTCGGGAGGTACGAGGATCGGCTTCTCCCTCCACCAGTTCAACCAGGCCCACGGATCCCAACTTCTCAGCAGGAGAACGGTGGTCGTAGTGATGAGCGATGGCTGGGACCTGGGCGGGAAGGAACTCCTGAGGCGGGAGATGGCGACCATAAGCAGGCAGGCCCACTGCGTGATCTGGCTGAACCCGCTCGCCGGTGATCCCGGCTACAGGCCAGTGTGCCAGGGCATGCAGATTGCACTCCCGTATATAGATCATTTCCTGCCGGCCGATAGTCTCCAAAGCCTTCAGAGGGTTGGTAGACTCCTCACAAGCGTCATGATCCATTAGCATCAGTCATAACTCATTTCCCGCCCTCTGACGGGGGACCCGGACAACTTCTCTCGATCCGGGGTCTTTGCTTCGCCATCACTTCGGATAAGGGTTACCAAAAGACGCTCCGTAAGCAGGGGAACGGCATATTCCCTCCGCTTCGTTCGCTTCGCCGTCCCTGGCTCCGCTCACTGCGCATGTCGGCCCTTCCACTGTCCTGTTCCAGGGCCGACATGCGCCGCTCCGGGAACATCCCGTTCCCCTGCTCTTCAAGCACAAAGGTTTTTGATTGCTCCTGGAGCCTTGGAACGGAAGAAAAGGCTTCCTTCCTGAGCATCGTTCAGGAGGCGAATTATTCCGGCCGTGTTATGCGGGGACGGCTCTGTTTTCGAAATAGATGAGCAGGACGACGGACAGGATGATTAACCCGGACCCCCAATAAAAATGCACGGTCGGAAATTCATACAAAAACGCCATCCCCCCAATCGTTGCGAGAACCGGCTCCAGAAGCAGAGCAAGGTTCACCTTGTAGATCTCTATGTGCCTGGATGCCCAGTTCAGCAGGGAATGCCCGACGAGATTAGGCCCGAGTGCCAGGAGCACGATCATGATCCAGCTCACAGGAGAATACCCGGTGAGGGCATGCCCCACGGAAAAAACGTAGATCAGGCAGAACGCTGAAGCAGCTCCATATACCTGGATGAGGTATTTGGCAAAATCGGGCTCTGCTTTGTGCATGCGGGCAATCATCAGATAGAGTGCAATGAAGGCTGCCGATGAGATGGCCAACAGGTCTCCTGATATTCTTGTTGCCTGAAATCCAAGATCGGATGACACGATAAAAAACATGCCTATCCCCGCCAGGAAGAAAAGAGGAAGGGTGGCCTTCCTTGGGAATTCTTTCAGAAATATGGCCGAAAAAAGCGCGGCAAAAAGAGGGTGGGTGCCTTCCAGGAAGATGGAATTAGCTATTGTGGTCATTTGGAGTGAGGCGATCCAGGCAATCAGGTGGGCGGCGAGAAAAAAGCCGGCCAGTATGTATTGCCAGCGAAAACGGCGGAAGGAAAAGTTCCATGTCCTGTTTCGATAAAGGTGAAACGGGACCAGGATCGCCATGCTGATAAAGAGCCGATAAAAAGCGATCACCGCAAAAGGCACGGCCCCCGCCCACCGGATGAGGAGGGAACTGGTTGAAGCGATCACAACGCCGGTGAGCAGCAGAGTGTATATCCTGACCATACGCAAACATCCCCGGAAATTGTTCCCGGACCCTATTTGTGGCTAAGCCCAAGCTAGTCGCTTGTCTTCTCAACCTTCATCTGTACGTCGTTTTCCCGGTGTATCTCTTCCAGGACTCTCCCGTGGTTGTGGGCAATGACTTTCCTGATGTTTTCGAGTTTCTCCTTCTCGAGGATAAACTCGAAGCGCTCTCCGGGCGGCAATATTCTCAGACATAAACTTACGTCCTGGTATGCCTTTCAGCAGTCACCGCGATAGTCTATGATTTTATTCATTTCTCTCTCGTGGGCACTCGCATCTGTTAGAAAGTCCAGCATAGCGCGGCATGCAGGGGAGGCAATTCTTCTCCTGTCTCTGATCACATAGAACGATCGTGACATGTCTATCCCTCGCAACTTGATGGATTTCAGGACTCCTGCGGCAATCTCTGTTTCAATGGCCCTGACGGAAAGGATAGAGATGCCGACACCGGCCTTGATGCCCTCCTTCACCGCTGTTGATGAGCCGAACCGCGCAACAGTGTGAAGTGAGTCAATTCCTCCCCGGATCATTCTATCGAGATACTCCCCGGTCATTCTCAATGTTCCTGATCCTATCTCCCTGAGTATGAAGGGCTGACGGACGATTTCTTCAGCCGGGATCTCATCCCTCCCGGCCCAGGGGTGGTCGCCGGGAACCGCGAGCACCAGTTCATCTCTCCACATTTCTTTGACCAGAAGGGCACTATTGCGACTTCTGGAGCCTATGACTCCTATCTCGAGATCGCCCTCTATAACACGACGTTCAACATCACTTGTGTCGGATATGGTGATGGTCACCGATATGCCGGGGAATTTTTCGTGAAACGACCCTATGATGCGCGGCAGGATATATTCTCCTGGAATAGTGCTTCCCCCTATCCGGATCTCTCCGCGCTTGAGACCCAGGAAATCTTCCATCTCCATGGTGGCCGTTTTCTTCATGTCCAGAAGGAGGACAGCGTGTTTGTAAAGGACCTCGCCTGCTCTTGTCGGAACCACCTGTCTTCCCAGGCGGTCAAGGAGTTTTGTGCCGACGAGGCCTTCAAGGGTGGCGACGCGTTCGCTCACCGATGCCTGGGCCAGAAAGACCTTCTCGGCTGCGCGTGAAAAACTCTGCAATTCCACTACCCGGCGAAAGATCTCGAGCTGCCGAAGATCAAAATCGATTGTTGTTCTTTTTCGTGTCATCATACGATTAACCAGTTCCCTCAAATATACCCGAACCAGAAGTCCTCGATTTCCTGGAAATTGGCCTTCACCGCATCGGCTCCCTCTATGATATCCCCGTGGCCCGAAAGCACGTACTCGATGTCGAGAGCAGACAGCCGACGGATGCTCTCCTTCAGTGCAGCCCCATCACCCATGGGAAGATCCGTTCTCCCGATCCCCGCCTTGAAGACGACGTCTCCCGAAAAAAGAACCTTTTCACCAGGCCAGTAAAAACAGACCGAACCGGGGGAATGTCCAGGTGTGTGAATTACCCGAAAAGAGACGGCCCCGATCTCCAGTGTCCCTTCGTGGAGCAGGATATCAGGCTCAAAAGCAGCGGCACCGATCGCCTGCCCGTAATGGGGGACGACCTTCCGGATAAAATCCAGCTCTATTTCCGATATGGCGACAAGAGCCTTCATTTCAGTGAATACCTGTACACTTTCAATATGGTCCGGGTGTCCATGGGTGATGAGGACCACGTCCATGTCTTCGGGAGTCAAAGAGAGATTCGACAACCCGTCCCGCACATTGCCGAAGAACTCGTAATGACCTGGGTCGATGAGGATCTTCTTTTGTCCGTCGATAAAATACGTGTTGCAATTGTTGGCCATGGGATGGTCCCACAGGAATACATGGAGGTCGTCCAGGATTTCCATTCTTGTCTCCTTGGATGGTATAGTCTGGATATCATAGGTGGCGGTGGTGTGGGTGTCAAGCGCCTCTCGAGCTTGGTTGCTGAACCCATATATCAAATCCGCCATCTAATTGCCGCATCATTAAGTTTCAAAATGTCATTTGGCGAAATTCCTGATCACCAGTAAGGTGTCAGATGTAAGGCGCCGAGGAGCGAAGACCGAGACGTATAAACAATGCGTCGCAGGGAGGAGCGAGCGAGGGCAATCCCGCGAGGCGCGGGACAGATGGTGCCTTACTGGTTATCAGGCGATATCTTGACATTGACATCTGCTTGCGGCTGTTCTATTGAATGGCGTGAGCACGAATGTTGTGAGTGTACGCGAGAAACAGGATTCCTATGATCCAGTTGTTTCATCTCTACAAGAAGTTCGGCCCGAATGCCGCCCTGGAGGACATCAACCTGCGAGTTCGCAGAGGGGAGTTTGCCTTTGTTACCGGACCGAGCGGAGCAGGAAAAACGACGCTCCTGCGGTTGATTTTCGGAGCTGAAAAACCTACAAGCGGCCACATATTAATTAATGGTATAAACCTGAGCCGCATCGGACGCAAGAAGCTGGATCTGCTCCGGCGTAAGGTGGGATTCGTGTTTCAGGACTTCAAACTGTTGACGGGGAGAACCGTGTTCGATAATGTCGCCCTGGCCCTGGAGGTGGCGGGAGAACGGCCGTCGTATGTCAGAAAAAAGGCCCATCTGGCTCTTCGATCGGTGGGCTTGGTCAAGAAAGAGCAATCGTATCCTCTACAGCTTTCCGGAGGAGAACAGCAGCGTGTGGCAATCGCCCGGGCCATCGTAAATGATCCGCTGGTTCTCCTCGCGGACGAACCCACCGGAAATCTGGATCCAGATCTCACCAGGGAAATTATGCTTCTCTTCCGAACCATCCATATGAAAGGTACCACCGTACTCGTGGCAACCCATAGCAGAGAACTCCTGCAGAAGACCGCCCAGAGACAAGTCATCCTGAACCGCGGGAAACTCATCGGGGAAAAATGAAACTGAGGCTGGGACCATATTTCATGCGGCAGGCGATACAGAATGTCAGGAAAAACTGGCTGGTACATATCGTCGGCGTAAGCACGATGGTCATCTCACTTCTCATCTTCGGGACTTTCCTCCTGCTCTTTTACAACGTGGATAACTGGATTCATGGCTGGGGTGACAGTTTCTCCATGTCCATCTACCTTAAAGACGGGATTGCTGATACAACCAGGCAGAAGTTGCTTTCACTGATTCGAGACCTTCCCGGGGCCCGGATCGATCGAATTATCACGAAGAAGCAGGCATTTCTGGATCTAAAGAGGGCGCTGGGTAGAGAGGGAAACGTTCTGGAGGGGTTGCCGAAAAATCCCTTGCCCGCGTCTATAGAGGTGGTCTTCAAGTCTTCGGACCACTCGAAACCTGAGCCGGAAAAAATCCGGAAAAAAGTCGAGACATTCGAAGGTGTGGAAGAGGTGCAGTACAGCGAGGAATGGCTGAGGCGTTTTGAAGGTCTGATGAGCATGTTCCGGCTGGCGGGACTGATTATCGGGGGGCTTCTGGGTCTCGGGGTTCTTTTCATCGTTACCAATACCATAAAGTTGACGATTTATTCCAGGCAGGAAGAGATCGAGATCATGAAGCTTGTAGGCGCCACTGACTGGTTTGTCAAAACGCCTTTTCTGCTCGAAGGTTCCATTCAGGGAGCCGTGAGCGGTTTCTTTTCCATCCTTGTTCTGTATGGGGGATATTTCCTCTTGTCGGTCAAGAAAGCCGATATCCTCGGACTTGCACTCCTGGACTTTGTATTTATTCCCCAGGGCTACATCCTCACTATTTTTTTGGTGAGTATCGGTCTTGGATTGCTTGGCAGTTTTATAGCGTTGGGAAGATTTTTTCGCCTATGAAGCGTTGTATCTCTCACCATCTCAAAACGAATCTCACCTTTGTGATAGCGTCGTTATCTGTGATCCTGGCAGGCGCAACTTCCGGAATCGCATCGTCAACCTCGAAGGAATCGACCCGGGCCGGCGTTCAGGTGCGACGGCTCGAGACGGAGTTGACCAAGGAGAGAAAAAGGTTCGAACTGTTCAACATCAGAGAAAAAGATCTCCTTTCCCGGGTCTCAACGATCGAAAAGGAGGTTGCCGAGAGACGGGTGGAATTGGCGGCCATCCAGAATGAAATCCGGCACAGCGTTTCGGTGATTCAGCCCCTCCAAAAGGAGAAGGCCACGTTGGAAAAGTCTCTCCAGGCCGTGGAAGACAAGCTCATGGAGAGGCTGCTGGCGCTCTACAAATACGCGAGAAGGGGTTATATGAAAATCCTTGCCACTGCTACGGATCTTGACCAGTTTCGGCTGCGGGTGAAATACCTGAAGGCTGTCATGCTGGAAGATCGCGGGGTATTGGAAGAACTGTTTGCGAAAAAAGACGCACAGGAAAAGAGGATAGCCCTCCTGCGCGGACAACTCAACCTGGCGCAATCCACCAGGGATCAGGCACAAGAAAAGCTGACGGTCCTGAAGAAAGACCTGGAGGACAAGGTGATCCTCCTGATGAAGACACATAAGGAAAAGGAATTTTACGAGACCGCTATCAAGGAACTGGAGGAAGGCGCGGAAAACTTGAAAAACACCCTCCTCGATCTGGAAAAAAGACCTGCCGGAAATGGGGGAGCAACAAGGGCATCCTCCTTTGTCGACGAAAAGGGGCGACTCCCTCTGCCCTTGGAAGGCAAGGTCCTCCAAGGAAGGCAGGTTCTGGGGGCGTCGGCAGGCAGGATCCGGCGCGGCATCTATATAGAGAGCAAGGGCGAGGATGAAGTGCGGTGTGTCTTCCCGGGAAGAGTGGCATTTTCAGGCAGGCTCAAAGGGTACGGAGAGATGATCATTGTCAATCACGGGTCCCGCTTTTTTACCATTTTTGCGGAGCTGGGCGAAAGACTGATGGAAACCGGTGAGCAGGTGACCAGTGGCGAGGTCATCGGCCTTGCGGGGAGCCCGGACCGTTCAGGGTTGGCGAGGCTCTATTTCGAGATCAGGCATGGGGAGGCAATCCTGAACACGACGAAATGGTTGAAGATTAGGTGACATCTTCCATGCAACCTGAGATGGGGATCAAAACAACCTTGTTCATCTATGATTACATGCCGGCTCAAGAAGGACAGGAGAGTTTTTTTGGGTCGCTTCCTAATGCCAAATTTCAAAATCCAAATGTCAAATCAATGTCCAATGTCAAATGATCGAATAGAGGTAGACTTGCAAAACTGCGGCGTGGGAACCGGCCCCTCGGCGTGCCGCAGACAGGCAAGCGGAAAATGTTTTGGCATTGAGGCATTTGGATTTCATTTGACATTTGGGCTTTGGCATTTGTCATTTGCAGCTACGCGGGTTAGATTTTGTCTCACTTCTCTCTTCTGAGTAGCAAGCTAACAGCCATGAGCTGTGGACGGTGAGGTGAATTTTTTGGTTGTATTTTAGGGGAAATCAAATAATAATTTTATGATTGAGCGTTTTTGGATCGATAAGAGTTTCAGGAAATGCTCCCCTGGGAAAGGGACTAAATATTCTAGGAGCGAGGAATGAAGAAAACCGGGAAAAGAAAGATTGTTTTAAGCATTCTCTTGGCATGCCTCTTGGTCGCGGCCCTATTGTCTGTGCACGGCAATCGCGAGGAGGCAAAGGCAGATACGGACGCCGTTTACAAAAATATCGAACTCTTCACCGAAGTACTCCGGGAGGTTGAAAAGCACTACGTAGAGCCGGAAGACTCCCAGAAACTCATTTACGGTGCAATCAAAGGAATGGTCAACAGCCTTGACCCTCATTCCTCTTTCATGACGAAAGACGAGTATCAGGAACTGATGACGGAGACCAAGGGGAGTTTTTCCGGGGTGGGGATTGAAATCACCATTAAGGACGATGTGCTGACAGTTGTCTCTCCCATTGAGGGGACGCCCGCGTATAAAGCCGGAATAAAACCAGGAGACATGATCATCGAGATCGAGAAAAAATCTACCAAAGGCATGACTCTCCTGGACGCCGTGAAAAATATTCGCGGAACCAAAGGGACTCCAGTCGAATTAACGGTAGCGCGGAAAGGTCAAAGCGAACCACTGACATTCAAGATCAAGAGGGACGTAATCCCTCTGAAGAGCGTGCGTCACTACGCGCTCACCCCGGACATCGGCTACGTGCGTGTTTCCAATTTTCAGAGTCATACCGCAAAGGATTTGAAAGCCGCGCTGGATGATCTTGAAAAAGAGCGCCCTTTGAAAGGACTTGTCCTGGACCTCAGGAATAACCCGGGAGGGCTGCTTACCCAGGCTGTAAATGTCTCTGATCTGTTTCTCGATAAGGGACTCATCGTGAGTACCCGAGGACGAGACAGCTCACAGGACATTTCCATGAGCGCACACAAGGACGGAACAGAGAGAAATTATCCAATAATTGTTCTGGTAAACGGCGGCAGCGCCAGCGCCTCTGAAATTGTTGCCGGCGCGCTCCAGGACAACAAGCGAGCGCTCATACTCGGGACCCGAACCTTTGGGAAGGGCTCCGTGCAGACAATCATACCGCTGAATGACGGATCAGGACTCAGGTTGACTACCGCGAGGTATTACACGCCCAGCGGAAGGTCCATTCAACTGAGTGGCATAGTGCCTGATATCAAGGTTGAGTTTATCCCTCCCTCCGAAAAGAAAGAAACCAAAAAAGTTCACTTTCTCAGGGAAGAAGACCTGAAAGGGCACATGGAAAATGACAGGGCAGCAAAAGAAAAGCAGAACGAGAAATCGAACAAAGAAGATGAACGGGTTGAAGATCTGCTCGAAAAGGATAATCAGGTCCGTTACGCGCTCCAGTTACTGGAGTCGTGGGATATCTTTTCAAGAATCAAGAACGTCCAGTGATGCGCCGGAGGAAGCCCCGCTTACTGTCTTTTTCTCTCGTTGTTTCTCTTGCTGTTGCGATTTTCATGTTAGGTTGCGTCTGGTTTTTCAAGGGGAGTGGGAGACCTCCGGTGCCCCTTTACGAGGAAGCCTATTCCGGCAGCAATGAACTTGCCGGAATTATCCGAAAAATAGATCTCTCGGTTTATGACGCCCTTTACCGGTCCGGAATTCCCGAAAAGGATGTTGTGTTCCTGGATGTTGAGCCGAGAGATGCGGGAAAGCAGCACTGGGAGTTCACCAAACTCCTCATCAGATGCCCGGATGAAGCCAAGGAGGGTGCTCTCCGAAGGCGGATCCGGAAAGATCTTTCCCGGTTGGGAACCAGGGTAAATGTCCGAAGCGAGAAGCCCGTCGGCCACGCCCTCCCCATTTCTATCCTGGTAGACGGTTTTCGTACGCACCGCGTCCTTCTTTCTGTCGGTATATCTCCTTCCGAGGAGCGAAAACAGAAGGCAAGGGTCGCCCTGATCATTGACGACCTTGGATATGATCCAGGCCTTGCGAAGGGCTTCATGGAGCTGAAGATTCCCGTAAGCCTTTCGGTGCTTCCTGATGCGCCTTTTACGCGACGCATTGCGATCGAGGCGGGCAAGCGGGGGTGTGAGCTGATGGTCCATCTGCCCATGGAGCCGAAACGTTATCCGGCGGTAAATCCTGGGCCCGGTACCCTGTTTGTTGCCATGGATAGTGACCAGATCCTTCACCAGTTGGCGGAGGATTTGGACCAGGTGCCCGGGGCGAAGGGCATCAATAATCACATGGGGTCCCTCTTTACCGAAGATCGGCAAAAGATGGCCGTGGTCTTGCGGGCCCTGCAGCGTCGGCATCTTTTTTTCGTGGATAGCAGGACCACACCGGATAGTGTGGGCTATGATCTGGCCAGGAAGATGGGAATTCCAACGGCGAAAAGGACCGTATTTCTGGATAATGATTTGAATCCTGCGGCCATAAAATCACAGGTACGGCGTCTCCTGAATATGGCCAGGCATAAGGGCTGGGCAATCGGTATCGGCCATCCGCACAAGGAAACACTCAGGCTGTTGAGAGATCTCGTGCCTGGTCATCAGAACGGTATTGAGATCGTTCCCATATCCGAGCTCCTTGGATAGTCGTTGGTTGTGTTGAAGCGGATGAAGGAAAGGAGGATTTGAATGAAAGTCCCGTTGCTTGATTTGAAGAAACAATATGAGACCATCAAAACGGAAATCAGGGAAGTGACCGAGGAGGTCTTCGACTCCCAATGGTTTATCATGGGACCGAGAGTAGAAGAACTGGAAAAGCAGATTGCCGAGTATTCCGACTGCAGGTTCGGAGTCGGGGTATCTTCCGGGACGGATGCCCTCCTAATTTCCCTTATGTCAGCGGGTATCGGGCCGGGGGACACAGTCATAACAACTCCCTACACCTTTTTCGCCACGGTCGGCGCTATTGTGAGGACAGGAGCTCGCCCTCTCTTTGCGGATATTCGGGAGGATACGTTCAACCTGGATCCGGAGCTCCTGGAAATGACGCTCCTTTCCCTTCCGGACGAAGAGAAGGAAAAAGTCAAGGCGATCATTCCGGTGCACCTCTACGGCCAGTGCGCGGATATGGAGCCCATCCTGAATCTTGCTGAAAAATTCGGTCTGATCGTTATTGAAGATGCGGCCCAGGCCATCGGAGCCGCATACAAACGGCCTGCTGGCGCTGTGAAAAGGGCGGGATCTATGGGGCTCTACGGGTGTTTTTCCTTTTTCCCGTCAAAAAACCTCGGAGCATTCGGTGACGGTGGCATGGTGACCACCAGTGACCCGGAGGTCTATGATCGACTGAAGAAACTGAGGAACCATGGTGCCAGTCCGAAATACTATCATGCCATGATAGGTGGCAATTTTCGGCTGGATGCCCTCCAGGCCACCATTTTGACCGTCAAATTACGATACCTGGACCAGTGGACGGAAAAGAGACAGGAGAACGCGGCACTCTATCGAACCCTGTTCGAGGAGAAAGGGCTCGATAAGGTGCGTTTGCCGGACGAGAAAGAGGAGCGTCATATTTACAATCAGTTCGTCATCAGGGTCCCTGGAAAGAGGGATGCCTTGAAGGCCTTTTTGAATGAACAGGGTGTGGGATCTGAGATCTATTATCCTGTGCCTTTGCACATACAGGCCTGTTTCAACTCCCTGGGTTATAAGAGAGAAGATTTCCCGGTCTCTGTAGCGGCGGCCGAAACGAGCCTCGCTCTGCCTATTTTTCCGGAGCTGACATCAGAACAGATCCGTTATGTTGTTGATATAATAGCTCAATTTTTCAACACGAAAAAAAATTAAAATTATTTAAAAAAGGTCGTAAAAAGGCTTGACTTTCGTTGTCCATAAAACTATAAGATAGGTTCTTTTCAATTCGGTCACAAACATGTTGACAACGCACTACGGATTGATTAGAATGGTTTAGAAGTTCTTGCTCTTTGAAAACTAAATAGTGATGCCGCAGTAGGCTCACAAGTCAAAAAAACAGGAAAATAATTTTCCAAATGGTTTAAGTGGAGAGTTTGATCCTGGCTCAGAACGAACGCTGGCGGCGTGCCTAACACATGCAAGTCGAACGAGAAACTCCGGGCTTGCTCGGAGGAGTAAAGTGGCGCACGGGTGAGTAACGCGTGGGTAACCTACCCCTGAATTCGGGATAACTCCGCGAAAGCGGTGCTAATACCGGATATTGTCCTGGAGATGGTGGTTTCCGGGATAAAAGGTGACCTCTTCCTGAAAGTTGCCGTTGAGGGATGGGCCCGCGTACCATTAGCTTGTTGGTGGGGTAATGGCCCACCAAGGCTACGATGGTTAGCTGGTCTGAGAGGATGATCAGCCACACTGGAACTGGAACACGGTCCAGACTCCTACGGGAGGCAGCAGTGAGGAATTTTGCGCAATGGGGGAAACCCTGACGCAGCAACGCCGCGTGAGTGAAGAAGGCCTTCGGGTCGTAAAGCTCTGTCAAGTGGGAAAAAAATCTCCCGGTAAATAGCCGGAAGGCTTGATGGTACTGCTAGAGGAAGCACCGGCTAACTCCGTGCCAGCAGCCGCGGTAATACGGAGGGTGCAAGCGTTGTTCGGAATTACTGGGCGTAAAGCGCGTGCAGGCGGTAAGGTTAGTCAGATGTGAAAGCCCTGGGCTCAACCCGGGAAGTGCATTTGATACTGCCTTT
>CAZONI010000053.1:0-25605 GCA_964581175.1 uncultured Desulfobacteraceae bacterium
GATACCTGAAAACCTATGAGGAGATCGAAATCAATTTTAACCTGCGGGAACTCGAGGGAGGCTGAAATGGAAGTCCGAGTTTACCTGCAAGAGGCCAAGGGTGATGAGTAAAAGACTGCAATGGAGAATCTTTTTGAGAGGCTGCTACGCCGCAGGGTTCCTTTTCATCTGTTTCTGCACTGCCCCTCGTGCGAGTTACGGCAGGATTTATATAGATATTAACGCACCGTCCATCAGGAAGTTCAACATTGCGATTCCCGATTTCAGGATGGCGCAGGGTGATGGTGATTGCAAGAAACTTGCTACCGAACTCCCGGCGGTTATCGCCAGTGATCTGGACTTGAGCGGCTTTTTCAGTCCGATGAACAAGGCTTCGTTCATCGATGAGGTCTCCCCTCTGACCAGGGAAGATATCCGGTTCAAGAACTGGTCCGTCATCGGTGCGGAACTTCTCCTGACCGGCGGGTATACCTGTATTGGAACAAACGTGGAGGTGGAAATCCGGTTGTTTGACGTGTTCCTGGGCAAACAGATCCTAGGAAAGAGGGTGTTGGGGGAGATCAAGGATTATCGTAACCTCATGCACCGGCTGGGAAATGAGGTGATCAAGGTCCTCACGGGGCATGAGGGCATTTTTCTTACCAAGCTGGCGTTTGTCGGGAACGGGACCGGTCACAAGGAAATCTACCTGAGCGATTTTGACGGACACAATGTTCGACAGATCACCTCGGACAAGAGCATCGATCTGCTCCCACGCTGGTCTCCTGACGGGGGCGGGCTGCTTTACAATTCTTATCGTGACGGGGGACCCATGCTCTATTTCAAAAACCTCCGCACCGGCAGTGTGAGAAGAATTTCAGGGAGGAAGGGGCTGAATATCGGGGCGGCATGGGCCCCTGAGGGAAAGCGCCTGGCTTTGACGCTGAGTTATAAAGGGAACCCGGATATCTTCCTTATCAACGAGCAGGGAAAGATCCTCAAGCGGCTGACCAATCATTGGGGAATAGATGTGTCCCCCACTTTTTCACCCGATGGGACAAAGATCGCTTTTGTTTCCAACAGGTCCGGATCTCCCCAAATTTATATAATGGACCTTCTCAAGGGGACGAAGGAGCGCCTGACATTCGAGGGAAAATACAATACCTCTCCATCGTGGTCATCGCTCAACAGGATCGCTTTTACCTCTCTGAATGAAGGTCACTATAATATTGTCACCATGGATCCGTCCGGGGGACAGGCAAGGCAGTTGACTGATGATCAGGGCAATAATGAAGATCCCTGCTGGTCACCGGGCGGTCATTATCTCGCTTTCAGCTCCAGCAGGGAAGGAAGGTATCACATATACATCATGACGGCCAACGGACAAAATCAGAGAAGGGTGACCTCCGGCAAAGGAGATCAAACCGCTCCATCCTGGTCCCCCTAATGAGATCCGTCTATCGCGGGAATTGGATTAAGGAACAGAAATTGCGTTTGCCAGTTCGTCATGATGTCTTCCATCGCACGGCGCGTGATCTTTTCAGGGTTTCATCATATGGCCTTTTACCGCGTTGCGGGTGGGCACTTGGCGCTTGAAATTATTCCCCGAATGTGATACAAGGATATCGATTCCATTTTTTCTTGCAATATAGGGGCAGTTGGGATTTAATTTATTTTTAATGATTATTCCTTCGTTTTCACTGTAGTAGTTCGGGCAGTAACACGGTCAAAACTTAATTCAGGAGGTAAGGGCAAATGAGGAAAAAGATGATGGCTGTCTTCCTTGCATTGGCATTTGTGGTATCCTCTTTGTTATTCATGTCGTCTTGTGCGAAGAAACAGATGCAGGTGACAGAGGGCGTCCAACCCACAGCTGAGGAGTCCATGCAGGCCGAAAAACCTGCAACAGAAAGCGAAATGGCGCCCATGGAAGAGACCAAGAAGGCGGAAACTGGTGAAACCGAGGCCTACAAGAAGGCCGAAGCTGAGCGTCTTGAAAAACTCAAAGCACTTCAGAAGGAGCAGCAAGAGCTGGATGAAAAGAAGGCGTTTGAAAATGAAAAGATCTATTTTGATTTTGATAAATCAGACCTGAGATCGGAAGCCCAGGCTGTCTTGAAGGCAAAGGCCGACTGGCTCCGCGCGCATCCTGCTTATTCCTTGAAAATTGAAGGTAATTGCGATGAGAGAGGAACCGCCGAGTACAATCTGGCCCTGGGTGAACGGCGAGCAAGTTCCGCCAAGAAATTTCTTGTGGCCCTGGGAATAGCAGAAGACCGTATCACTACCATCAGTTACGGGGAAGAACGGCCGGCAGATCCGGGACATAATGAGGAAGCCTGGGCCAAGAACAGGCGGGATGAATTCGTGCTTACGAAGTAGTGTTCATGCTGTTTCCAAGTCCTGAAATGGGACTTCTTTCAAGAGCTTGCTAACAAATGGGCCGGCCTCATCAGGGGCCGGCTTTACTCTCCGGGAGGGTGCTTGAGAAATGATTAAGTCCTCGGCTGTCTCCAAAAACATCTTTGCCATTCTTGGTCTCCTGCT
The DNA here is from genome assembly GCA_964581175.1 of uncultured Desulfobacteraceae bacterium. GTDB lineage: Bacteria > Desulfobacterota > DSM-4660 > Desulfatiglandales > Desulfatiglandaceae > B46-G9. The sequence continues at coordinate 2,527 of CAZONI010000053.1, forward strand.
TGGAGCAGGATTTTTTCTCTCGTCCTGCGTCACGGTCGCCACCGATCAGGATATCATGTCGTTAAATGATCAGGTTGTACTCTTGAACAACAGGGTGAATACCTTGCAGGACGCCATGAATAAACGAGAGGCCTCCTTACAGGACGCGATGAGTAAACGAGAGGCCTCATTGAGCAAGGAGCTGTCAGGAGGCGTGGATGCGCGATTGACAGCCATCCGGGGAAACCTTGCTGAAGTGGTGGCAGACACGGACCGGATCAAACAGGATCTGGACACCCTTTCCGGCAGGGTGGAGGAAAATGCCCATCTTGCCAAACATGCAGTCGAAAGAGATACGACGCAAGAGGATATGCTGCGTGCGGAAATCGCTGACATGCAGGGCAGGATCGGGAAACTGGAAAAGAGTGTCACGGATTTAAAGGCCTATCTTGGACTGCAAGCCGGTTTTGCGCAGAAGGAGATCGGCAAGACCGGAGAGGGAAAAGGCGCTCCAGCAGCGCCACCGATCTCTCCCGAAAAAGCCAAGTATGATAACAGCCTGGGGGCCTACAAACAGGGAAAACTCCAAGCGGCGATCGTCGACTTCAACGATTTTCTCAAGACGTATCCTAAATCTGACCTGGCGGACAATGCACAGTTCTGGATTGGGGAATGCTACATGGGGCTGAATCAGTATGAACAGGCCATCCTCGCTTACCAGCAGGTCATCAAGCGCTATCCTAACGGCAACAAGGTCCCGAACGCCATGCTCCGGCAGGCCCTTGCCTTTGAGGCAATAAAAGATACTACCAGCGCGAAACTCCTTTTGACGAAAATCATCAAGAATTATCCCAAATCAAACGAAGCAAGTATTGCTAAAACAAAGATGGAGGGCATGAAGTAGGCATTTTGCTCGCGGGCGAAAATCACTGTCCCTCGGGCTTTACCACTGTTGCCTGCCCAAGGGCAGACATGATGTCCCTTCTGCTGATTACGCCCACCAGTTCCTTGGGATTATCCCTGTTCACCACGGGCAACATGGCGAAGTCTCCGGAAATAATCTTTCTCAGGGCTGAAAAGAGATCTTCATTTTCTCCCACGGTTATGACTGATTTGGTGGCCGTGTCAGATGCATTTCGTGAAAATGCGTTCCCTTTCAGTGCATTCTGCACATCTGAAAGGGAAATGACGCCGCACAGTTCATTCTTTTCATTCAGTACGGGAAATGTCCTGAGTTCTCGTTCTGCGATCGTCTGCTGAATTTCTTTGAGCGACATACCTGCAGGAATTGTTTCCGGGGGAGTTGTCATGGCTTCCCTGACGTGCTTGAGCATCAGGCGGCTGGTTTCAGGACTGGCTGGTTTTTCCTCCGCCTTCTTTCCCGACTTAATTTCCTGGATGCGCTGGTTGTAGATCTGGATTACTTCCCGTCTGTCCAGCATACCAAGCAAAAAAGAGTGGTCCTCATCCTTTACCACCGGGATCCTTTGGAGGTTGCGGATCGTAAACTTTTTCAGTACTTCGTTCAAGTCCTCGGAAGGCGTGGTAAAGATGATCTCAGAGGTCGCAACATCCTTCATTCTCACGACTTCACCGATCTCCTGGTCAAAGAGAATGCCGCGTATGTCATTGATGGAGAAGATGCCCGTGAGTTTCTTCTCTTCATTCACTACGGGGAAATAGTGGAGCTGGCTGGACTTAAATACATCACGGAACTGTGCGAACGTCATGTTCTCAGGGATCATCTCTACCTTTCTAAGGTGCGGCATGAGCTCTTTGACGCGGATGGTGGCCAGGACATCAACGAAGAAGTCTCCCCGATGGGCATTGGAATCAATCTTCCCCTTGACCTGCTTAATGTAAATTGTCCATTTGCGGGACAACAGGTAAGAAATGGTACAGACGAGCATGCCGGGCAAAAGGAGGTGATATGAGTTGGTCATTTCGCTGACAAAAATAATCGTCGATATCGGCGCGTTTGAGACTGCGGCGAAGAACCCCGCCATGCCGACCACCACAAATGCACCCGGGTGAGGGATGATCCCCGGCATGATTGTGTTGAAAATCCTTCCCACCGCTCCTCCGAATGCTCCTCCTATGACCACAGAAGGTCCGAATACCCCGCCGCTCCCTCCGGACCCGATAGAAAAGGAGGTGGTCAATATTTTTCCCAGCGCGAGTCCCACAAGGAAAAGCGTGGAGAGTTGATTGTCAAGGGCCAGTTGGGCGAATCCGTAACCGAACGCAAGGGTCTGCGGCATGAAAAAACCGATAGCCCCGGTGCAGAGCCCGCCAATCGCAGGCTTCATATGGCTTGGGACGTTGATCTTTTGGAACAGGTCGTGAATGCCGTAGAAACTCTTCACGTAAAGAAATCCACCGGCGACGAGCACTAGGGCCAGAACAGCGTAGGGGCCGAGTTCCAGGGGATGCTGGAATACCAAATCAGGCGATTCGAACAGAGAACCCCAGCCGAAGACCAGGCAGAAAAGGCAATAGGCAACCACGGAAGAGATACCAGCCGGGATCAGCACGTCGGATTCGAACTCCGGATCAGTGTAGAGCACCTCGGCGGCAAATAAGGCGCCGGCGAGGGGCGCGCGAAAAATGCTGCCGATACCGGCGCCCATCCCTGCGGCCAGCATGATCCTGCGTTCACGATCAGGCAGACGGAGCTTTGTGGCAAGAAATGAGCCGAAGCCCGCACCGATCTGGGCAATGGGTCCCTCACGGCCCCCTGATCCGCCGGTAGTTATGGTCAGGGCCGAGGCAATGGTCTTGATAAAAGGGATGCGGCCGCGGACAAAGCCGCCTTTATTGTGATAGGCGTCTATGGCCGCATCTGTCCCGTGCCCTTCTGCTTCCGGGGCAAAGGTGTAGACGAGCCACCCACTTAAAATTCCCCCGAGCGCGGGCAGAAAAAAAAGTATCCAGCGATTGAAAGGTGTGCCGGTGGGCGAAAACAGCTCGGACTCTCCGGCAGGAGGGGGAGGACGGTATCCTGCAATCAGGTCCATGAAATAGTGGAGACCGAGCTGGCAAAGGTAATGGAAAAGGATGGACCCCATGCCGGCTATAAGGCCGATGAGGACATAGTAGAAAGCCCATTTACCGGCTGATGCTATGCGGCTGGTAGTTATTCCACGGCTTATACGATTTGAAAGGATGGTTGTTTCTCCCCTCAATCACCTTGTAGATGGCGGGCACAGGTGCTGCCAGCTGGACATCTTTATAGCGGCGCGTGGGGTCACAGTCAAGAAAAACCATTCCTTTTGCGCACCTGCGATTAGAAGGCATTTCTCGCATTTTATTGAACTCATGCAATCAAGCAATGAAGAGGGTAATAATTATAAACCATAAACAGTTTACACTCTTTTTTCTACTATAACGGATTTTTTATTGACTATAAAGACTCTAGGTATTAGCATTATAGTATCGACAAATTGACGATTTATGGTCAGAAAGTTGCAAACCGTGAATCTTGAACGGTGAACCAGATGATCAGAGGTTTAAAAAAATCATATAAAGGAGTCTGCCATGCCTGAAATCATGACAACAAAAGAGCTTGCCAAGTATTTGAAACTGCACGAAATAACTATTTGCAAATATGCCGCTGAGGGCAAAATTCCGGCAATCCGAATCGGCAGGGTCTGGCGGTTTGACAAAGAAGCTATTGACAGGTGGATCAGCGGGGGTGAGAAGAAGTGACGTATGGGAAATTCCGACGATGAGCGAGACCTTAATCTCGTTTTGAACGATAAAACGGGTGCTCTTCTGATGCTCAACAAAGAGGAGCGGAAGGTCATAAAGGAATTGCTTGTCATGACCATCTATTCCGAGAGTGTTCGCGGGTACATTGAAAAGCGTCTCGGGGATGAATATATCAAAATTGCCGAAAAGCTCCTGGAATCTATGGGTGGCGCGTAGGCGGGTCTTCGATTTCCCAATCCTCCGCCTACGAGAGGACAAGTCAGTCTCTATCCGGGGATCACTTGTTCCCGCAGAAGCGCGCGAGGAGTGGTCACCCGATCTCCTTGTACAGCTTCGCAGTGAGTCCGAGGAAGCCTTTATTGTGTAAATTCAGATTTGCTCTCACCCTACGAATACAGGAGATGAGGAGTCCTCCATTTGGAGAAGACCTCGATTTCTGTTGCCCACTGATCCTCCAATTGCGAAGCCGGTTTCCCCTTTTCCACCTCTTGCCGGAGTGAGGCGTCCCCCAGGATGAGTTCTATTGGTTTCCTGTCGTACTCGTATTCGTATGGGGGCTCTTTCCACCGGAAAGTTTCCCCGTGGGTTCTCATGACCGCACTCAGGAGGGCCATGGACAGGGAAAATGGCCGGAAGCTGAAAAGGTCAGTGATATGGATATGGAATCCATGGCAAAGCACGCCTGACCACTTGTGGAACGTGGGACGAAATGAGTATTCCTGTAAGCGGCATCCGGTCAGTGCCTCTTTGCTGAGGCTGTCTGCTATCTTGCTCGTGTGAAGATACGGGGCGCCGAAGATTTCGAAAGGCTTGCAAGTACCCCTTCCCTCCGACAGGTTGGTTCCTTCCCAGATAACCTGACCGGGATACACATAGGCTGTTTCCGGCTGCGGCATGTTGGGAGAAGGCATGAGCCATGGCAATGCGGTGTCTCTCCAGAACATCGTGCGTTTCCAGCCGCTCATGGGGATGATCTCAAGGTCGCAATGGAGACGGAACACATGATCAAAGATCCGGGCCAGTTCTCCCATGGTGAGCCCGTGGCGCATGGGCACACCACAGGGTCCGACGAACGAAAACAAGCCGGATTTCAATAAGGGACCTTCCAGGATTTCGCCTCCGAGGGGATTCGGGCGGTCAAGAATAAGGACGGTCTTCTTGTTTCTTGCCGCAGCCTTGAGACAATGGAGCATCGTGGATGGAAAGGTGTAGACCCGTGTTCCCACATCCTGCAGGTCTATGACAAGCACATCCAGATTTTCCAGCATGGCGTCACTCGGTTCCCGCTTGTCGGCATAGAGACTGAAAACGGGAATCCCCAGTGTTTTGTCAAAACCGTGGGCGGTTTCCACCATGTTGTCCTGATCTTCACCGCCATATCCGTGTTGAGGACCGAACAGTGCTTTTAACTGGCCGGGGAGCAGGTGTGCAATGACTTCCCGGGCGGGCGTGAAATTGCGGTCCAGGGAGGCCTGGTTGGAGAGGAGTCCCAGGCGGTATCCTTTCAGCCGTTTCCAGCCCTTCTGACCGAGCCTGTCGAGGCCGGTGAGTACCTGATTCATGAGCATTGCCTTCCTTTGCAGCGGGTTGCAGGAGTTTTGTCTGCCATTTTATGAGATCTCCCTCCTGGTTGCAAGACCATTTGCAGCATCGTAGTCCGCGGTAAAGGCTGTGCGATTTCGCCGGCACGCCTTGGCGCTGGAGGTGCGCGTGTTCCCAGCAGAGAAACGATATCGTGCCTGCAAAAAGATCCCCGTGTCCCTTCCTTTGAGAGAAAAGTGGTCGTGTCACTGAACGGTTGCCTTCCGGCAGATGCTTTGGTATGAATCAAGAGCAGTGTCGGCTGACGGAAATGAAAAGGAGGCACAACATGGCATACCCATATTTATTTTCACCCATTAAGATCAATGGAATAGAATTGAAAAACCGCATTGTCATGACGGCAATGCACCTCGGATACACCCCCGAGGGCAAAGTCACCGATCGCCTGATTGATTTCTATGCGTTACGGGCAGAGGGGGGCGTCGGACTGATTATTGTCGGGGGGTGCCCCATTGACGAGTACGGGGGCATGTCCAGCATGATTTGTCTTTACGATGACCAGTATATCCCGGGGCTCAGGAAATTGGTGGACGCCGTAAAAGGGAACGGGGCGAAAATTGCCGCCCAGCTTTACCAGGCGGGACGATATACCCACTCTGCCATGATCGGAGGCAGAAAGCCGTTCTCGGCTTCCGCTGTCCGTTCCAAGCTGACCGGTGAAACGCCGAGAGCATTGGATCTTGAAGAGATCCCGGGAGTCCAGGATCGATTTGCCGAGGCCGCCGGCCGCGCCAAGAAAGCCGGGTTCGACGCGGTGGAGGTCCTGGGAAGCGCGGGTTATCTTATCAGCCAGTTCCTGTCTGCCGTTACCAACAAGCGTGAGGACAGGTACGGGGGGACCCTTGAGAACCGTATGCGTTTCGGTGTAGAGGTGGTTGAAAAAGTGAGAGAGGCGGTAGGACCGGACTATCCTGTCATCATACGGCTGGCTGGGAATGACTTCATGGAAGGGGGATGTACAAACCTGGAGGCAGGAATTTTTGCCGAAGCCCTTGAAAGGGCCGGTGCGGATCTCTTTAATATCACGGGCGGCTGGCACGAGACCCGGGTTCCCCAGCTGACCACGAATGTCCCGCGCGGAGCGTACGTCTACCTGGCCCGGGGAATCAAGGCCGGGGTCAAGAAGCCGGTTCTTGCCAGCAACCGGATTAACGATCCTGATATGGCTGAAGCGATTCTCCGAAACGGCGAAGCAGACATGGTTACTATGGCCAGGGGGCTTTTGGCCGATCCGGAGCTTCCCCGGAAGGCCAAAAACGGAAAGGCCCGGCTCATTTACCATTGTATTGCGTGCAACCAGGGGTGCTTTGATGAGATTTTCAGTCTCAGGCCCGCCACCTGCCTCGTCAATCCAATGGCGGGGAGAGAAGGGGAGTTATCCGTCGGCCGCGCAGAAACGGCAAAAAAAGTCCTTGTCATCGGTGGAGGTGTTGCGGGCATGAAAGCGGCCTGCGTCGCAGCGGAACGCGGACACAACGTCTCACTGGTGGAACAAACGGACCGTTTGGGCGGGCAGGTCCTCCTGAATCGGTTTATTCCCGGCAGGGAGGAAATGGCAACCGCAGCCTTCGATCTTGCCGGCAACCTCAAAGATCTGGGAGTGGAAATCACGCTCAACGGGAAGGTTGACATCCCATTCGTGAAAGACATGAAACCTGATGCGATCGTCGTCGCCACAGGGTCCCGGCCGATAATGCCCCGAATGCCGGGTGTTGAAATGGAACACGTTGCCCAGGCATGGGACGTCCTGGGCGGAAAGGTGGGCGTTGGGCGCAAGGTGGTCGTTGTGGGCGGAAATGCGGTGGGTCTGGAGACAGCCCTGCATCTGGCTCGCGTCGGCACTCTTTCGCCGGAGGTACTTCATTTCTTGATCGCCAACAATGCGGAGACAGCGGAAACCATCACGGAACTGCTGAACCAGGGAAGCAAGGAAGTGACTGTGATCGAGATGACCAGAAGGGCCGGGAAAGATATCGGCATCTCTACCCGGTGGACCATCATGGCGGAATTGAGACGCCTCGGCGTGACCATTATGACCGGTGTCACGGCCGTTGCCGTAACGGAAGACGGCCTGGAGATAGAAAAAGAGGACGGAAAAGGATTCCTTCCCGCGGACTCTATTGTCCTGGCTGTAGGATCGAACGCTGAAAACGGTCTTCTCACAGAGTTGGAAGGACTCGTCCCGGAGGTTTATGCCATAGGGGACGCCAAGTCACCCCGGAAGGCCCTGGAGGCGATCCGTGAGGGATTTGAGGTGGGAATAAAAATTTAGGCGTAAGGCATCGGGCGCAGGGCGCAAGGGAATGGAATGGTGCGGCTTATGTTAATCATCTTTCCCTGCGCCCTCAGCTTTCAGACTGACGCATGGGCGTCGGGCGAGACCTCCATCCACTAGGCCTCTCCCTCCAGTTCACATTTCGTGAAATCTATTTCCTTCCCGCACCCTGAGCAGGTGTGTTTTTTGTCGAATTCATCTGAAAAGATCTCTTTTTCCTTTCCACAATTCGGGCACCTGCAAACGAAAGATTTCAGGGTCTTAAGACTCTCAAATCCCGGGCAATGCTGTGGGGTGGTCATTTCGCTGTTCCTCCTTTTTGTAAGAATATGCTGTTACCTGGCTACTATAACCCGATTGGAGGCAAAAACGCCACAAAAATAACCCAAATTCGCACCACCTCCTTGAAGGCACAAGCTCGAAGGGGAGGTTCGATTTTCTCCGTGGCGGATCAGGGACACCTTTGCTGTTGCAATGACTTTCCCAGTCGGATAAGATGCTTGACAGAAAAATATGGAAGGAAATCCCATGCCTGAAGAAATACAGTGGACCCGGACACATTGCGCCAGGATGGACGACGGCGGTTGCTCGCTGCTGGTTGGGGTCAAGAACAATCGCATCGAAAAGGTCAGCTGAACCCGATTAGCGAGATTATTTGGTAGAAAACCTTATGGAATCATTATTTTCTTTATGGAGACGGCCACGGATGGCCGCCTGCCTTGCTTTTCTGGCGGTGGTGTTCTTTCTTGCCTCCACCCTCGCAGTGGCCGAACGTCCCTTTCCGAAGCCGAGGGGGCCGGTGAATGATTTTGCCGGTGTGATTTCCCCTCAGTACGAAAGTAAGATCAGTGCTCTTGCGCGTGAAGTCCTCGAAAAGACCGGAACGGCCATCGTGGTGGTAACCATGCCTGATATCGGAGGGGCGGAATATAACGATTATGCCAATCGCCTGTATAGCGCCTGGGGTATCGGAAAAAAAGGCGAGGACAAAGGGGTCCTGATCTTTGTCACCGTCAAAGAGAGAAAAATGCGCATTGAAACCGGCTACGGTGTAGAAGGCATTCTCCCTGACGGACTTGTGGGAGAGATCCGGGACCGGTACATGATTCCCTACTTGCGGAAGAATCAGTTTGGAGAGGGGCTCTTCAACGGGACCCTGGCAATTGCACAGGTGATCGCCAAGAACGCCGGCGTCCGGCTGACCGGGACAAGCGCGGTTCCACGTCGCATAAAAAAGAGCAGATCCGGACTTTCATTTCTGCCGTTCCTCATATTTATCGTGATTTTCCTGTTTTTTTCAAGGCGCCGCGGCGGGTCCTGGCTCTTTTTCCTGCCCTTTTTTTTCGGCGGCGGCCGGGGGTTCGGTGGCGGCGGCATGGGAGACAGCTTCGGCGGTTTTGGAGGAGGCTTTGGTGGTTTTGGTGGAGGAATGAGCGGCGGAGGCGGCGCTGGAGGAGGCTTTTGAGATGGGAAGAACGCCAAAAGATCCCAAGGAAATTTTTGAAGAATTCACCAGTGATTACCTGGAGGCCTTTGGGAGCGACCTGGTAAGCATCGTCCTGTACGGGAGCGGTGCCACTGCGGACTACAGGCCCGGCAAGTCTGATCTCAATTTCCTGATCCTGATCAGTGAAAAGGGAATCGAAGACCTTGAGAGGGCCTTTCCGACAGTCAGGAAATGGAGGAGGCGGGGAGTGAAGGTCCCGCTGTTCTTAACGCAAGAGTACTTCGACGGGTCCCTCGATGTATATCCCATCGAGTACCTGGGATTTCAAAGGCGCCATCTGATGGTCTACGGAAAGGACCTTTTCGAGCATTTGGAATTTGACCGGGAATGCCTGCGGCTCCAGTGTGAACGGGAAATCAAGGGAAAACTCCTGCTGCTCAGACATGCCTACCTGGAGAGCGAGGGACGGGGCAGAGAGCTGGAAAAAGTAGCAGTTCGCTCCATACCTGCTTTTCTCGCCATATTCGAAGGGCTCCTGCATCTGAAGAATGAGACGGTACCGGTGGAAAAACGGGAAGTGATCAAAGCTGCCTGTGACGCCTTCGGACTGGATGCCGGAGCATTTAACAAGATCCTCGACATCAGTGCAGGAGAATTCAAGCCCGGCGAAAGCGCATTGAGAGGGCTTTTCAAACAGTATCTCAGCGCCGTGCGCGCCCTTGCGGGCCTGGTAGACCGCATGGAGAAATAAGAGGAGGAAAGCATGAGCAAAACGATGAAGACAGTCCTTATTGTGGTTGGCATTCTTGTCCTTATTATCCTGATCCCGGCGCTCTACTTGAGAGGAACCTACAACAGCCTCGTAACCATGGACGAAGGCGTCAAGGCGGCCTGGGCCCAGGTGGAAAATCAGCTGCAACGGCGGTATGATCTGATACCCAACTATGTGGAGACCGTCAAGGGATATGCACAGCACGAAAAGGACGTCTTCATAAAAGTGACGGAGGCGCGCTCACGCGTGGCAAGTGCCGGCAATGTCAATGAAAAAATCCAGGCGAACAACCAGCTTTCTTCCGCCTTGGGAAGGTTATTGGTGGTGGTGGAGCGATACCCGGATCTCAAGGCCAACACTAATTTTATCCGTCTCCAGGATGAACTGGCCGGAACGGAGAACCGGATCGCGGTGGAGCGGCGCCGGTATAACGAGACGGTCAGGGTCTACAATACCAGGCTCAGGTCTTTTCCCACCAACATCATAGCCGGGATGTTCGGTTTTGAAAAAGCGGCTTTTTTCGAGGTCCCAAAGGAGCGCCAGGAAGCGCCCAAGGTGAAATTTACCCAGTGAAATGAAAGGGCAGAGAAGTCATGATTCGAGCGAAGCTCTGGTTCACGTGCGCGGCCATGCATGATCCGGTAACTCCCGTTATCGTGAGACCTGCGGTTATAGGCTGGGAGGCCAAGAGGAGGGATGTCGACCTCACCATTGAACGGGCGTTCAAGGGTGAAGAACTCGTTTTGAGGATGAAGGGTTGGGTGACAACGGATGTAAAGAAGGTTATCGAGGTCGTCAATAAGTCCGGGCTGCTCAAGGTCCTTGATGAACGGGACCTTCTGGTGGAATTAGAATCAGAGGAAAATTACGAGAACCTGCAAAGAGAACTGGCCGATCAATTCGGGGACCAGGTGTCGGTGGAGAGGGTATGAATGAGAAAAGGGGGAAGGGGCCGGTTTCCATCCCCATCGAGGGGGTTCTTGACCTGCATACCTTTTCCCCGAAAGACGTTTCTTCGGTGGTCCAGGAATACCTGAGGGCCTGCGAGAAAAAGGGCGTCTTTGAGGTCAGAATCATTCACGGGAAGGGAAAGGGCGTACTGAGAAGACGAGTCCACGCCATACTGGAAAAGCACCCCCGGGTGGTGGATTTTGGGCTGGATCCGGGGACATCCGGCTGGGGAGCGACCCTGGTCCACCTCGCACATGGCGGGTGATTGGACCGCGTCATCGGGGATCAGTCTTTATGGTGATCCCGGGAAAACGGAGGATTTCATGGAACCGAGCGGCATGTATAATATTGCTATAGAAGAGACGTATCATGATGGACAGATCATCTTCAAAGAGGGGAGTTCAGGAGACTGGGTGTATATCATTATTACGGGAAGTGTAGAGATCTCGAAGACGGTCGGGGGCGAGAAGTACATCATTGAAATCCTGAAAGAAGGGGAAGTGTTCGGAGAGCTCGGATTCATCGGCGGGATCCAGAGGACTGCGACGGCAAAGGCCCACGGGGTGACCACGCTGGGGATCATTGACCGTGAATTCCTCGACAAGGAATTCAACAAGCTCTCCGCCCAGTTCAGGACCATTCTGGTTTCCATCACGTATCGGTTCAAGAAGATGCTCGAGCGGGCATGTGATTATACTTCCAGGACCGAGGCAAGGATTCCCAAGGCCTTGACCCTGTCGTTCAAGGATCGCGAGGCGTTTATCAGGGCATATACCGGAAATATCAGCGCGGGCGGACTCTTCATCAAGACGGAGAATCCGATCGGGCCCGGGCGCCAGTTCCCACTGAAACTCCAGTTGCCGGGCGTTTCAAGGGCCATGGAGATCAAGTGCGAGGTGGTCTGGTCCAGACAACGGGAATCAAGCACTCCTGAGAAGCCGTCGGGTATGGGCGTCAAGTTCGCAGAGATTGCGGAAAAAGACTACAAGCTGATAAGGCGCTACCTGGAGACGCCGGCGGCTTGATCGGCGGCTTTTTTTACGAGGTCCAGCGCCCGCTGGACCCCTGCACTGGGTATGATGCCGCAGCCCTTCGCGGGACGGATATGCCAGTAATTTCCTCTTTTCTCAATTTCGATCCAGAAGTCCTGTTTAAATCCGCCTTCCAGCACAACAGATCTCGTCATTCCCTTTTCCCGGCCCTGATCGAAGAGGTAGTCTTTGAACTCCACCACGATATCTCCCCTGCATCCGGATGGGAAAAAATGTCTATGCTCGAACTTTTCTATCCGGTGTGTTTTCAAAATAGTGTCCTCCTTCAGCGGGGCAGGGATATGTTCTTTTTTGACCAGAACGAGTTCAAAAAAGCGTTTCACTCCCAGGTCCAGCCACTTCCGTTCGTATTTGGTGGCGAACCGAGGTGGTATTTTCCTTTTAATGACGGCAAATCCCGTGTGTGTGGACTGGCGTAAGATCCATTCAAAATAATCCCTGTGATCCGTGACGATTCGGGCCATTCCTCCGGGAACAAGCCTGCTGTTCATGGTTTTGAGAAAATCACGGGAAAACAGACGATTTTTCACATGTCGTGTTTTCGGCCACGGGCAGGGGAAAATGCTGTCTATGCGTGTTATCGAATGTTCGGGGAATAACCTGTCAAGGGCTGCGCGCGCCTCAACGCGAATCAGCTTCACGTTCCTGATACCTGTCAGGCCGATCTTGCGAAGCGTCCGGCGAATGCAGATCCATTCCATTTCAAGGCCGATAATTCCCCAATCGGGATGTCTCCCGGCTTGCCTGACCAGATAGTCCCCAAGCCCGAATCCGATCTCCACATGCAGGGGGGTGGTATCCGGAAAGAAGCGGTTCCATTGGACCGGGTGTTCTCCCCTCGGCCACAGGATCAGCGGTTCAAGGGATATGTATGGAGGTTTCACCGTCATCCTATTTCTGCAGGCAGGAATTTTGATATCACGAGACCATTGCCTGTTTCGCTGTTTTACTGTATTATTAGATTGCAGTTTGATATGACAAGCTCTAATTGAAGAACATGCAGCAAAAGCAGGAACGGGCGTTTATTTTATTGCGGTGACCGATGCGAGTCACCGGGCCCTGCTGCACGGCGCGAATATTCTGAGAGGAGAAAGAAGGGAAATGACATCCAAAAGCAGAGAAGTCAGGGTTGAGCAGAAAAAGTACTGGGAAACGAAACTGGAACAGCGATTAGGAATGCTGGCGGAACAGGGCCTGGAAACCAAGAAGGTGGTAAGAGATCCGGCGGTGAAAAAGATCCGAGCTCATCTGAGAGAGACAGAAGCCCGGTTGAAGGCCATTTTTTCTCTGGAGGGACAGGCTGAAGAAATGGCCAGGAAAAAGGCCGAAAAAGCGGCCGCTCCCAAGGAAAAGAAGGACAGAAAGGGAAAGGGAAAAGAGGAAACCGCGGAAATAAGTAAGCGGCAGCAGAAAAAGAAGAAGAAAAAAGAAGGGAAAGAGTAACCTGGCCGTTCTGGAATACCAATAGGGTGAGGCAATCACAATCCGCCGTTTTTCGTGGTTGTGGTTCCTCTATTTGAAAGGTGTTGAGGTGTATGGGTGAGTGTGTTGTAGAAAGCGAAGGGATGCATTACGAGGGAAACTGCATCCGTCCGCCGAGCGAGGCTTTCAGTATCCTCCTGCAGGTGACGGTAGGGTGCTCCCATAATAAATGTACTTTTTGCGGTACGTATAAGGGTGAGCGATTTCGAATAAAGGATGATGAAATTATCCTGAGCGACATCCTCTTTGCGTCCAGGTATATGAAACGACAGGACAGGGTCTTCCTGATGGACGGGGATGCCCTCATTATCCCGCAGAAGCGGCTTCTGTGGATCCTGGATCAAATACGGGAACATCTGCCGTGGGTGCGGAGAGTCGGGGCCTACGCGAACGCCAAGAGCATAAAGATGAAGTCGCCCGATGAGCTGCAGGCCTTGCGGGAGAACGACCTTGGGATTCTTTACCTGGGAGTGGAAAGCGGTGATGACGAGACCCTGAAAAAGATCCACAAGGGCGCCACTGCGGAACACTTGATCAGCATGGGCCGAAAGGTAAAAGACGCAGGCATAAAGCTCTCCGTAACCGTGCTGCTCGGCATCGCGGGGAGGGAGAGATCTCTTGAGCACGCGAGGGCTACCGGGCGCCTTCTCAGCGCCATGGATCCCAACTATGTCGGCGCGCTCACACTCATGCTCATCCCCGGGACACCCCTCTACGAGGATTATGAACAGGGCAGAATCGAGCTGCCCGATCAGCGGGAGTTTCTCATGGAACTCAGGGAGATGCTTGCTCATACGGATCTGAGCCGGGGGCTCTTCTTTTCCAACCATGCCTCCAACTATCTCCCGGTGAAGGCACGCCTTCCCAAGGGAAAACAGGAGGCGCTGGACCTGATTGACGGGGCCTTGAGCGGCAAGATCGACCTGCGGCCGGAATGGATGCGTGCATTATAATTTCTCGCGCTCTGGAGATTTCCTGGCCCTGCCTGCGCAACACTCCTCCTCAGCATGGTGCTTCAAACCGGCGTGGTAAAGGGGCACAGCGATACTTTTTGCGAACACGACGGGCCCATCACGCTGGCGGCGGGAACAGTAGCTCAGCAAGGCGGCCGGGGAACCTAGTCAAAGATGGCCTGCACGAAGTCGGCGGCGTCGAACGGCCGCAGGTCATCCATCTTTTCCCCGATGCCGATGAACTTGATGGGCAGTTGAAGCTGATGCGAAATGCCCACCACGATCCCTCCCTTGGCGGTTCCGTCAAGTTTGGTCAGGATGATGTGCGTTATGCCAAGCTCCTTATTGAATATCTCCGCCTGGGAAATGGCGTTCTGGCCGGTTGTAGCATCGAGAACAAGCCAGACTTGGTGAGGCGCCCCGGGCAGCTTTTTGCCGATCACCCGGGGGATTTTCTTGAGCTCGTCCATCAGATTCCGCTCGGTGTGGAGACGGCCTGCAGTATCGATAAGCACCACGTCCACCTTTCTCGACACAGCAGCACTGATGGCATCAAAGGCCACGGCTGAAGGATCGGCACCGGTTGCCTGTTTGACTACTTCGGTTCCTACCTTTTCTCCCCAGACGGCCAATTGCTCGACTGCGGCAGCGCGGAACGTATCAGCCGCCACGAGCATGACCTCTTTGCCCTGCTCCTTGAAGCGGTGCGCCGCCTTGCCGATGGTCGTAGTCTTTCCGACCCCGTTTACCCCGACGACCATGATGACCAGCGGTTCACCCGGTGATCGGGGAAGTGACTCCCGGGCCGGGATTTCCAGGAAGGAAAGGATGTGTTCCCGCAGGGCAAGTTTCAGTTTCTCAGGATCCTTTAATTCTTTCCTGGCCACTTTCTCCCGGACGGCGTCTATTAATTCCTGGGTGGTGACCACCCCGATATCGGATGTGAACAGGATCTCTTCCAGTTCATCCAGGAGTTCAGGGGTGATTTCTCTTTTTCCAAGGACGAGGCGGTCTACCCTCCCGGTGAACGAACTCCTGGTCTTTGAAAGCCCCGACCGCAATCGGCCAAGAAAGCCCTTTTCAGGGCCTTCCGGCTTCTCTTTTTCTTCCTTGTTCTTAAACCATATCATCCGCGATTACACCCCCACTTCGCAATTCAACCATTCCTTAAAAGGATTGACCGGGTGAACACGATTAGTTTTAGCTAAACCCTCCACCTCTGGTGAAGGACCCGGAGAGGTTTTACCGATCCAAAGTCCAGAAAAGCGAAATGCTCAGGGAGAAATGGCTTCCTTCCTCAGCCCCCCTCGGGGAGGCATCAAGCGGCCCTCGAGAGGGACTCAGGAAGGAGGATTTTTTCCTTTACTGGAGTGCAGCCCGGGCCCGCACCGGTCTTGGTCCCTCAGGATAGCCCATGGGAAACCGGGTGTCCTCGGACTTCTTGCCGTTCAGATCCACCGATACGATTTTAGAAATGCCCTTTCTTTCCATGGTGATCCCATACAGGCGGTCCGCTATCTCCATGGTGCGCCGGTTATGAGTGACCATGATAATCTGGGAGTACTGCCTGATTTCCTTGAGGAGTGCATTGAATCGATCGATATTTGCCTCGTCCAGAGGGGCATCCACTTCGTCCAGGAGGCAGAAAGGACTTGGCTTGATCATGTAAATGGCAAAAAGCAGAGCCATAGCCACCAGGGCCTTTTCGCCTCCTGAGAGGAGCCCCATATGGCTCAGCCTTTTCCCGGGAGGACGCACTTCCACAAGGACCCCGCTTTCGAGGGGATGCTCCTCGTCCGTGAGCTTCAGGGAAGCGGTCCCGCCGTTGAAAAGAATCGGGAAAATTTCTTTCAGTTTTTCGTCTACCTCTCTGAAGGTTTCCCCGAATTTTTCGAGCGATGTCTTGTTGATTTTTCTTATGGTCTTCCGCAGGGTGTCGATGGATGTGAGAAGATCCTCTTTCTGCTTTTGAATGAATTCATAACGCTCCGTCAGGGCCTCGTGCTCCTTGATAGCGGTCAGGTTGACCTCTCCCAGGCGCCCGCGCAATTCCCTTTTCTGACTGAGTTCCCTTTCCCGGTCCGACGCGGAAAAACCCTCATCAAGATACTGCCCATAGATTTCGGCCAGCTTCAGATTGAATCGTTCCTGGACCTGTTGAACAAGCCCGTCCATCTTGAAACGGATCTCGGACTCCTCCATTCTTGCCTGGCTGATCTTTTCTCTGAGGTCCTTCATGTCTTCGCGGACCTTCCTGGCGCCCTGTTCTATCTCCCGCGCATGGATCTGAACATCCTGTCTCTCTCGTTCTGCCAGGCTCAGGCATTCCTGGGATTCCTTGAGCTCTTCCGAGAGAGTGAGACGTTCCTGTTGAAGCGATTCCTTCTTGCGTTCACAGGCTGTGCACGTTTCCCGCCCGGTAGTAATATCTGTTCCGATTTGTTCTATTCTTTCCCCTGCCTCTTCAGCATATTGGACGAGCCTCTCCTTCTCGCGAAGCAGCCCCCTCTCTTCTTCCTGGAGGATACGATACTCCGTTTTCAGCCTGTTCAGTTCTTCCCTGTTCGCCTCGTAGCCCTTTTCGTATTCCTGGAGGTCAACCTGCTTCCGGCGGGTCCATTCTTCCTCTTCTTTCCGCTTGGCCTTGGATTGAAGGACGGCTCTCTCGATTTCCAAAAGCCGTTCTTTATGCTTCGTTTCCTCCGTATCTTTTGCCTTCAGCTCCTGTGCGATCCTTTCAGAGAGCCTTTCCAGGTTATCGAGCTCCTGGCCCAGTTGAAAGACCGTCTTGTCCAGTTCGTTTATTTCGTCCTGGCAGGACCATTTTTCTTCCCTCTCATCTTCCAGGGATTGCTTCTCGAGTTGCACCTTTTCGGCCATCAGGGCCATTCTTTCCCGCAGACTTTCGACCGCAGACTCAAAACGCTTTCCTTTTCCCCTGAGCTCGGCCAATTCCCTTTTGCGGGAGAGAATTCCGATGCCGGCATGGGTCTGCTTCCCGCCGCTGATGATCCCTCTCGGGTCGACCATATCCCCATCCAGGGTGACAAGACATTGATTCCTGCCGTTTCCGCGCCAGGCGGAGAGGGCTTCATCCAGGTTATCCACGACCATCGTGTCTGAAAACAGGGCATCGAGAAGAGGACGATAGCCTTCGGGCACCTCTATCAGGTCGCGGAGAAGCGGATAAGCGCTATGGCTACGGGAGCTGCCGTTGCTGTTCCCGTTCAGTTCTTTCAGCGGCACGAAACTGCTCCTGCCTTTTGCCTTGCCTTTGAGATAATCAATAGCGTGTTTTCCATCGTCCTGGGTTTCTACGATCACGTACTGGAGCTGATCGGCCAGGACTGCTTCTACGGCCTGTTCGTATCGGGAGTCCACTCGCAGCACGTCAGCCACGAGGCCCATGATCTTGCCTTGGCGGGAAAGTTCCAGGTCCTTGGCCTTCATGATGGTGCGAACACCCTGCTTGTACCCTTCAAAATTCGAGGTCAGCGTCTCGAGGCTTGACAATCGGGTTTGACAGGTATTCAATTCCGTTTCCGCGGAATGCAGTTCAGATTGCAGTGCTGCTTTCTGCCTCTCCAGTTCTTCGCATAGGCGTGCCTTTTCCTCGAGAGTCTCGTTCAGTTCCAGCAGATGATCCTGGAGCGATTCCCGCTCGGCCATTTTTCTTTGGGAGGCCGTGAGCGTCTTGTCCATCCTGGTCTGAACCTCTCCCTGTTCGCGCTCGAGGCGTGATCGTCCATCGGTCATTTTGCCCAGCATGCTGCTCAGAATTTGGGACTCGTGGTTCAGACCCGTCTCGTTGCTCAGTTCTTTGCTGATGATGGTTTTTACCCTTTCGTACTCCTCCCCGATCTCCTTCAGTGTTTTCCGTTTCGATTCACACCGCTGTTCGACCACGGAAATATTTCCCTCGAGTTCCCCGAAGCCCTTTCTTATCTCTTTGACGCGTGTGTCAATACCGCTCCGCTCTTCCTGGAGGTGCAGGAGGCGCTCCTCTATATGCTCTCTTTCAGCATCGAGACGCTCTTCCAGCTCTTCCTGCATTTTTATTTCCCCCGAAAGGGAGTCTATCAGCGATTCCTTCTTATGAACCCGTTCCAGGAGGCGCTCGTGACTGATTCTGAGTTCCGAGAGAGACCTGTCCTTGTCGTCCAGATCCATGCCCAGAGATTCCAGCCTGGCCTCATGGTTCGACAGCTCGGCGGTTTTTTCGAGCTCCTCCTGGAGGAGCGCATCGGTTGATTTTTTTCTGGCGCCGGCAGCCTCTTCCAGCTGATGGTAGGCATTCGCGTTGAGGATGAGCTCCAGCTTTCCGATCTCTTCGGAAATAGCCCTGTAGCGTCTGGCCCTTGCTGCCTGCCGTTTGAGGGATCTCATCTGGCGCTGGATTTCTCCGAGAATATCCTCAACCCGCTGCAGGTTTGATTCGGTTTGTTCCATCTTCCTCTGGGAGATTTCCACCTTTTTTCGGTATTTGGTAATTCCCGCGGCTTCCTCCAGCATGATCCGGGTTTCCTCCGGCCGTTGTTCGAGGATGGCCCCGATTCTCCCCTGCCCGATAATGGAGTAAGCCCTGTTGCCCAGGCCGGTATCCATAAAAAGTTCCTGAATGTCCTTGAGACGGCAGGGGCTGTTATTTATACGGTATTCACTCTCCCCGGAACGGTAGAGTCGTCTGGTAACGGAAATCTCCGGTGATTGCGAGAACAGGCCCACGAAAGGTGCGTGCCCGTTTTCGAAGAGAATGGAGACTTCCGCCATGCCGAGCGATTTGTAGGTCCCGGCCCCCCCGAAAATGACATCTTCCATCTGGCGGCCCCGCAGCTGCTTGGGGCTCTGTTCTCCAAGACACCAGCGTATGGCATCCACGATATTGCTCTTGCCGCATCCATTGGGGCCGACAATTCCACTGATACCTGGAGGAAAGTCTATTACAAGCTTATCCATGAATGACTTAAACCCGATTATGGAAAGCCTCTGGATCTTCATGAAACACTCCCAACCAAAAAAGATTCTTCTGCCTTGCGCCATTCCTCTACCAAATATCTTCCTGTTTGTAAAGATAAAATACCAGATGGTGTGTCCGCGAAATCTGAAAGTACCAATATGTAGTGCCAAATAAACCCGATCTGAGCCCTGTTTCGCTTCCGGGAGAGTTTCGCGCCTCATCTCCCGCACCGCATTACCCGGTGAGAGCCCTTTTTTCCGTTGACAGGGACAGGGGATTATGTATTTTCCTAAGGGGCAGGCACAGGTATGGCCTGTCGGCATGATCCCGGTAAAGGGAGAAAGAGGTACGTATGCCAATTTTCCATCGGGGCAAAAAGCTTTTTCTTGCCTGTATTGTCCTGCTTTCCGCCACAACGCTGTCCCCTGCTCTTGCCCAAGAGGGTGAAAAGACCTATGCCATTTCCCTGACCAAGACAGCCGGCCTCCAGCAGGGAAAGATCCAAAAGGTGAAGGACAAGAAAGTCCTCGTCAGCCCCTATGTGGTGGCCAAAGGGGAGCATCTGTGGGAGATCCTGAGGAAGAAAAAGCTCCTGAAGATGGGGAAAATAGGGGAAGTGCTGTCAATACTCAGGGAACTGAACCCGGCCCTTGGAAACCTTGATCTCATTCAGCCGGGACAGCAGATCCTTATCCCTCTGAGGATTGTGCCGGTATCCGGCGTCGGGAGCGGGACAGCGCCTATCGTGGAAAAGATGGATTTGGCTGACCTGAAGAACCTGAAAATGGAAAACTATACTGTTCAGCCGGGTGACGCCCTGACCCGGGTCATCGAAGGACGGTATCACGTCCCTGCAAAAAGGCTGTACGGCGAATACCTGTCCCTGGTAAGGAAACTCAATCCGAATATCAAGGACATCAATGTGATCCTCCCCGGGCAACGCATCAGGCTGCCGATATACTCGCCGGAAGTGGTACGAAAACCCATTATTCCGGAACGATTTCAGGAAAAGAAGCAGAAGGCGCCGAAAGAAAGGGTCAGTCCTGTTTCCCACGATCTGGCTGAAATATTTTCAGAACTGGGCATGGATTGGGTCACCAGCGGACAGCACTTTATTCCCCTGAGAGCAGGGGGGCAGATCAACCTCAGGGCGGAGTCCTTTCCCGTACTGAACGCCCCGTCGGGGAACAAGGTTATTGTGGACCTGCACGACGAGCTTCCCTCAAGGGTTGCGGACCTGATTCAATCGAGCTGGAAGGGGTACCGGATCGTCCATCTGACAGCAAAGGACACCCTGCGGTCGGCCCTTGGCAAAATTATCACCGCGTGTGATTTCAGGGATAGTGACGGAACCAGACATCCGCTTCAATTCGGAGGGGATATTCAGCTTCGCATCACGGGAGATTGGCTTCTTCCCATGTCCGGTGGGTCTTCCGAACAAAAGCAGACCACGGCCGTTCTGACCCTGCGGGAACCATACATGCCTGCAATTCCCTGGACGATCCAGGATTACCTCGAGGGACTGGGGATCAAGGTCATCGATTATCCCCCGGCAGACAGCTACCCCGGACAAGAGGAAACAAAGCCGCATATCATCTCTGCTCCTGATGACCCTATTGCACGAACGGGGATGATCCTGGAGCGCCTGGGACAGAAATTCACCAGATCTGTGAATATTCCTGTCTATCAAAGTGAAGCAGCGGACCTGAAGCTCCTGATCAAGGCGGATATTTTCCTGAAGTCCAACGGCGCCGACTGCGTCATGGATTTTTCGGGTCTGGGAGAGAAGATGCAGCTCGTCCTGAAAGAACATGGGTTCAGGGTCCTTTCCCTCCACAGTGTCAAGGACCCCCTGGAAATGCTTTCCGAGACCCTTCGGTTCCTCGGCGTTCCTTTCCAGCAAGGACCCCACTCTTTCATGGCGTGTAAACGGGACGCCTCCAGGAATATCCAGCTTACAGTGCAGGGGGTTTCATTCAAGGATGGAAAAGGGCAGTCCATACTGGCGATAGGGGGCACGCTGCCTGAGGAAATTGTTGCCTTTCTGCAGCAGAATGGGTATGAAGTGCTCGGCCTGCGCGGGGGTGGCACTGGACAGACAAAGCAGTAAAGATCAGGGGCCAGGGATCGGGAACGTACGAAATTATGGAGGAATCACCATGGCATTGATGACGCCGGAACAATTCGAAGAAAGTATAGGACAGTTAAATCCAAGAATATTCATGAACGGAAAGCGGGTGGAAAACCTGTTTGAGAATCGGAACACCCGGACCGTGATAGAAGCCAACAAGGCAAGCTACGCATGGGCCCTGGACCCCGGGTACAAGGATATCATGACGTGTTATTCTCCCCTTATTGACGACGTGGTAAACCGGTACACCCACATAAGCGCGAGCAGGGAGGACCTGGTGAAAAAGGCAGAAGCAGGAACGTTTACCGCGGAGATGCTGGGCACCTGCATCTACCGGTGCGTTGGATACGATGCCTTCCACTCCCTCGCAAGCACCACCTGGGAAATGGATAGGGACCTGGGCACCGAGTACCATTCGCGATTCCTGGAATATCTGAAGATGGTGCAGAGGAAAGATCTTTCCGTGGCCGGCGCGTTGACCGAACCCAGGGGGAGCAGGAATAAGAAGACCCTGGACTGGCCCGATCCCTATCTCTCTCTGAAAGTCGTAGGTAAGGATAAGGAAGGGATTGTGATCCGGGGAGCCAAAATCAACATCAGCGGAGCATATGCCAGCCATGAACTCGCGGTCCTGCCCCAGGCTGCGCACTTTGAGGGGGAAGAGGATTACGCCGTGGCATTCGCTATCCCGACGGATACAAAGGGCATCACTTACGTCTGCCAGTATTCTCCCTATTCGGCCGAGAGGGAACTCGCCGATGATCTGGAAGAATTGGGCAATCCCATATTCGGCCAGCGCGAGACCTCCATGGTAATCTTTGATGACGTCTTTGTCCCCTGGGAGCGCGTATTTCACTGCGGCGAGTATCCGTACTCTGTCAAACTGGTGACCCGTTTCGCCAAAACCCATCGCATGACCTGCGGGGGCACCTGCAAGGTTGGGTTTATGAACCAGGTCATCGGGGCCAGCAAGTTGATCCAGGAATACAAGGGGCTTCAGAAGGCGGCCCATATCAACGAACAGCTCATGGAGATGGTGGTCCTGCGGGAGACGGGCAGGGCGTGCGGGCTGGCCGCTGCGAACAAGGGCGCCGAAGAGCCCGAAGGCTCCGGGGTTTTTCTGCCTGATGAACTCATGGGCAATGTATCAAAATTGAACATTTGCAATGCGTTCTGGCGGGTCCTGGCCCTGGCAGGGGATATCGGGGGAGGTCTTGTGGTGACCATGCCTTCCTTGAAAGAACTCAAGAACCCGGAGGTCAAGGATTACGTGGAAGAGTTCTTCAGTTTCGGCTCGGATGAGCCCACGGAAAACATCATGAAGGTGCACAAACTCCTGCAGAACTGGACGGCAGGGCAGCATGGGGTGGCCACCTGGCACGGGGCGGGACCGGTCATGGCCCAGAAAATCATGCTCCAGCGGGTCATCAACTATGACCATGAGAAGGAACTGGTGAAACGCACCCTCAACCTCAAGGAAAAAGAATAATGGACGAAAATTATTCGAGGGTGCGGAAGCGCGGGATATGACATGGACCTTATTGAAGCAATGAAAAAAAGGAGGAGCACACGAGGGTTTCTCAAGAAACCGGTGGAAAGAGAGACCCTTGAAAGGCTCCTGCGGCTCGCGACCCAGGCCCCGTCCGCTATCAACCTCCAGCCCTGGGAGTTTACCGTGGTCTCGGGAGAAGAGAAACAGCGTCTTTCCCGTCTCCTGGTCAAACGGATGCGGGAGAGGAACATCTCCTGCGGTCCGGGAGCCAAGAA
>CAZONI010000054.1:0-24925 GCA_964581175.1 uncultured Desulfobacteraceae bacterium
GGAGATGGGCAAAGAAATGATCCGCGCGGTGCGGGAACAGGTTGATCAGCGGTGGCTGGAACTACTGGCCCGGGCCGATCCCGGGAAAAACCAGGCTAGTTTTGATTAAATCCTCCACATCTGGTGGAAGACCAGGATAGGCTCTACCGGTCCGTGGTGCAGAGGAACATCCCGCTCAGGAAGGGAGCCATTTCTTCCGTTCCGAGGTTTCCGGGCTGGTCAAGCACTCAGCAGACTCGCTGAGTGCTTGACGGTGCCCTCTCACCAGTCACTCCAGAAAAAGCTCCCTCCCTGAGCAGCCGTGTCGGGGAAGCTGATACCTTCAGCTCTTCGGAAGGAGACGCACTGTTCGATTCTTATATATTGACAGCACGCGCCGTTACATGGAAGATCAATATAATCTCTTGGAGGTGATAGCATGATTCATGTGCCGGAAATACGAAAAATACTCTATCTTACGGACCTTTCGAAAAATGCGCGTTACGCGTTCAGCTATGCGGCGAGCATCGCCAACCATTATGGCGCCGGCGTGACAATTCTGCATGTCGTGGAAGAGCCGTCCCCGGGCGCTCTCGCCATGGTCACCGACTTTGTCGGGGAGGCGCGCTGGGAGAAGATTCGGGAGGAGAAGCAGGATAAAGTGATTCAAACGCTCAAATCGCGTCTTAAGAATTTCTGTGACGAGGCGAGCGAGGAACTGCCCGCGTGTCCCTTTATCGTAGATGAGATCCTGGTCAAGATAGGGAATCCCGTGGATTGGATTCTGAAAGAGATGGAAGAGAACGGTTACGACGTTGTGGTCATGGGCTCCAGGGGACGGGGACTCTTCAGCGGCGCGGTGCTGGGAAGTACGTCAAAGAGGGTGCTTCGCCGGTGTAAAAAGCCCGTGCTTGTGATCCGGTTGCCCGAAGCAGAGGAGGAGTAAAACAATAGACCCCCCTCGCATCGTCGAATTCCTCCCATGCGGAGAACGGCGGCCGAACCGACTTGCTGTTTCCTGCTCGGTTCCTCGATGCATGGATATTCCCCTTCTCCCTGTTTAAGGCCGGCAACAAAGACCCTGCCTATTTTTCCCTGAGAATATTCCATCGCGGTTTGCTCCGAACAGACGGACTCGGTTATCTTTTGCGGTCCGGACCTAAAACCGTGTATAGTACGTGCAACTGAAAATTTCGAACAAGATAGAAAATCGCTTGACGGAAAATCATCGGCACCCTGGATAAGCCGGTAAAAATCGCAGAAAATAGAGAACGAACGATATCGAACGCACGTGAGCGTGATTTGCAGGAATAGGTAGGCCTGCTAAAGACAAGAGAGGCCTGGGAAAAAGGATCACGAGAGGCGAACGGGAGGTGAAATTCCCTACGGTACAAGGCTGGGGACCCTCCTGTTTTGAAAAACAGCGAACCGAAAAGAGGAAAGAGATGAAAACCAGGAACATTTTTTTGTTCGTGGTCGCAGTCGCGTTTCTTGCGCTGCTGACCGGCAGGCCGTTAGTATTCGCGAATGACACCATAAAACTGGGCGAAATAAATACCTACAGCAAGCTTACAAGCTTTACTTTCCCCTACCGGAACGGGTGGAACCTCGCCCTGGATCAGGTGAACAAATCGGGTGGCATAGATGGAAAAAAACTCGAGGTGATCTCCAGGGATGATGCGGCAAAGCCCGGCAACGCAGTCAGAATAGCGGAGGAGTTGGTTCGAAGGGATCGGGTGATATTACTCATGGGTTCCTATTTCTCTAATGTGGGACTTGCCTTAACCGATTTTGCCAAACGAAATAAGGTGTTTTATCTGGCTGCAGAACCTCTCTCTGATGCCCTGGTATGGACAAATGGAAATCATTATACGTTCCGTTTGAGACCTTCAACCTATATGCAGGCAGCCATGTTGGGCAGCGCTGCAGCCGAGAATCCCGCGAAACGATGGGCCACGATCGCCCCCAATTATGCCTATGGAAAAGATGCGGTTAACGCATTCAAGGAAGTCCTGCATACCAAAAATCCGAGTGTAGACTTCGTTGCCGAACAGTGGCCGGCATTGTTCAAGATCAATGCCGGTGCTGAGATTCAGGCTCTGATGCGTGCCAACCCGGAGGCTGTCTATAACGTGACGTTCGGTGGGGACCTTGCTAAGTTTGTACGGGAAGGGAACTTGAGGGGGTTTTTCAAACACAGATTCGTCGCAAGCCTGCTGACGGGTGAACCCGAATACCTGGACCCACTCAAACGCGAGGCCCCTCTTGGTTGGCTGGTGACCGGGTATCCCTGGTATGCGATTCACACCAAAGCCCATACGAGATTCTTAAGGGCATATGAAGAAAGATTTCACGACTATCCCCGGATGGGATCGGTTGTCGGGTACAGCACACTAATGGCTGCGGCAAGTATGCTGAAAAAGGCCGGCTCCACCAATACGGAAAAGATGGTGGAGGCTATGGAAGGGATGACGTTTGAGTCTCCTTTCGGCCCCATCACCTTCCGCAAAATTGATCACCAATCCACAATGGGAGCCTATGTCGGGTACACTGCCATAAGAGACGGAAAAGGCGTAATGATCGACTGGAAGTACATGGACGGCAAGGACTATCTGCCGAGCGATGCTGAAGTCAGAAAATTGCGGCCCCAAGATTGATAAAGACGAAACTATGACCGTGTTCTTTGTGTGGGAAAAAAAGCATTGGGTTTCTACTTTGTGCAATTCCTGACAGGCCTCTCAGATGCTTCCAGCCTGTTTTTAGTCGCTGCCGGGCTTTCGCTGATCTTCGGGGTCACCCGGATCGTGAATATGGCGCACGGGTCCTTCTATATGATCGGGGCCTATATTGGTTACTTTACGATCGCGGCCTTGCCCCATTGGGGGTTTTCTTTTTGGGTGGGAATCCTGACCGCGGCGCTGGCAGTGGGTCTTGTCGGGGTGATCGTGGAGGTTTTTCTGCTCAGGCGCCTGTATCACTCGCCCGAGCTTTTTCTGCTTATGGCAACCTTCGCCGTGGTGCTGGTCATCCAGGATCTCGCTCGGTGGGTCTTTGGACCGGAAGACCTCCTCGGCCCGATGGTGCCGGGTTTGGAAGGAAGCGTCAACATACTTGGCGCTCTCCTGCCTGCCTATGACCTGTTCGTGATCATTGCGGCGCCGCTTGTACTGCTAGGGACCTGGTTTCTTCTGAACCGGACCAGGTGGGGAATTCTGGTCAGGGCGGCAACAGAAGACAGGGAAATGCTGAGCGCCCTCGGAGTGAACCAGAAATGGCTCTTCACCAGTGTGTTCTTCCTGGGCTCTTTTCTGGCCGGGCTGGGAGGAGCGATCCAGCTTCCCAAAGGCGGTGCCGATCTCCTGATGGACATGAATTTGCTGGCAGCGGCATTTGTCATCGTCGTGGTCGGCGGGATGGGAAGCATTCCAGGAGCATTCCTCGCGGCGGTGCTCATTGGCGAACTGGGCTCGTTTGGGATCCTTTTTTTTCCGCAAAGCACCTTGGTCATGATGTTTCTCGTGATGGCGGTGGTCCTGGTGATTCGTCCCTACGGCCTGTTGGGGAAACAGGAGAGCCGGGGACCGGCGGCTGAAGAATCATTTGAATCCATCATGCGTCCAGCGTCAAGGAAGATGCGATTTTTAGGGTTGTTCCTGCTCATTCTTCTCTTGCTGTTTCCGACGGTTGGGGGGAAATATCAACTGATCCTTTTTGGAGAAATGGCTATGTTTGCCCTGGCCTGCATGAGCCTCTATTTCATGATGGGACCGGGGGGCATGGTCTCATTCGGGCATGCTGCGTTCTTCGGCGGGGGCGCCTATGCCGCGGCGTTGCTGACGCATTACGCGGGTACTCCCATGGAACTGACGCTTTTCCTCACCCCCCTCTGCGTTGGACTCCTGGCAGTCATCATAGGGTGGTTTTGCGTGCGGCTCAGTGGGGTATACCTGGCAATGCTGACCCTGGCTTTTGCGCAGATCTGCTGGTCTATCGTGTTTCAGTGGGGCGGCCTTACCGGCGGTGATGATGGGATTCTCGGCATATGGCCTGCCAGATGGGCCAGTAGTGTAACGGCATTTTACTATCTCACCACGCTCATATCGATCGGAGGCATTCTGCTTTTGCGCTACCTGTTGTTTACCCCGTTCGGATACACCATGCGGGCCTGCCGGGATTCGCGGCTCAGGGCCGCTTCGATCGGGATCAACGTCACTCGTCACCAGTGGTTTTCGTTCGCTGTGGCCGGCATTTTTGCCGGACTGGCCGGCGGGATTTACGTCTTCTCAAAGGGGAGTGTGTTTCCGGACGAGATATCCATCTCCAGGTCTTTTGACCTCCTGCTTAGTGTACTGCTCGGGGGTATCGAGAGTATTTCGGGGCCTATTGTGGGATCGAGCGTGTTTATCTGGCTTGAAGATAAGATCTCCCATATTCAATTCTGGAGACTGATCCTCGGATGCATATTTATCTTTCTGGTGTCGGTTTTCCCCCAGGGAATCGGGGGGTACTTCGGCGCTCGATTTGGGAAATATCTTTCCAGCGAAAAAGCAGAGGCAGTCGAGACGAGATAAATGTCGAGAGTATTGGAAGTTGTGAACCTATGCAAGTCATTCGGCGGTGTGAAGGCCGTGAATGACGTGGCTTTTGGTTTGACGGAGGGCCGGTTGCTTGCCATGATAGGACCGAACGGCGCGGGAAAGTCCACGTGCTTTAATTTGATCAACGGACAACTTCGACCGGATCATGGAACCATCAGGATTCTCGGAAAAGAAACCACGGGAATGCGGCCGAGGCACGTCTGGACTTTGGGGGTGGGAAGAACCTTTCAGGTGACCTCCACATTTCCTTCCATGACCGTTCTCGAAAATATTCAAATGGTTCTTTTGTCGTCACACAAGCATTTGCGGTCCGTTCTGCGAAAAACCACTGGTCTATATCAAGAAGAGGCCATGGAATTCCTTCGACTGGTGGAAGTTGACAGTCAATGGGATCGCCCGTGCGGTATTCTCGCGTACGGTGACCTCAAGCGGGTTGAGCTGGCAATCGCCCTGGCCAACAAGCCGAAACTGCTCCTGATGGATGAGCCTACCGCGGGCATGGGAACCAGAGAACGGCTGAAATTGATGGAACTGATTTCTCAGATAGTCCGGGATCAGTCCCTCGGTGTCTTGTTTACAGAACACGACATGGATGTTGTTTTTTCGCATGCTGACCGGATTATCGTGTTGAACTGCGGAGAGCTGATCGCCGAGGGGACGCCCCAGGAAGTCCGGGGGGACTCAAAGGTGCGGGATATATACTTCGGCCGGCGCGCTTTCCCGACCCCCGGGACGAAGGCGGAGCGGTAAGGGAATGAATGTTGCTCAAGAAGAAAAGGCCCGAGATGTAATGCTGCTGGTAAATAACATTAATAGTTTCTATGGAAAAGCGCACATTCTTCGTGACCTCAGCCTTGAAATGGAGCGGGGAGAGGTCGGGGTTTTGCTCGGTCGAAACGGGGTGGGGAAGACCACAACGCTGAAGAGTATCATGGGCATTGTCTCTCCCAAGAGTGGTGATATCTTTTTCAAAGGCGAATCCATTATGGGACTGCCGCCCTATAGAATTTGCTCTCTGGGAGTAGGGTATGTGCCGGAGGACCGTCGTATTTTTGCCGGCCTTACCATTATGGAAAATCTGGAGGTGGGAAGGAGACCTGCCCGTGAAGGCTTCGAATCATGGACGCCTGAGCTGTTGTTTGAACTTTTCCCCAACCTGGGCGGGATGAGAAATCGTCTCGGAGGCCGGATCAGCGGCGGCGAGCAGCAAATGCTCGCTATCGCCCGGACGTTAATGGGAAATCCCGAACTGATCATTTTGGACGAACCTTCGGAAGGCCTTGCTCCGGTGATCGTTGATCAGTTCAGCAACACAATCAAGCGCTTGAAGGATGAAAGGGTTTCCATCCTGCTGGCAGAACAAAATCTCAATTTTGCTCGGACCATCTGCGACAGGGTTTTTATTGTGGATCACGGGCACGTCTGTTTCGATGATGATATTGGCAATCTCTCAGATGAGGTCAGCGAGATGTACCTTGCTGTGTAAGCATCTGCCGGCTGCAGGGAGGCTGCTATTATGCTTCTTTGCCGCCAGTGCCCATCAAGAATGGCCTCCATGCGTTTGATCACAGACGAAAAGTTCGTGACGGCCCGCCGGGTATGATTGTTCCGATCTCCTGGCGATTGGGGATTTTGTGTTCAATAGCAGGGGAGAGGATGAAGGACCCGTTTGCTCCTGATTTTCAGGATTAGAAAAGGAGGAACGAGCATGAAAATAGCGATCATTTTGCTGGCAGTGGCGTGTGGCGCTGTATACCTGAGGAAATTCGGAAATAACTTTTTCGCAAGGGACAAAGCCGGGGTGATCGTGGTGGACGTGCAGGGGGATTTTACCACGTGGAAGCAAGGATCCCTTGCGGTGCCCGGAACGGATAAGTTCTTTGTCGAAAAAGTGGAAAACGCGACAAGAGAGCTGGCCCGGAAAGGACTCCTTGTGTTCGGGACCCAGGATTGGCATCCGCCCGATCACGTGTCATTCTATACCAGTCATTCCGGAAGAAAACCGTTTCAATCCATCGAGATTGAGGGAAGAACCCAGGTACTCTGGCCGCCCCACTGCCTCCAGGGGACCCAGAATGCGAGGGTGCTCGTGGATAATAGCCTCTTCCTGGCTATTGTGAAAAAAGGCAAAGATCCGAAATATGACAGCTATTCCGGCTTCAAGGACGATGGCGGGGATAAGACCGAGATGGAGCGGATCCTGAAGCGAAGCGGGATCAGGAACGTTATCGTCTACGGGATTGCTACTGACTACTGTGTAAAGGCGACCGCCATTGATGCAGTCAATGGTGGATTCAAGGTGACCGTGGTGGAGGGCTTGTCCAAGGGAGTGGCCCCCGATACCACGAAAGCCGCGCTGCAGGAGATGAAGGAAAAAGGAATCAGGATCGTCATAGAGCCCGATGAGTTGACGTTTTAGGCCCGGAAGGAGCCAGAAGTCATGTCTTCTCACGGACGAATCAATACCGTCATTCCAAAAATAGGACCCATTCCCGCGTCGTCGGACACAACAAAGAGGATGCCGGGATTGAGGACGGTCTCGGGTAGCGGGAGAAGTGGTTAGGGAAGAATCCTGATCACCAGCAAGGCATTAGACGCAAGGCGCCAAGGAGCGACGACTGAGACGTATGAACAATACGTCGCAAGGAGGAGCGAGCGAAGGCAACGCCGCAGATGATGCCTTGCTGGTGATCAGGGAGTGCGGCTTCTTGTTGACGGCGGTGCCTCCTCCTGCTAAGATCACGTATGCGGCAACTCTCAAGGAGGCACTCCAATGAAAAAGAGGCCGAGGCTGGTCTTGTGGTCCCTCCTGATCCTGTCAGTGGTGCTGCCTTTTTCCGTCCCCGTGGAAGCCGGCCCGTCCCGTGTGGACACTCGACGCGCCGCCGCCAGGCATGGCAACGGTGCGCCAAAAGGGAGTGGAGTCGCTTACTCCCTTGTCCCTTCCTGTAAAAGTATCCTGATACGTAATCCCTTTCCCGGCAATTCGCTCACTATGACCATGGTCAACCATGATCACTCCACCTGCGATGCCGTCAAGGGACTCGAGATTGCGGTACAGTTCATTTTCAGCCTTTTCAACAGAGGAATACTTCAGCCAATATCAACATAGAGGATGGGAGGTCCGGAAGAACCAGTGTTCCGGAGTTAGAGGCGAACAAGAGTCATCTGTAAACTCATCAAGGAAGAAGGGAGCGGGAACAAATGAAGATCGGTTGGGTTGGAACGGGTGTTATGGGTGCTGCCTCTCCTGGAGGCTTTTGGCAGCAGGATTTCCTACATGGGAGGTGCAGGGGCGGGCCAGCATACAAAGATGGCAAACCAGATACTCATCGCCGGCACCATGGTGGGCGTTTGCGAATCCCTCCTCTATGCCGAGATGCAGGGACTGGATCAGCAGACCGTGATTGATATCATCGGCAAGGGGGCCGCCGGATCCTGGTCCATTAACAACCTTGGCCCGCGTATCGTACGGGGGGACTACAAAAGCGGATTTTTCGTGGAGCATTTCGTAAAAGACATGGGTATCGCGCTCGAGGAAGCCGCTGCTTTAAATCTCTCGCTGCCGGGACTGGCGCTGGTCCATCAGCTCTATCTG
The DNA here is from genome assembly GCA_964581175.1 of uncultured Desulfobacteraceae bacterium. Taxonomy (GTDB): domain Bacteria; phylum Desulfobacterota; class DSM-4660; order Desulfatiglandales; family Desulfatiglandaceae; genus B46-G9. The sequence continues at coordinate 8,176 of CAZONI010000054.1, forward strand.
GCGGTGAAGGCCCATGGGCACGGAGGCACGGACGGTCGGCCACCCAGGCGCTCATCCTTGCCCTCAAGGCCCTGAACGGAGGGTAGGATGTTTTCCAAGACCCTTAATTTTGCAAAAAGAGATGTCTGGAGGATTCAGGCCAAGAACCTGCCCAGGGGCAAGTTTTACCTCCTGCAGTTTTTCAGAATCACCATTCTGACCCTTCGAGGCCTTTCCGAAGACAAGATTCAATTCAGGGCGTCTGCCCTCACGTTCTATTCTTTGATATCGGTCGTCCCTGTGGCGGCGATGACGATTGCGTTTGCAAAAGGTTTCGGATTTCAGCGGACGCTGGAGCGGGAGGTGCTCAGGAGATTGCCGGGGCAGGAGGCGATTGCGGAGAAAATCATCAATTTCGCCCAGAATCTTCTCGCCAATGTGCAGGGCGGCCTCATCGCGGGCCTTGGATTTGTGGTCTTGTTCTGGGCCATCATGCGGGTCCTGGGCAATATCGAGGCATCGTTCAATGACATCTGGGGGGTCAAGAAGGGGAGACCGATAGGGAGGAAGGTAACTGACTATCTGGCGATCAGCCTTATCTATCCAATCCTGTTCGTGTCTTCCAGCGCAATGACGGTGGCCGCCACGAGTCAGGTGAGCGCCTATGTTCACCGGATATCAGTCCTGGAGGCTATCGGCCCGGTTATCTTCTTCCTGCTCAAACTGGTGCCCTATGCGATCATTTTTTCCATGCTGGCGTTCAGCTATATCTTCATGCCCAACACGAAGGTCCGCCTCCGTTCCGGTATTCTGGCAGGCCTCATCGCCGGAGTCCTGTACCAGGGATTCCAATTCGGGTATATCAAGTTCCAGATCGGCGTTTCCAAGTATAATGCAGTCTACGGGAGCTTTGCGGCCTTGCCTCTTTTCCTGATCTGGCTTCAGGTGAGCTGGCTCATCGTATTTCTCGGGGCCGAAATAGCCTTTGCCTACCAGAATGTGCACACGTACGAATTCGAACCGGATTGTCTCTCGGCAAGCCATTCTTTCAAGAGATTGGTGTCACTGGCGATCATTCACTTGCTGGTTCACAATTTTTCCCAGGGAAAAGAGGCACTGGATGAAGACCAGATATCCCACCAGCTGGAAACTCCTATCCGCCTGGTACGCCAGATACTGTTTGAATTGATGGAGGCAAGGCTTATCACTCCCGTGCAGCGGGAGAGTGAAAAGAACCCCGCCTATCAGCCGGCAATGAATCCCAACTCACTGACAATAAAGAATGTCATTGACGCCCTTGATCAAAGAGGCACGGACGATATCCCTGTGGCGAAGACCGAAGCGGTGGAAACCCTGTCGGATTGTCTGAAAAAACTTGGAGACGAGCTGGAAAAATCGCCCTGGAACAGAGAACTGGTTAGTATTCAGGGAAACCTTTGAGATTGACATCGGACGTCCAATCTGGAAGACTTGCGCGCATGGAGCAACTGATCAGACGACTTGGGGCCTTTGCCCTCCTTTACATATACCGCATAGGTGTTATGGGCCTGTTTCTGGTAAAGACCTTTTTCTATGCCGTAATCCCTCCCGTTAAGGTGCTGCGGGTAATCAAGCAGGTACATTTCATAGGGTTTCAATCGTTGGTTATCATCCTCCTTACCGGCTGTTTTTCAGGCATGGTTCTCGGTTTTCAGGGGTATTACAGCCTGAGCAGGTTCGGTTCCGATGCGTTTCTGGGACCGATGATAGGCCTCTCCCTGATCAAGGAACTGGGGCCGGTTCTGACGGCCCTCATGGTCACCGGCCGGGCCGGATCCGCCATTACCGCGGAAATAGGGATCATGCGCATCAGCGAGCAGGTCGACGCCCTTGAGCTCATGGGACTGAACCCCTACCGCTACCTCGTAGTTCCCAACTTCCTGGCAGGCCTGATTTCCCTGCCGCTGCTCACCGCCATATTTGATGTGGTGGGGATTTTCGGCGGATACCTGATAGGGGTCAAGCTTCTGGGCGTGGGCGTAGGGACCTATTTTGGCGAGATGTCCAGCTACGTGGGCACGAAAGATATTTTAGAGGGATTGTACAAGTCATTGAGTTTCGGGATATTGATCACCTGGGTCTGCTGTTACAAGGGGTATTACACTTCGATTTTCACCGGTTTCGGAGCCGAAGGAGTCAGCAAGGCCACCACGCAGGCGGTGGTTCTTTCCTCGGTGCTGATCCTGGTATGGGACTACTTCATGACAGGCCTGCTGTATTAGAGGGTGACAGGCTGTAGACATTTAGGCTGAAGTGCCGAACAGCCTTCAGTCTACAGGCTAAGCACCTGATCCTGTCGAAGAGTAGGTGAGTAGCAGAAGAATGATCAAGATTGAGGATCTCCATAAATCATTCAACGGCAATGTGGTGCTCAAGGGCGTTTCGCTTGAGATTCCGAAGGGTGAAGTGATCGCCCTCATCGGAGGGAGCGGCGAAGGCAAGAGCGTCCTCCTGAAGCACATAGCGGGGTTGATGAAACCCGACAAGGGTCGTGTTCTGGTGGACGGAAATGATATAGCCTCCTCCAGGGGCAGGTATCTCAATGCCCTGAGATCGAAGCTGGGATTTCTGTTTCAGGGAGGGGCCCTCTTCGATTCCATGACCGTTTTTGAAAATGTGGCCTTTCCTCTGAAGGAAAAGACGCGGACTCCCAGGAAAGAGATCAGGGATCGTGTCCTGAGAGAACTCTCCAACGTGGGGCTCTCGGGTTCGGAAGACAAGTTTCCGTCCCAGATCAGTGGCGGGATGGTCAAAAGGGTGGCACTTGCCAGGGCACTCGTTGTAGATCCTGAAATCTTACTTTTCGATGAACCCACCACCGGCCTTGATCCCCTCATCGGCCTCTCCATTCTCAAACTGATCGACGCAATCCACAACGAACTGGATTTTACGGGGGTCATTGTGACTCATGAGGTTCCGAGGGTATTTGATATTGTCGATCGCGTGGCTTTTCTGAACGAAGGGAGGGTATTTGCCTACTACGAGCCGGAGGAGTTCATGGCCTCCTCCGAGCCGGAACTGAAAGAATTCCTGGCAGGCTCATTGGGAAGGCCCCATCCTGATGGTCCGCCCCTTTTCATGCCTTGCAAAGGGGACGATAGTGACTAAATTCTAATAAATTGGTGGCGGAAGAGACAGGAGCATAAACCATGAAGAAGTTTGACCTTGAATTGGGTGTCGGTCTTTTCATGATCGCGGGAATACTCGCACTGGGATATCTCTCCGTGAGGCTGGCGAAGCTGGAAGTCATCGGCCAGGCTGGATATAATCTGGAAGCAATATTCTCAAACAGCGGAGGGCTCAAATCGGGCGCCTCGGTCGCCATCGCCGGAGTCGATGTGGGAAGGGTGAAATCCATAAAACTCGATGATTATCGTGCTCTGGTTTCTCTTCACCTGGCATCCGGAATCAAAATTCAGGAAGATTCCATCGCAGCCATTAAAACCAGGGGCCTCATCGGGGAGAAATACGTGGAGATATCTCCCGGCGGTTCTGATGTGATACTGAAGCCGGGTCAACGGATCAGGGATACGCAACCACCAGTTGATCTGGAACAGTTGATCAGCAGTTACGTGTTCGGAAAACTGTAAACCGGCTCTTTGCAGGGACACATGTGAAAGCATTCAGAGGGGAATTTGAACAATTTTGGAGGAATATAATGCATCGAAAAATGATGTTGCAGTTATCATTGTGCGTGATTCTGGTTACCGCTTTTTCCTTCCCTGCCTTTGCGGGGGAGCCGACGGAAGTGATCAGGAAGACTACGGACAAGATCATTGCCATTGTGAAGGACCCGGCATTGCAGGGCCCCGAAAAGAAGCAGGAGAGGGACAAGTTGATCCGGGCCGCCGCAGAGGAGATATTTGATAAGGAAGAAATGTCCAGGAGGACCCTTGCCCAGCACTGGAGAAAGAGGACACCCGAGGAAAAAAAGGAGTTCATGGAGCTGTTCGAGGATCTTCTGGAAAAGACGTATATTGACAGGGTGGAAGGATATTCCGGAGAAAAGGTTGTCTATGATGGAGAAAGGGTGCAGGGAGACTACGCCTTGGTGAAAGTCGATATTATGACAAAGCAGGGCGCCAATATTCCCGTCATGTACAGGATGAAGAAGACAGAGAAGGGATGGCTTGTTTACGATCTGTCCATCGAGGGCGTGAGCCTGGTCAACAATTATCGTAGCCAGTTCAACAGCATTATTGTGAGCTCTTCTTTTCAGGAGCTTCTTAAGAAGCTGAGAGCGAAGGTGGGGAAGGGATAACACTGGGAGTTGGACTATGATGATCTGTGATGAGGAGAGACATCTCTTCAGGATTGTAAGAGGCTGTTTGTTTGCCGCGCTCTGCCTCGCGTTTTTTCCGGTGCCTCAGGCCAAAGCGCAGGTGAACAATAGTGATTTCTACCGTCCTGCGGTGTGGTACGCCTTGGACGAAACGCCTGAAAGGGAACCGGCCCTTTCGCCGCTTCCGGCGGTCCCGGAAATAGATCCGGGAATCGAATTGGCGAGGATTTCACACCGTGAGATGGAAAAATTGAGTCATCATAAACTGGTTGTGGCCATGCGATTGGGAGAAAAGCTGGACCTTTTTCCAGGTTCATCGCGGGATCCTTCGAAAGAGTCAGGATTGGGAAATACGATTCAGCTGGGCGCCGCATCCTTTGAAGATGAAAAAATCGTGGAAGAGCCCGAAGACTGGAATGAAAATATCCAGGAGGAAACCATTGCCGATCCGTTGGAGCCCATCAACCGGATCTTTTTCACGTTTAACGATAGACTCTATTTTTGGGTGCTCAAACCCGTGGCAAAGGGATACAGATATGTAATTCCTGAGCCGTTTCGAGTGGGAATCCGGAACATGTTTACGAACGTCGCCATGCCCATTCGCGCCGTGAACTGCCTTCTCCAGGGAAAAATCAGAGGGTTCGGAAGAGAGTTGCTTCGATTTGCGGTCAACAGCACCGTGGGATTCCTGGGATTCGTGGATGTGGCAAGCATAGGCAACGTTGAGCCGCAGGATGAAGACTTCGGGCAGACACTTGGTTTTTTCGGAGCGGGCCCCGGCATTTTCATCAACTGGCCTATTCTTGGCCCCTCGAGTATCAGGGATACGTTCGGGTTGGCCGGCGATTTCTTCGCGGATCCCGTGACCTACCTGGTGCCAAAAACGGGCGAGAATATAGCCGTCCGGGGAGAGGACAGGGTGAACAGGACTTCCCTTTCCATCGGTGACTATGAGGCACTCAAGAAATCGGCCCTTGATCCATACGTGGCAGTGAGGGATGCATATTTTCAGTACCGGCGAGCCAAAATAGAAAAGTAAGGCTAAGGGGTTTGAGGCCGATTAAGAAAAGACTTTGGCCATCAATGGAATTGCCACAAAGGTTCCCAGAGAACTCCCGAGATTCGTCAACACCACCACAAGCAGGATCTTGGTGATCTTGTTCCTCCAAAAGCCTTTCAACGAGGCGATGTCTTCAGAAAGCGCCTCGAAATCCTTGACTTTCGGCTTTCCCAGGAAGGCCTCCACCAACCCTGAAACCCACCCGGCAGCTATCAGGGGATTGAGAGAAGTCAGCGGAGCGGCGACAATCGCTGAAAGGATTGTAAGGGGATGCGCAAGTGCCAGGGCGGCTCCCAGGCCCGCGAGACCGGCATTGGCGAGAATCCACCATTTGAGCATGTAGGTACCGCCTGTGGCACCCGCGATGAAGAATCCTGCCACGATCATACCGATGATGGCGGCTGGTATCAGCCACTTGAGGACCCCGAAAAATCGGCTTTTTGGCGGCAGTTCGTCCAGGGTTCCCAGGTTGACCGGCCTTCCCCAGGAACCCTGGATACCCGGTACATGTCCAGCTCCCACAACGGCCACTATGCGGTTCCCAGGCGCTGTTCGGATTTTTTCTGCGAGGTACCGGTCCCGTTCGTCGATCAGGATGTTTCTGATTTCCGGCATGGATTGTCCAATCTCCGCGAGGAGGGTTTCCAGGACATCCTTTTCCTTTAAAGTCTCTATCTCCTCCTCGGTTATCTCATCTACCTGTCCGATAGAAATGACTACCTGAGACAACAGTTTGATTTTTTTCCATAAACTCATCAGCCGCCAGGTCCTGCCGAGGGTGATGCGGATATCGCGGTCCGCGAGGTGTATCTGTGCTCCCGCCTGTTTTGCCGACTCGATGGCCTGCAGGATTTCTTGACCAGGCTGAATTCCCAATTTTTTCCCGATCTTCTTCTGGAAAGAGGCCAGCATGAGATTGGCCAGGAGAAGAAAGGCCTTTTTCTCTCTGACAACTTTGATCAGGTTCGTCTCCTGCCATAGCTTCTTCTGGGTAAGCGCGTGGTATCGGGATTCGCAAAGCTCTATGCAGACGGTCTCAGGCTGTTCATGTTCGATAATTTCTTTTACAAGGTTAGAGCTCTCCCTTGATACATGAGCGGTTCCCACGAGGGTAATTTCTTTGTCCTCGTAATGCAGGTGGTGTATATTGGGATTGTCGTCTATGGATATCATTTTTCAGCCCACGATGAATGAACAGTGCCTATTACCATACTTCGTGACGCTTTCCAAGAACATTTCACTCGAGGCGCCACTATCGCGAAAAGCGAACGCTGTCCAAAATCGGTGTCTTTGGTAAGCAGGGGGACGGGATGTTCCCGGAGCGGCGCATGTCGGCCCTTGAGCAGGACAGCGGAAGGGCCGACATGCGCAGTGAGCGAAGCCAGGGATGGCGAAGTGAACGAAGCGGAGGGAATATGCCGTCTCCCCGCTCACGGGACCTCATGTGGGAACCTGCATTTCAAAGGAAGAGAAGATAGACATGCGGCCTCTGAAAAGCGCAAATCCGGATAAGCTGCTGGAGGAAGGTTTATCGGACCGTGTTTATCCGGGCGCCGTGCTCCTGGTGGTTCACCGGGGCAAAAGAGTTTTTTTCAGGGCGGTCGGCCACGCAGCACTCGAGCCCCGTCCCATTCTCATGAAAATGGGTACCATATTTGACCTGGCCTCCCTCACAAAGCCGCTGGCAACGACACTGGCCATGATGAAGCTGGTGGAACAGGAGAGGGTGAATCTGGAAGACACTCTTGAAGGACTTTTGCCCGGACAGGTATCCGAAGATAAACGTGCGATCACTCCCCGGCTGCTTTTATCGCACGCCTCCGGCATGGCTGACTGGCAGCCTTTTTATTCCAGGCTGGATGCGGTACCGCCAGGTCAAAGAAAGCAGCAGGTGAGAGAGTGGATCATGGATATCCCGCTGGTTTCTTCTCCAGGGAGCGAAGCGCTTTACAGTGACCTCGGGTTCATGGTGCTTGAATGGATTATTGAGCTGAAGACCGGGAAGAATCTGAATGAGTTGTTGCTCGACCAGTGGTACGGACCTCTTGGACTCAGGAATCTGTTTCTGTATGAACAGACCCGGCCGCCTCATCTGGAAAAGACGGCGTTTGCAGCAACCGAATTCTGCCGCCGGCGAAACCGGATCCTCCAGGGAGAGGTGCACGATGAAAATGCCTATGCCGTGGGCGGATACGCAGGGCATGCCGGATTGTTCGGCACTGCCGAGGATGTGAGCGGTATCGCGGGCTTCCTGCTTGAGTGTTACCTTGGGATGCGGAAGGGCCTTCTGCAACCCGACACGGTGCGCGCCTTTTTTACCAGACAAGGGGAGCCGGAAGATACCACCTGGGCGCTTGGATGGGATACCCCATCCCGGTCAGGATCGAGCGCCGGAGACTGTTTTTCTGAAAAGAGTGTCGGTCACCTGGGTTTTACAGGAACTTCCCTCTGGATGGACCTCGAGAGGCAGCTGTTGGTAATCTTTCTTACCAATCGCGTCCATCCCTCTAGCGAAAATGAAAAAATCAAGGCCTTCAGGCCCAGGATACATAACCGCGTCATGGAAATGCTCGGTTTTGGGAAACGACGAGGAGAAGCCAATGGCTGAAATCAAAAGCACCCTTGATATTATCATGGAAAAGACCAAGGGCCTGACCATGACCGAAGAAGAAAAGGCGGCTATGCGTGACAAGGAACTGACAGAAAGGTCCCAGGGCCTTCTCCAGAAATACCTGGACGGAGCGATCTCCATGGGGAAATTGAAGGAGGAATGGAGCGATCTGGGGAAAGAGCAGGAAAATGCTCAGGCTATCCTGACGCGGATATGCATGGAGGGTATAGACCCGGAGACCGACAACGGGCCGCTTTTGGCAGTGCTTGACCAGGTGGCGGGAACGGACACAGGCCCTGTCGGAAAGGCGCTGGAAAGGGCCATGGCAGATCTTAAAGCGAGCCGTTCAAAGTCGCTCGAAGAAATCCGCAGGGCATTGGCCGAAAGAGGGATTTCCGGGTCAGCGATACGGCCAAATCTCAATGCGGATCCCCAATGGAAAGAGGTCTCCTCCCAGGTCAGAGAGCGGCTTCATGCTGCGTTGCTCTCTCTTGTGCGGGAATGATTCCCCGAGCGTTATTCCGCGAACCCAAGGTCGGTTGACCAGCCCGGAGCCTCGGAACGGAAGAAGAGGCCTCCTCCCTGGGCGGCATGGGAGGGTTCTGAAAGGAAACCTTTTCTCTTTATGTAACTTCGTTCCAATAAATGGAATGGAGATTTATATTTCCGGGCGATTTTCTGCGTGTTCTTTCCTTGTTGTCTTTGCAGGCTCCTTTAACATGTCGAAATATGGCGTAAATTAATGACAGCCGAGTTTGGTATAGCCCTTGCTGAGAGGTATGTGGAGGTCTTCTTTTTCAACGTGGGTTCCGGGTATGAAAAGAAAAAATGCCAAAGAAGAAAACAACAGGATCGAAAGGTACAGTACAAAAACCTTTGCCGCGATCATGCTTCTTATACTGCTGAGCATCGTGGATGCGTATTTGACCCTGGACCTTGTCAATCATGGAGCAGTGGAACTGAATCCGGTAATGGCTTTTTACCTTGCCCGGGGCCCGCTCGCATTTTTTTGGGTGAAATACTTATTGACCTGTGCGGCTGTTATCCTGTTTCTGAGTGTTATGAATTCCTCTCTCTTTGGAACCAGGATTCGGGGGAAAGTCATGTTTGTATTTTTCCTTGCTGCCTTTGCCCTGGTCGTTCAGTATGAATTGTTCCTCGTGTTCATGGCCCATCAATAATTTTTCCCCGTCCTCCCGGTCCCGCGCCTACAAGAGAATCAGAAGAATCCCCATGCTCAGGGAGAAATGGCTTCCTTCCTGAGCATCTTTCTCGGGAGTTCCTTGATATGTCCCGCTGTGCGGGAGGAGACTCATCCCGTCTGCTTTGTCAGGGTGTTGCCGATCTTGGAAATCTTATCGACCACTTCTCCGGGAGTCTTTCCCAGAACGCGAATGACTGGTTCTTTTCCCACCTCTCCCCGGTCATAGATTACGTCGGGTACCCTGCCGAAACTCCTTATGGCACGCTGGGTGCCCCACTCCAGGGTGGATCCTTCCTTTGCCTTCACCCCTTGCGGTTCCTCGCTCCTATCAAAAGACGCGATACCGAATGCCAATTCCCGGCAGATCCCGACCAGTTCTTCAGAATAGCGGATGTCCATGGCGGAACGCATTGCCGGGTCAAATTGCATGGCAGCAAGGATAACCTTGGCTATGTGGCGGGATGCACCGAAAGCGGGTTCGCGACATACCAGAGGCCACTCTCCCACCTGGGAGATGCGGCCCGGTATGGCGGCTATCTCGTCAGGCCCGAGTGCCCCCGGCAGGGCATATCCCAGGTTGGATCTGATTTCAGGAATCAACGCGCCGACAGGCAGGCGGGCGATGTTTCCCACCGCGTCCTTCAGCTCCCGGAGCACACTTTCCCTATCCTTGAAATAGAGCACATGGGCATAGTGATTGGTTGGACCGTGCCCGGCTCCGAAATCCAGTCCAAGGGAGATGGCACGGGTGATGAATGCCTTTGCCTTACCTGCGGCTTCAGCTGCGGTCAAACCCTGGGCCAGAAAAGTTGCGAGTGCGGCTGAGAAGGTACATCCTGTTCCATGGGTGTTCCGGCTTCTCAGACGGGGGGCCTCCAGGGACAGGAAGTCTTTTCCGTCAAAGAGGATATCTATCGCGTCGCCCTCCAGGTGTCCACCCTTGATCAGAACATACCGGGGTCCGAACCGGTGAATTTCCCTTGCGGCCTTTTTCATGGTTTCAGGGCCCTCCACGGGGAACCCGCAGAGCTCGGATGCCTCGGGCAGGTTGGGCGTAACCACATGGGCGAGAGGAAGGAGCACATCTCTCATAGTGATCCTCGCATCTTCGGAAAGGAGTAAGTCCCCGCTTTTGGCCACCATGACAGGATCGACCACCAGGAACTGGATACGATACTCCTTTATCTGCGCCGCCACTTCGGACACGATCTCCGAGGCGGCAAGCATCCCGGTTTTGGCCCCATCAGCGCCATAATCGGAGAGAACGGATTCCATCTGCATCCTGATGAACTCCACCGGGACCGGATGAACTCCCTGGACTCCCAGGGTATTCTGTGCAGTAAGGGCGGTTACGGCGCTCATGCCGTACCCCCCAAGCACCGTGATGGTTTTCAGGTCTGCCTGGATTCCCGCTCCCCCGCCGGAATCGGAACCGGCTATGGTCAATATTTTTTTCATTATCTTCCTCCCTCAAGATGAATCACACGGTCGCAGCAGCTCATCAAATGCTCCATTTTCTTCCTCTCCCTGGCTGATAGAAGACCGGGGCCTAAAGTGCTTCCATAGTATCCGTTGACCACCGCCGTTTCCACTGATCTGATCCACGTGATGAGTTTTTCAACCTTCCCTGCGTGCAGGTACAGCGAACAGTCGTTGATAAAGAGGGCGGTGATTTCTCCGGCCAACGCCTGCTCAAAAAGGGATTCGATGCGGCTCGCGTTCTGGTCCGCCAGAGCGAGCATCTCCTGCTCACTTTTCCCCAGGAGCCTTGGCGCGTGAATGGGACAATGAAAATAGCGCACGCGGTCAAGTTGGGAAACATTGAGCGTACCTCCGATTCCGCTCCCGTATCCTTTTGCATAAGGGGGAGGAATGACGGGGGCCAGGTCCACAACCGCAGCGTGTCCCTCGGCACGCAGGCAATAGCTGTCAAGAATCCTCTGCGTAAGGGTCGTTTTCCCGGTGTTCACCTCCCCGACGATCACGGTAAACCTGTTCAGGTATCGGGCTATGGAGATGACCGCATCACGTGAATTCATTTGATCCATCCCTTTTCCCACGCGAAAAAGACCGCCACAATGCACAGGGCCGACGCTATGAGAATGTATTCCCGAAAGGAAATGCGGTATTCCCTGCGAAAAGATCTGCCGGCCCTCGCGAATCCCCTTGATTCCATGGCCATGGCCAGTTGCTCTGCAAGGATAAAAGCCTGCACCAGGAGGGGTATGAGCAGGGCCGTGAAACGGGGCACATTGCGGAGTCGCGGCCGCAGGTCGACGCCCCTTGAGCGCTGTGCGTCAATGATCATGCGTAATCTCTTGCCGATCAAGGGGACATACCGGAGGGAAGTGGTCAGGATGAAAGAGAATTCATAGGGGAAACCCATTTTCCTGAAGCTGTCCCCGAGTTCTGTCGGGTCCATGGCCTGAAAAAAGAGGATTGAGAGGGCCAGAAGATCGAAAAGACGCAGGGCCAGAGCGACGGCTGTTTCAACCGAAAACGAGATGACCCCGATAACAAAGACAATTGTCACAAGGGGAAGTATCAGCCTGACGGCGTGCATCGCTCTTGTCCGTTTGAGGAAGAAGAGGCCCGGCAGGATAATACAGAGCTCTCCGACAAGGAAACGCGTGTCTTCGGTGACCAGAACAGCGGCAATCCCCAGCATTCCCAGGGCCAGTTTTGTTCTGGGATCGAAACCTTTAGCCTGCATGGCCTGCGGTTCCTTGCGGCGATGCCGGTGATTCAGCTCCGGACAGTCTCATGCTCGCCAGGAGCGCATCTCCTGCCGCCGTTCCGGGTGTCGCCTCGCCTGCCACTTTTCCCTCATGCACAACGATCAATCGGTCTGCGATCGCCTTGGCGAATTCCAAATCGTGGGTAACAATCACAATGGTAAGCCCTCTTTCCCGGAGCGAAACAAGGAGTCCTGCGAGGGTCTCGAGAAAATGGCCGTCCTGGCCGACCGTTGGTTCATCAAGGACCAGCATTTCTGGTTTCGCGACGAGCACGGAGGCGATGGCAACGCGCTTCTTTTGTCCCTCACTCAGGCGGTACGGAGACAGATCGAGAAGTTCATGGAGGTCAAAGAGGGAATACAGTTCATCCATCCATTCCTTCGCTCCCTTCGAGTCCGGCCTCATTCCCACCATGATTTCATCCCTTACCGTGCTCTTGAAAAACTGGTCATTCGGGTTTTGGAAAGAGATTCCGACGCTGGCGGCCATCTCGGAAGGCGCCGTCCCACGAATATTCTTGCCCCGGTACAGGACGACGCCTTTCTTTGACCGAAGAAGACCGTTGAAGTGTTTGATCAAAGTGGTCTTCCCGGCGCCGTTCTTCCCCACAATGGCGAGGATCTCCCCTTCCATCACCACAAGGGATACGTCCTTGAGGATTGCATTGTCTTCCACCGTATGGCCGACGTGCTCCATCCGGAGAATCGGGCTCCCTGGTTTTGCCCTTGCAGTCTTTTTCTGCAGGTAGTGGGGAACCAGATGCTGTTTATCAAGTATCGCTCCTGCTCCAGCCGGCAGACCGTCAAACAGAATCTTTCCGCGGTCAAGGACCACACAGCGGCTTACATCTTCGAGCACCCCGCTCATGCGTTGCTCAATGGCTACCAGAGTCGTTCCTCTCCGATGGAGATCACGCAGAACTTCCCGAACCATTTGCGCTCCTTCAGGGTCCAGATGTCCAAAGGGCTCGTCAAGGACGATGACGGGGGGATCCAGGCAGAGGACTGATGCGATGGCGACCAGCCGCTTCTCTCCTCCTGACAGGGACATGGGAGAACGGTCCAGGAGAGGTGCGAGAGCAAGATCATCAGCTGTCTTTTCAATCTTCGCGTCAATTTCCGTCGGATCAAGCCCCAGGCTTTCGAGGCCGAAGGCAATCTCGCTTTCAACAGTGCTGTTGAAGAGCTGGGCGTCTGCATTCTGGAACACCAGTCCCACGCTCGAGAGCAGACCCGCCACCGTGAGGTTCCGCGTATCCTGCCCGCAAATGGACACGGTGCCTTCAAGAGTCCCCTCGAAAAAATGGGGGATAAGCCCGTTTAAAAGATACCCGAAGGTTGATTTCCCGGACCCGCTCTTCCCGCAGATGAGAATGTAGTCTCCTTCCCGAATCGTGAGATTTATTCCCTGAAGCACCCAGGGAGCAGATGCCCTGGAGTAACGGTAATGTATGCTTGAGAGGCTGATCACGGTTCCCAGATTCCCGCTTTGCGCAAGAGATGGAGTGCGATGATGGCAATGATGGTCCCGCCGAGGGTGCTGACGCTGAACGCAATAATCAGGGTCGCCAGGGCCATTGTCTTCCCCATGAATACCGGCGCAATGATGGCGGCGCTTGCCAGGGCGCCGAGGATGCCTGTCCCTATCACCTCGCCGACTCCTGCCAGGTACATGTTTTTGGATACTTTGTACGCCAGTCCGGCAAGGAAGGCGCCTATCATTCCCCCGGGAAAGGCGAGCAGGGTTCCGAGTCCCAGGATATTGCGGATAATACCGGCAACGGCGGCGATGCAGACCGCATAGAGGGGGCCCAGCATGACCGCGGCAAGGACGTTCACCATGTGCTGGGCCGGAAAACATTTCGAAATACCCACAGGTATGAATATCGGGGAGAAAGCGACGGCAACCGCCGCCAGGATTACCGCGAGCGCAACCCTTTTCGTTTTCATGCTCTTTCTCCTTTCAGCACGCCGCGGAACTTGGGAGACCTGCCGAAGAGACCCATAAAAATAAGATACGCCGCTCCGCCGGCAAGGAGGCTGGGAATGGATGAGCCCCATGCTGTCTGTCTCTGAAACAGGTGATAGAGTCCGAATCCGATCCCCCAGGCGAGGAACGCCCATGGATTGAATCCGCGAAGATACCAATACATCCTGTTCGCATCAAGGCCGGATTCGAAGTACCGCTGCTTCCGGAGAAAGAAATAGTCTGCGAGGACTACTCCGAACAGCGGGCAAAATACCGAGCCGACGAGAAGCAGGAAGTCCTCGTACGCGGTTGCCGGGAACAGCAGGGCAAGGACCGTTCCCAGGATTCCGCAGGCGAGGCTCCCCCGTTGTTCACCCAGTCGGGGCCAGATATTGAGGGCCGACACGGCCGTGGAATAGATGTCCAGGAAGGTCGTGGTGAACGTGGAGAAAAGGACAATGATGATGGCGGGCACGACAAGTCCCAGCCCCACCATCAACTGGAGGACCATGCTGTCCGGCGTCGGGGACCTTGTGGCAAGGGCGGCGCCCAGCCCGACGACATACATCCAGGAACTCACAATGAAATAACCGATCCAGGTTCCCCAGAAAGCGGAAGCCGTTCTTTTTCCGTATCGTGAATAATCGCAGACCAGGGGGAGCCAGGAAATCGGCATGGCAATCACCAGGTCGAGTCCCAGCATAAAGGGCATTGATTTTGTTGCGGGGAAGGCCGTGAGCCGGCTCAAACCGAACTTGTGGAGAACCACAGAGGTCATGACGCAGCAGAGCGCCAAAAGTGCCGTGATCGCGATCCGATGAAGCCACTTCCAGTAACGGTGTCCGAGAAGGGCCCAGAGGGTTGTGGCGATGCCGGCGATCACTACCCAGCCCCGGAACCCAAGTGCGGGAAAAGGCCACACGGCCTGGGCGGCCTGTCCGCCGATCCAGAGCATGACCCCGGTCCACCCCACGAGCTGAACGAGATTGAGTACTGTTGCGAAGTAGGAGCCGCGTACGCCGAAAGACGGCCTGACCGCCACCATTGTGGGAATGCCGGTCCTGGTCCCGATGATGCCGCCGAGGGCAAGGGGGGTGTTCCCGATGACGTGACCGATGATGATTACCAGGAATCCCGTCAGGAACCCGAGCGGCACCAGCAGCCCGCCGGCCCAGATCTCGGCAAGGGAGACGGCCGCCCCGGCCCAGAGAAGGGAGAAATCCATCCCGTTCAGGTTTCGTCCTTCTTTTCCAATCGGTTCTATCCCTCTGTCGCCTTCCATGGGTATTCTCCGTTATCGGGTTCTACAAGAGCGTCATGCTCGGGGAGACCAGCCCTCTCACCAGTCGCTTCAGAAAAGGCTTCCTCCCCGAGCCCTTTCTGTGGGGCCACTCGACGTCTCCCGCGCTGCGGGAGGAGACTCATCTGCAGGGATGGAGGGTTTGTCTTGAACCGTTTGGGCAGGGCGGGGGACGGAATCATACTGTCGGGGAGTACTCAAATATGACGTGCACCAAAAAAGCCGCTTTCTCAAAAAGAAAGCGGCTCCAGTCACTCATTGAACGCAAATAGTGGAACAACACGTCACAATAAGACCGCTTCCCTCCGCTGGTATTACCCAGTTCAGGTTCTAAGGGTTGCCGCGCATATCCGGCTCTCAGAAAGACCACCCCTAGCGATGTAACAAATTTATGTTCGTTCCTGCTGCGACAAATGTCAAGAAATCTTTGCACGTTTTGCCTTTCCAATTTTCCGCAAAATTTGGTAAATGAGTTGCATGGGTGACTGCAGGAGAAGGAGGTCTTGCGCCGGAAATAATAATTTTCCGTAAGGCGACTGGGCGAAAGGTATGGCAAGGCCACTTGGAGAAAGGAGGTTCAGGAACAGTGGACATAAGTCTTCTGGAGAAGAGGGTTGTGGAAGCCCGGGCATTGGCGCCGGTTTTGAAGGCATTCAGCACGGAATTAGGCGAGGAACGGGTTAAAGAGATCCTGATGCGGGTTAATATGACCGATGCGCAGGAATACGGGAGTGCTCTGGCCCGAAGCCTGGGGTCCGCAACTATCGCTGATCTTGTCCGGGAATCGGGGAATTGGAGTGTCGGCGGCGCCCTCGAAGAGGAGATGCTCGAAGAGACGGACAGGACCTTTTTCTTGAACGTTACCCGGTGCCGGTATGCTGAAGAATATGAGACGCTTGGCATACGGGATTGGGGGGTGGCATTGTCCTGTTGCCGTGATAAGGGGTTTATCCAGGGATTCAACCCGAAAATGAAACTGGTGCGCACCCAGACCGTGATGGAGGGTGCGCCATACTGCGACTTTCGGTACTACCTTGAAGGATAGGACGAGCAGAGGGCACGGGAAAAAATGGTGGGGAGAGATCGAAACCGGGCCTTCAGTGCCTATGCTTAATCGTAACTTGCACGGGTCACTTCATCTCTTTCGCAACAGCGGAATCCACATTGGCACTTCCCGCATGTACTTCTCATAATCCTCGCCAAAGCGAGCAATGAGCAGTCTTTCTTCGGATCGCGATATGTAATGCAGAAAGCCAATCGCAATAATCCATACCGCAGCAGCAACCAGCGATATGCTTAGTATCAGAAGGCCAAGATAAAGGAGAATCTCGCTCAGATAAACTGGATGGCGAACGACGCCGAACACGCTCTTTGTGATTACGCCAGGAGTTTCTCTCTTTTCACCGAATACGATAGACAGACCCGTCCTTGCCATGTAGCCGGACAGAACCAATAAAACGACCCCCAAAGGTATCCTGATGCCTAGTGACACGTAGTGATTGAGGAAAGTTGTATACTTCAGAAAGAATGTGTCGGATATCCACGTTGCTGCAAATAGGCAGGCCAGCA
>CAZONI010000055.1:0-24893 GCA_964581175.1 uncultured Desulfobacteraceae bacterium
TGAGGACTTTCAAAGATGAAGATCTCGTGACGTTGAGCGATGCGCTTGATGTCGCCGAGGATGAAACAACGAATTTTTTCAAATTTTCCCATGACCTGTGGAAGCGAAATCAATACGATGTCAAAACGATGAAATCGCTTGCTCCCGGTGAGATGAGCAATTTTGCTTTCGCGGTCCTGAGAAGGGGCACACGAAAAGGACTGCCGGACTGGAAGAGCAAAGAGAGAAATTTTTATTTTATCTGTTTGCAGGACCATCAAATCCTCAAGGCCCTCCGGCGTGACAACGAACTGGCGTTACTGCCTTTCTTGACGTATATATTCACGCATGAACTGGTGCATATCGCCCGGTTCGGCAGGTTTCTTCAAAGATACGAGACTTCCGGGGTGAATAGGGAAAAGGAAGAACAAATTGTACATGCAATCACCTTTGACATATTGAAGGGTGTGTCGCTCTGGAAGATGGATTACGTCCTGGATGCGTATCAGGATCACAGGATAGGTGAAATCAGTTTTTCCTGAAATTTATATGTGTACCGAGGAGGTTTTAATTAAGGATGCCGATTTACGAGTATCAATGCCTGAAATGTGGACACGTAAGAGAGGCATTGCAAAAATATTCGGATCCCCCCCTAAAGGCTTGTGAATTGTGTCACGGAAGGATGAAGAAACTCATTTCCCATAGCACCTTTCACCTCAAAGGGACGGGGTGGTATGTAACGGATTACGCATCGAAATCGGGGAGCAGCCAGGCACATTCCAAAAATCCGGAAAAGAAGACCGGAGAAAGTGCGACGAAGAAGAGTGATGCCTCCGAAAAGAGTCCGGAAAAGAAAAAGACCTCAGACACATGAAATAGCTGTTTCCTGCTGACGAAAGAGTATTCTGCATTATGAAAAGCTGGGATACCGGACGAGTTCACAATAAGCTCATCAAGCAACTGGAGCGACAGGAAAAGCGCCAGGCCTTCCAGAGGGACAGGTTTTTCAGGTTCAAGCTGACGGAAATTCACAATAGGCTTGCGCAGGCCCTCCTGATGAAGAAGATCGTGGAAGCAAACGATTCGGCCGGTATGTCTGCTTGCCTTTTGAAAGGCCTGAGAAAGGCACTCAACACCACCGAATTCGATTTCAAGTATTTCATTGCTCCGATCCGCGATTTGGTGTCCCGCCCCAATCCCTACTCTCTTTATATGACTCAATATATCATGGAAGTCCTGATCGATGACCCCAGTGTCATTGATGTTTACGGAACAGACAAGGATATTTACAGTGTGGTGAATGAAGTCATCAGCCAGATCAATATTAAGTTCCAGAGGGCCGAGGAAGATATTGAAGCGCGGTTGGCGCGAAACAAATCGCTCACGCCGGGTTCTCGGGAATATGATATTGCCATGGATCAGCTCATTAGACAGACCTTCGGCGAACCGGAAAAAGGCACCCCGCAATCCCCGTAATTGAACGAGTGCACTGCGCAATATTGTTGTTGCGTAATCACCTGACCCGATGAAAGCAGGCCTCATTACGGTCAAGGGTCTTCTGCAATTTGATCATTTGGCTTTTGGAATTTGACATTGCATACGACCTCACAAAAGATGGCTCTGTGCTCTTCAATCTCAAATCTGTTCATACACAGGGAGGAAGCATGTCTGAGAAAATAGCTTACCTGTTTCCAGGCCAAGGGTCGCAATATATAGGCATGGGCCGTGATCTCGTGGGTTCCTTTCAGACTGCAAAAGAGATTTTCCAGCAGGTAGACGACCTTTGCGGACGGTCTATTTCCCGGCTCTGTTTTGAAGGACCCATGGAGGAGTTGACCCTCACGGAGAATTTGCAGCCCGCCGTCACAGCAGTGAACCTTGCCTGCCTGAGTGCATTGAAGACATCCGGCGTTGAGCCCCATG
The DNA here is from genome assembly GCA_964581175.1 of uncultured Desulfobacteraceae bacterium. Classification (GTDB taxonomy): domain Bacteria; phylum Desulfobacterota; class DSM-4660; order Desulfatiglandales; family Desulfatiglandaceae; genus B46-G9. The sequence goes on from CAZONI010000055.1 coordinate 1,903, forward strand.
TGTCTGCCGGACATAGCCTTGGAGAATACGCAGCGCTTGTATCCGCGGGGGTTGTAGGCACCGACGATGCCGTTCGATTGGTACAAAAGAGAGGCCAGTTAATGCACCGGGAGTCCCTAACCCATCCAGGTACGATGGCAGCGGTCATCGGTCTTTCGTTGGAGACTGTCCAGGGCATTGTGGAAGCATCCAGAAGAGACAAGATTCTTTCGGTCGCAAACCACAACACGGCAGAGCAGATCGTGCTCACCGGGCAGCAAGAGGCCGTTTCAAGGGCTGTTCAAGCGGCAAAAAGGGAAGGGGCAAAAGCTATCCCTTTAAAGGTGAGCGGCGCATGGCATTGTCTTCTCATGGAGGGAGCAGTTGGAGAATTCAGGGAATTTATCGGAGAGATTCCCTTTTCGCCTCCCACATCCGGGATGCTCTTTAATGCCACAGGCGGTTCCGTTACAGAGCCTGAGAGCATCAAAGAGATCATGTCGAGGCAACTGATCAGCCCTGTAAAATGGTACGACATTGTCCAGAGGATGGTTTCGGAAGGAGTCCGAACTTTTGTGGAAGTAGGCCCCAAGAAAGTCCTGACCGGTTTGGTCCGGAAGATAGTTCCCCCTGATGAACAGATGCGGCTCTTTCAGGTGGAAGACACCGGAAGTCTGAACGAGTTTCTTGCCAGGGAAGGGTAACCCTGATCCACAGCAAGGCATTAATCCCGCCGTTGGCGGGATTAATTTCGCTCGCTCCTCCTTCCAGTGGTTTTCACACATTTGGTTCATCGGGATGGAGCATATTTTTCCCCTGCCAGGTATCCCGCTCCTCCAGCCTCTTTCGAATCAGTGAGAGGTTCTTTGTCTTGTCCGTTGCCCATGCGGGCGCAAGGAGGTCTGCCTTGCCGGGATCACCCGTTAGCCTTTGAATCACCATCTGAGGCGGCAGAAGTTCCAGGAAATCCACCACCAGGTCCGCGTATTCATCTCTTTCCAGGCATTGAAATGTTCCCCGTTCATACTGCCTTGCCAGCCGTGTTGTCCTGGTGACATAGAGGAGGTGGATTTTAACTCCCTGGATGGGAAGATGAGCCAGAAAACGGGCCGTTTGCAGCATCATTTTCCGGTCTTCCTCCGGAAGTCCGAGGATGACGTGTGCACAGACATTCAAACCCCATTCCCGCGCCTGCAGCACAGCCCTGTGAAAGCAGTCCACATCATGGCCCCTGTTTATTCTTGCAAGTGTCGCGTCATGGGCTGATTGCAGGCCATATTCGAGCCAGACCAGCACCTTTTTCCGGTAGGAGCTGAGGAGCCCTAGGACATCTTCATCGACACAATCGGGCCGGGTAGCTACGGACAGCCCGACAATATCCGGAAAAGCGATTGCCTGGTCGTAGAGAGTCTGCAGGTCCGGCACAGAAGCGTAGGTATTGGTGAATGATTGAAAATAGGCAATGAATTTTCTCGCCTTGTACCTTTTTTGCATCCGAATCCGGCTGTGTTCAATCTGCTCCCGAACAGAAAATCCTTTGTCCAGGAAGGCGCCGGTGCCTGATCCCAGGCGATCGCAGAAAATACAGCCTTCCTTTGACAAGGTCCCATCCCGGTTGGGACAACTCAAGCCCGCGTCCAACGAGATCTTCTGCACCCGCTCTCCAAAGAGTTCTCGGAGATAGGTATTGTAGTCGCGATACCGCTTCATGATAGAAAGATAAGGGAGCGGGAGGTGAAATGTCAATCGCGTTTGGTGGGGGGAGAGAGTTTGCCTTGCATAGCAACGCGGAAATCTGCTAAGTTCTTGCAGCAATTCTTCCGCTCGGAAAGGAGAAGAGATGACTATAGCAAAAAGTGCCAAATTGACGGTGGACGGGACCACTTATGAACTTCCCCTTGTGCGGGGAACGGAAGGGGAACAGGCAATAGATATCTCGCAGCTGCGCAGTAAAACGGGGCTCGTAACGCTTGATCCGGGCTTCGCGAATACCGGAAGTTGTGAAAGCAGCATTACTTACATGGATGGGGAGAAAGGCATTCTCCGATACAGGGGCATCCCGGTGGAGCAGCTGGCCAGGAAATCCACCTTTGTGGAGACATCCTACTTGCTTATCAACGGAGAATTGCCCACAAGAGAGGAGCTGACCCGGTTTTCGATCATGCTGAACGATCATTCTCTGGTGCACGAGGATATGCGGACCTTTTTTGAATATTTTCCAAGGGGTGCACATCCCATGGGAATCCTTTCCTCTATGGTCAACGCTCTCAGGGCCTTTTATCCGGAAATTCCTGAAAGGAGCGATGATGAAGAGATAAATATGACCTTCGCGCGGCTTCTTTCCAAGGTCAGAACTATGGCAGCCATGTCTTACAAGATTTCCCGGGGGCATAAAGTCGTCTATCCGAGGCATGATTTGACGTATTGCGCAAACTTTCTCAATATGATGTTTGATTCGCCTGTTCGGCCTTACCACATCGACAGAGATGTGGTCACCGCCTTGGAAGTTTTCTGGATACTCCACGCGGATCACGAACAGAATTGCTCAACCGCCGCAGTTCGTCTGGTCGGCAGTGCACGGGTGAACCTCTATGCAGCTATTTCAGCAGGGATGAGCGCGCTGTGGGGACCGCTTCACGGCGGAGCGAACCAGGCCGTGGTGGAAATGTTGCAGCAGATCCATGACAGCGGTGGTGATCCAGCCCCTTTTCTGGCAAGGGCGAGGGATAAAAAAGATCCTTTCAGACTTATGGGGTTTGGACATCGGATCTACAAAACCTATGATCCACGGGCCAAGATAATGAAAAAGGTATGCGGGAAAGTCCTGAAGAAAATGAGACTGCATGATCCTCTCATGGACATTGCCATGCGGCTTGAGGAGGCCGCGGGAAAAGATGCTTATTTTTCAGACCACAATCTGTATCCCAACGTGGATTTTTACAGCGGAGTCCTCCTCCGCGCCATCGGCATACCCCTCAACATGTTTACGGTCATGTTTGCGATCGGCCGCCTCCCGGGCTGGATCAGTCAGTGGAAAGAAGCCATGGATGATCCGCACTGGAAACTCCATCGCCCCAGGCAGGTGTACGCAGGTTTGAAGGTGCGGGAGTATGTCCCGATCGAAGAACGAAAAAAGCCGAAACCATAGAGACACGGGGGAGCAGCTATGAAATTTGACATCTTCGAGGATATGGAGGCCCCTGCGTTGAGGAACTATCTCGCATTTCTCCTCTGGCATTACCGGGTGATGGATGCGTTCTGGTTCATTCATGTGGCCGAACGATTTGATCAGTCAACAGCAGAGAAGTTGAATGAAAAGGTCTGGGGGCGCGTTGCGGGAATGGCAGCGAAAGATCTGGTTGCCCGGTTTGATATAAAGGAGGAGGGTCTGAAGGGGTTCGTGAAGGCGTTGCGATTATTCCCCTGGTGCATCCTTGTGGGATATGAAATTGAAGAGAGCCCGGAAGAGGTAATCCTAACGGTACCGTCCTGTCCCACCCAGGTGGCGCGTCTAAGAAGAGGACTCGGTGAATATGTGTGCAAAGACATGCACCGGGCGGAATTTTCCGAGTTTGCAAGAGTCGTGGACGAGAGGATCCAGGTGGAGTGCGAATTCGCGCCTCCGGATCCCCATCCCGATGACCTGTTCTGTAAATGGCGGTTTCGTATCCATGATGCGGGGAACTAGTTCATGGGAAAACAAAACGATGGAAATATAGCAGGGCTCAAAAGAGAAATCATCGACCTGGAGAGGTCAAGACAGGAAGAGAGGGAGTGCCTTGCCAGGGTAATCAATGTGTTCGGGACTCTGGCGGCAAGAGATGAGCAACTGTCTGAAGAAGTATCCGCCATCAAAGCCATGGTGAACGCAGCGGAGGCCCTGCCGCTGGGCAGGCTGGATGAAACAACCGGTGTCTTGAAGGACAAGATTCTCGGGAAAGAAGAGGGGGATATCCCCGAAGAAGGCACCCAGGGAAAACTGGAGGGCATGGAGGAAGAGCTCAAGGAGGCCTGCAGGGCCATGAAACGGATCATGGTCCTTCTCGTGGAAGGATTCTATCCCCTGACGCGGGAACTGACAGAAGAGGCCTCCGGCATCCACGTGGACTGTCAGAGAATCGAAGACCTCCATTTTAAACAGGAAACGGACGCCCTGCTTGCTTTCCTCGATGGAGTCAAAGAAAAGATTTCATCGGATTTCAAATACATCAACGATGCCTTTTTTGTACTCCTCGATAGGGTAAAAGATCTGGAAAAGACCCTCGCTGCTCAGTTCGGGAGTAGCGAGTATGAAAAGAAGGTTGATTATTTTGAAATGAAAATCAGCGGCGAGGTGAGTTCTATCGCCAATTCCTTTGATATCCATACCACCGTTGACGAAATAAAGAAGGTAGTCATCCGGAAAATTCAGAACATCAAGGAAGCGGTGTCGGAGAAGAAACGGGAAGATCTGAAAAGGGCTAGAATCGCCCGTGAAAATATGAAGCTGCTCAGAGAGCGTATCGCGGAGGCAGACAGGAACGCCAGGGAAATGTCCAAGCAGGCTGAAGAATTGAAGATGGTGGCCATGAAAGACGGCCTCACCGGACTGTACAATCGGAATGCATTTGATATCAGAATTGCGAATGCCCTGGAAAAGGCGCAGGAAACAGGGGAATCGATCACATTGATCCTTCTGGACGTAGACAGGTTCAAGGAAATTAATGACACGTTTGGTCATGTGTCAGGGGACAAGATTCTTGAAAAGGTGGGACAGTCTCTGAGAGAGACCTTCCGGGAACGCGATTTTATCGTGAGATATGGAGGCGATGAATTCTTGGTGCTCATCGAGCGATTGACCGAAGAGCTGGCCTCGCAGCGGGTGTCGAGTTTTCGGAGAAACCTTGCCAAGAGACGCTTCGTCTCGCACAAGAAAGGAAAGATCACTATCTCGGTCAGTGCAGGGATCGCAGTAGCGAGGTCAGGGGATACCCCTGAAAGCATCCTTGATCGCGCGGACAAGGCAATGTACTCGGAGAAGCAGACTCACGCCCAAGAAGAGTGACGTTCATCTCGTCATTTTGGAAAGTGCAGAGTTGAGCCTGCAGAGAAAAACCATCGAAACGCCCTCGGGTGATGAGAAGCATCCGTGATCAACCCTAATGTCCTGCGCTGTAACAGGTTTCCCAGAGCCTCTGGTAGGAGGAGAGCTCCGCCTCCCAGCCTTTGAGGCTCCACTCCAGCTCTTCCCGGCAGATATCCCGAACCTTCTCAAAGAAGTCGGTACCTCCTCTTTCGAGCAGTATTCCCAGGCGGGTGCGCCTCAGCAACAGATCTTCCAGGTGCATGACCGCTTCATTCCGCGCAGCCCAGCGAACTTCCGCCCACAAGGTGTCTGTTCCCGGAATCCGATCGAGATCACCGTCCGTTGCACATTCCAGGACGTGTTCGGCGCACCTTCCATACCGGCCCTCCAGACGGCGCCTGAGAGAATGGAGCAGGCTGGTCGGGACACGTTTTCCGAGGCCATTTCGAGGAAAGACAGGAGCACCGGTGTCCTTTACATCAACGTGGGACAGAAAAGGGGCCGCAGCACGAAGGACATCCAGGGCCATAAGACGAAACGTTGTCAGTTTTCCTCCGCTGACAGAAATCATGCCGTCCTGTTCCCAGATACTATGGTGCCTTTTTTCTTTTGAAGGCTTTTTCTTCCTCCCGCCGATCACCGGACGAATTCCTGCGTACGTGGACAGGATATCGTCCTTCTCCAGGTGAATGGAAGGGAACCGATGCCGAACAATATCCATAAGGTACTCAATTTCCTGCGGAGAAATCCGTGGCTCGACATCCAGAGTCTCGCCGTGGTCAAGATCCGTGGTTCCGACGATGGTCGCCCCTTCCCAGGGGAAAACAAATACGGGCCTTTTGTCTAAAGGGTGCCTGAGGGTGATTGCCTGGGAGACCGGAAGTTTCCAGAATGGCAGCACCAGGTGGCTGCCTCGCAGAGGGCGAATGGAGGGTCCGGTGTACTTCGTTGATTGCAGCTGATGGGCCCAGACCCCTGTTGCATTGACCACGACCCGTGCGAAAATGTCGCCCTCTTCTTTTGTGATCTCATCCTTCACGGCGACTCCGGCGACTCGGTTCCCTATCCTGAGGAGATCCTCCACCCTCACGTAATTGAGCGCAAGAGCGCCTTCAAGAGAGGCTTCCTGGATGGTGCGGAACACCAGTCGGGCATCGTCAACCACCGCGTCCACATAATGAGTTCCACCCCTGAGATCTCGCTGGTCTATATTGGGTGCGAGAAAGAGGGATTCCGGGGCCGGATAATAACGATGGTTGCGGGTGCCGGAGAAGAGATCATACAGGTACAGAAGCCCTCCGAACAGGTGTCTGCCCGGGAAACGGCCCCGGTAATGAGCGAAGAGATAGCCCAGGGGCTCAATCAGCCCCGGCGCCTGGGAGAGGAGGTGATCCCGCTCCTTCACAGAAGCCCGAACGAGTCTCAGGTCTCCCGAAAGGAGGTACCGGAGTCCGCCATGGATCATTTTTGAAGAGCGGCTGGAGGTCCCCCAGGCAAAATCCTTTTGTTCCAGCAACGCGACCGAGAGTCCGCGCCTGCGTGCTTCCCTGAGGACGCCCGCCCCGGTAATGCCTCCTCCCACCACGAGCATATCCCAGCTCCGGGAGCTTCTCTTTCCGCCCTCCAGGAGTCTTGCCCAGGTTTCATGTCTGTTCTTGGCCGACAAAAAAGAGGAGGTACAGGGCATTATGCAACCAGCTTTCCCGGATTCATTATCCCGTCCGGATCGAATTGATCGCATAGGACCTTGATGCTGCTGATACCAAGAGGACCTTTCTCTGAAACGAGATAGGGGGCATGATCGATTCCCACCCCATGATGGTGAGTGATAGTGCCGCCTCCTTCTACGATGGATTCAGAGGCCGCTTTTTTCAATCGCTGCCATCGGGAAAACGTCTCTTCGTAGGAACCGGCGACAGGAAAGAGGTACGTGGTATACATACTCGATCCTTGCGGATAGAGGTGTGAGAGGTGAGAAAAGACCAGGACCCTTTCTCCTTCCCCGGCAAGTGCGGTCATGAGTGCGGCTTCGACGCTTTCCACGAGTTGGGAAACCCGGTCCCAGTTTATGGCAGATTCAAGAGTGTCAACACAATAACCCTTCGTCCAGAGCGAATTTCTGAGATAGGGGGCACGGAAGCGATTCTGCATCCACTTGCGGCCCAGCATCGTGCCGGCAGGGGTTCCTTCTTCTTCCCGGAGAACACGAACCGCCTCCTTCAGCGCGGTCTGGTGCAGCTTTCTGGTACCGCTTATCCCCATGGTTACCATACATTTTCCCGTGGCTGCGCCTCGAAATGCGAGCCACCTTTCCAGAAGGTGAACAGCCCTCCGGTGTCCTGCGAGGGCGAGGTGCGTCTCGGTCTCTAATGCATTGCTGAGTCGCAGCATGGAAAGGGGAATCCCTGCCTGAACGATCCTTCTGAGAGCCCGGGTCCCGTTGTTCCAATGGGGAAAGAAGAAGACACGGAAGCTCTCTTTTGGAGGCATGGAGCTTGCCCGCATCTTGACTTCCGTGAGGATGCCGAACCGTCCCTCCGAGCCCAGGACCAATTCGCGAAGGTCCGGTCCGGCCGCCGACGCAGGGAAGTCATGGATTTTCAGGGGCCCGGACGGCGTTTCCATGGTCCCTCCGGCGAAGAGGCGTTCAATTCTTCCGTACCCAAGGGATTGCTGCCCGCTGGAACGGGTGGCGATCCATCCGCCCAGGGTGGAAAATTCAAATGATTGGGGGTAATGACCCAGCGTGTAACCATGGGCCCGGAGCTGGGATTCCACATCGGGCCCTGAGGCGCCTGCTCCGAACACAGCAATATGGCTTTCGTGATCGAGATCAAGAAGCCTGTTCATTCGGCTCATATCGATGGTGAGAATGGGCCGGTCCATAACCTGCGGGTTGATATGTCCCACGACGCTGGTTCCTCCGCCGTACGGAATCAGAACTGCTTGCTGCTCCTTCGCGTATGCGAGGAGGGCGCGGACCTGTGCCGGGCTTACAGGGTAAGCGACTCCGTCGGGGAAAACGCCGATGTTTCCGCTGCGAAGCGCCAGCCAGTCGGGAAGACTCTGTCCGCGGGCGTGGCGAACACGATCGCCCGGGGTCCTGGCAACAAGAGGATGATCGGGAAGACGGGATGACGGGACCAGTTCCATGACGTCGGTAAAAGACGCATCAGGCAGGGGAGAAGGCTTTCCCAGCCTCTTCTCCAGAAAAAGCAGAGCATCAGCAGGAAGGGGGAATGAAACGGTCTCATCTCCCCAGCCGTTCCATCGTCTCACGGTCTTCTCTCCACATTTATCGATGAAAACTAAAACTTGCCGGTGTCTTTAAAGAAATCGCTGATAAAGGAGATCTTGCCGTTCTCGAACCGCAGGATCGTGACCCCTTCGTTTTCATACGCGGCGCCTTTTCTATTTGCTCCTTTGTTTGTCCAATGCACGGCGGCCTTGTCCCTTTCGGTGATGGTCATGAGGACATGAAAGGTCAGTTCCGGGTACTGCCGGAAGAGAATGCCGAAGAATCGTAGGACGCGCTTCTTTCCCACGAGCGGCTGTGTCTTGGGAAAGTAGAATTCGGCGGATTCCGTGAACAGGTCTTCCATTTCGTGAAGATCATGTCTGTTTGCCGCGTCAAAGAAAACCTTGATGCTCCTTCTGAGATCCATGACAGGTCCTCCGATCATGAACCGAGAGGTTCATTTCTCCGGCATCACACTTCTTTCAAAAGAGGAAGCCCTTTCCCCAGAACATCGAGGATCTTCTCGATCTGGACCGTGTTGAGAAGACCCTGTTCCAGCAGTATCCTTCCAATGAGCCTGTGTTCACCTTTCTCCATATCCTCAATAACCTGGGTTTTGAGGGCCTCTATCAGGTGATCAGGATTGATATATCCCTTTTCAACCGCAATGAGGCCGAAACGTTTTTCAAGGTGTTCTCTTTCCATGCTGTTTCTCCCTGATTTGCTTTTCCGGATCGCAGAAAACCTCATCAGCTGTCAAGCCGTTGCCTGCAAGCGGGCAATTGTAAGCACTGTACGACATTTGAAGAAAAATAACAATGGATGGAATGGCCCCAGATCCGCAGCCAAAATCCATTGATGTTTGTGGAGGCGAGAGGTTGAAGAAGCATTCCGATCACCAGCAAGGCGACGTAGAGCGGCAACCGAAGTGATAGATCAAGACGTCGGAAGCGAATCGCTGGAGGAGCACAGCTTGAGCTCTGCGAGACCCGGTTCTGAGGGAGGCATGATACCGTGCCGGTGGATCAGCTGCGGCGGAATGGGACGGTTTAATTGGTCAAGGACAGGACCTAAATAATCACGTTTGGGACTTCCATCTCTCTCCTGCCAAACGCCTTGAGAAACGCCTTGACCACCTTTGGGTCAAATTCTTTTCCTGCTCCATTTGCTATGACATCCTTTGCCTCAAAGGGTGACATAGCCTTTCTGTACGGTCGGTCACTGGTCAGGGAATCATACACATCCGCCACGCTCAGGACTCGTGCTTCCAGCGGGATGTCCTCTCCAAGGGCGTCGTTATATCCTGATCCATCGAACTTTTCGTGGTGCGCAAGGATAATGGGAAGGATCCGGCCCAGGGGGCCCTCCACCGGATGGAGTATCTCTCCGCTTTTCTTGACGTGTCGCTTCATATCCTCGTATTCCTTTTGAGTCAGGTTGGCGGCCTTGTAGAGAAGTTTCCTACTCACTTCCAGTTTTCCGATATCATGGAGCAGTGCCGCTGAGCGGATATCCTCAATGCGTTCCGCCTTGAACCCAAGGTATGAAGCTATCTTTGCTGCATAGACAGAGACCCGGTAGCAATGGTTTTCCGTGTATTGGTCGTTTGAGATAAAACGACGAAGGATAACCAGGATCCCCTGGTAGGCTTCCCGCAGCTCGATGACCTTCTTCTTGTCCCGCTCGTAGAGAGAGCCCATGGCATAAGCAGTAATCATCAGGATTCCGCCCCATGCCGTAATCTCGTACCACCTGGCGCCCATGATGTGTGTGTCTTTTGACTCGGTCAGCCACGATGGATTGTAATAGATGGCAATCCCGACCAGAAGAACGCTGGCGAAGGCCGTAAAGGTGGCGTGGCGGCGGCCGTAAAAGTAGGCTGAAAACAGCGTCGGCAGGGTATAGAGCCCCAACAGCATCCGCTGCGACGCAAGGAGGTAATTCATGGCCCCAACGATGACGATCATGGAGAGAATCAGCCACAACTCTTTGTTCACCTCCATGAGTTGTTCGATCAACCTTTCTTTGTACGCACGTTTGTGTGCCGGTTCTTCAGCCGAGTCTACTTCCAATGGGTCCTCTTCTTCGACTTTTCGGGAAAGCTCGGAAGGATGTGCATGCACTGGTTCTTCTCTCTCAACGGTTTCTTCGGCCTGTGTTTTCTTGGGAACATAACTTGCTGAAGCACCGAGCATTTTCAGTTTTGAAGCAAATTTTTCTCCAATTTTCTCATCTGTTTTCCTGCTCAGGATGAGAGGAGTCTTTTTAATCAGGTCATCCAGTTTCTCCCCGGGAACATTCTTGGCGTAACGCGAAAGAAACACCTTTACCTTTTCTTCCACCTGAGGATTGGGTATGGCGTTGAGGATGAGCATCCCACTCATTTGATCGGTCATCTGATACCTCCAAAGGCCTTCATCCGCTTGCTGGACACATGTTGGGCAAACAAGATACCCTATAGCCGTGTGTTCTTGAGCAACTCTCTCTATTTCTTTGTGAAATGGATGTAACGCAAAATGAAGATCGACAGGGGAAGGAAAAAACTTTAAGTATTAATTGAAAACCTTGCTCCAGATTCTTAAGTTTCTCGTAAAGAAGTCACATTGTCTCGTTTTCCAAGAAATTGCTTGCATTGTGTGGGGGTGATTTTTAATATAGAAGAGAATAGAAAAGACTGATCCGTGAGGGCAATCACGGATGCCCTTGAAACTCTCAAGAGAAGAGAGGGGAATGACATATTTTGGCCTTCCCCGGAGGCATGTGAGGAGGTTTTACCATGACCGAACTGATCATCTGGAAAAACAAAGAGATAGACAAAATGAGAAGAGATGTGGAGCGTCTCTTTGATCGGATGTGGATGGAGTTTGGTTCCACGCTCTCCTCCGGCGTAACAACACTGGGACCTTCCCTTGACATTTTCGAGACTGATGAAACCGTGATTGTACGGGTGGAACTACCGGGAGTGGATCCTGAAGACGTGCAGATCTCCGTCTCTGACCGGACATTGCGTTTGAGCGGCGAGAAGAAGGCGGAGACTGTCAGAAAAAACGCCCGCTTTCATCACGTGGAGCGTCATTTCGGGTCCTTTTCACGGACTGTGCAACTCCCCTGTCCGGTGGAAGCGGAAAAGATCGAGGCAACTTTCAGGAAAGGGGTATTGATGATCGTGATGCCGAAGTGCATGGAAAAGAAAAAGAGAGGCGTAAAACTGAAGATAACGTGAGTGGTTCCGATAGCGGCCTTTAGCGGGAATGATCAGGGTGCGCCGCGTGCCGGTCACCCGTGTCTATGTTGAAGCAGTTCCCAATTGACTGGAGATGGGAAACGGAATAGAGGAGGGATCGAATGCCTACGAAAAAGAAGAATGATGGTGTGTCAGTGGAGCAGCTCAGATGGCGGCTGGACCTCGCAACACTTCCCTTTGAAACGACGAGGGATCTTGAACCATTGAAGGAAATAGTGGGGCAGGAGAGGGGTGTGGAAGCATTCCGGTTCGGGATGGGCATGAACAAATCAGGGTACAACGTGTTCGTGACGGGGGCGACAGGAAGCGGCCGCATGTCGACGGTCAAAAAACTGCTGAAGGAATTGACGAAGAATTCAAAAGTTCCCGACGATCTGTGTTATGTGAACAACTTCAAGAATCCTGAAGCGCCCACACTATTGAATATGAAGGGGGGAACCGGCGCAACTTTCAAGCAGGATGTCCACGATCTTGTTGAAAAACTCAAAAAAGAGATTCCCCAACTTTTTGAGAGCCAGGAATATATAAATCTCAAGAAGGAGATCATGGAAACCTATGAGGCCAAGGGAAAGAGCTTTTTCAAGGAGTTGGACCAGAAAGTCAAGGAGGAAGGTTTTACGCTGGTGGATATCCAGATGGGTCAATATAAGCGTCCGGAAGTGATGCCGATTGTTGACGGAAAACCCATGACCATCGACCAGGTGGAAGAGATGGTTGAACGAGGGCGGTATCCGAAAGATGAATTCGAGGAAATGCGGGAAAAACAGGCGAAACTCCGGGGCCAGATTGACCAGATCTTCCTGGAACTGCGAGATCTCCAGAAAGAGGTGCAGGAAAAAATCGAAAAGATGGACCGGGTTACGTTCATGAAAAATGCCTCTGAAATGGCGGGTTCGCTGGGGAAGAAATACAAAGAAAAAACCATCAGGCAGTATGTTGAAGCTCTGCTGGATGATATGGCGGACAATCTGCAGATTTTCAGGCCACAGCAACAGCCCTCCATACCCGGCATTCCTTCCCTCCTGCCCCAGGGCGATCTTTTTCAACCGTACCAGGTGAACCTCCTCGTTGACAACAGTGAGCAAAAGGGAGCACCTGTGATCGTCGAGGCGTACCCTACCTATCGAAACCTTTTTGGGAGCATCGAACGGGTTGTTGACCGGAGCGGGGTGTGGCGGACCGATTTCAGCAAGATCAAGGCTGGATCTTTCATAAAGGCAAATGGGGGGTACCTGGTTTTCAACCTCATGGATGCAGTTGTGGAGCAGGGAGTGTGGCAGGCCCTCAAGAGGGCGCTCAAGTCCGAAAAACTGGAAATCCAGACCTATGACCCTTTTTATCTCTTCACCACCTCAGGGATCAAGCCCGAACCCATCGATCTGAACGTGAAGGTTGTTATTATTTCGGATCTGTATCTCTACCATCTCCTCCTGTACTATGATGAAGATGTGAAGAAGATATTTAAAGTGAGGGCGGACTTCGACAGCTCCATGGACAAGACCCAGGAGTCTATTCAGCAATTTACCCGGTTCATCCGAATGAAATGCGATGATGAAGACTTGAGGCCGTTTGACCGTGCTGCGGTAGCGAGCCTGGTGGAAGAGGCCGTTCGAATGACCGGAAGACAGGAGAAGATATCCACGAGTTTTCCCGCCATCACCGATCTCCTCCGGGAAGCGGATTTCTGGGCCGGACAGAAGAAGCAGGACATTGTTCACGAAGAGCATGTGCAGAAAGCGATTGAAGCCAGGATTTACCGGTCCAACCTGATCGAGCAGCATCTTCAGGAGATGATCGATCGGGGAACGCTTATGATCGATGTATCCGGAGCGGCGGTCGGGCAGGTAAACGGCCTTGCCGTCTATAGTCTGGGAGACTACATGTTCGGAAAGCCGAGCCGGATAACGGTTTCCACATCCATGGGTCGTGCAGGCATTATCAATATCGAGCGCGAAGCGGATCTTTCCGGAAGCACACATAACAAGGGCGTCCTGATTTTGGGCGGGTATCTCAGGAAGAAATATGCCCAGGAAAAACCCCTCACGGTGAGCGCGAGTATTGCCTTTGAACAGTCGTACAGCGGGGTGGACGGGGACAGTGCCTCCAGCACGGAAATCTACGCGCTCCTTTCCAGCCTTTCGGGTGTCCCCATCAAGCAGAATATCGCGGTAACAGGATCGGTCAATCAGAAAGGTGAGGTGCAGGCCATCGGCGGGGTGAACCAGAAGATCGAGGGATTTTTTGACTGCTGCAAGAAAAAGGGATACAGCGGAGACCAGGGAGTCATGATCCCGGAATCCAACATTAAAGATCTCATGCTCCGAAAGGATGTGGTGGAAGCGGTGGACAAGGGAACATTTCATATCTATGCCGTCCGAACCATAGATGAGGGGATTGAGATTCTTACCGGAAAAAAGGCGGGCGAAAAGAAGGCCGATGGGACGTACCCGAAAGACACCATCAATGAACTCGTCGACACGAAACTCAAAGAGCTGGCAGAAGGCCTGAAGAGTTTCGCCGAAAAGGAGGAAAAGGAGGAAAAGAGAAGCACGCGCCGGAAAAAGCAGGGCGGCGGGAAAAAGAAATAGGGTCCTCCATGGGAAACCTTGCCATTTCCGGATCTATCAGAGAAAAGATCTCGTGGGCCCGGGTTACCCATCAGAAAGGTGAAAAATCCTGGCTCCGTCACGCTGAGGTTGAAGGGCTCTTTGAGGATCTCCGGCAGGCCCTCGAGAGATCCAGATCAGACAGGAAAGCGGCGGGTCTCACCCAAATCTGCAGGACCTGCGAAGAAGTGGAGGGGGGATCCTGTTGTGGGGCCGGAATCGAGAACCGCTATGATGGATATGTCCTGCTCATCAACCTTGCCCTGGGTGTCCATCTGCCCGCAGAAAGGTGGGAGGCTAACAGCTGTTTTTTCCTTTCGCCGGAGGGATGTTGCCTGAAAGCACGCCACGTGATCTGCATCAATTACGTGTGTAAGAATATCCAGGACTACGTGGACCCCGGAACAATGGTCCGGCTTCGCGAGCTGGAGGGAGAAGAAATCAATCTCCTGTTTCTCCTGCACGAGCGAATCAAGAAGATCTTGAGAAATCCGGAAGCAACGGCGCCTGAATCACAGGAATGAATGAACGGCTGAAACAAACCCTCCTCAGCGTGGCACGCTTTTACGATCAGAGAAAAGTCGGCGATGTGGGTGCTCTTGGATTCAGGAGGTCCAGCGATCTCGCTCTCCTGGCCGGCTGTTTCCAGCGCCTGTTGCAGGAAGACCTGATTCTCCCCCATCGCTCCCGTTTCCTGGACCTGGGTTGTGCCGACGGCCGCGTAAACATCCTTTTCAGCTACATGGTTCGAACCTCCGTGGGAGTGGAACTGGACCCCTGGACCCTCGACGAATATGCCCCTTTGAAGGCCGCACTGGAGCATGATTTGCAAGGGGCACGACTCATTCCCCCGCCGAAAAACATCTATCTCTTCGCGGGGGATTCAATCGACCCGCGCGTTCACCGGCAGATCGAGATCGATACAGGCCTCGCTTTTGAGGATTTCGACCTTTTCTATACCTACCTGATTATGCATCAGGAGTTTGCGGCAATGATAGCGGAACGGGCCGCAAAAGGGGCCCATTTTCTCGTCTACGGACTGGACAGGATCATGCCTCGCTATGAGGGGCTTCGGCTGAGAGAGGACTTGAGCCCAATGAACGGGATTCTGGGCGTCTATGAGAAAGCGTGACGGGACGGCACCGCGAGGCTCAGGTACCGATCTCCCTCCTTGAACATGAGGCTTTTGGCTACCATTGTATCCAGGAAGGACAGGAGTCTGTCTTCCTGGAGGCCGGGGGATTGAGCCAGGATTTCCCGGATTGAACGGTGGCTCTGGCAAAAGAGGTAGATGTTCCTGGACGTCCCTGCCAGCCTGTGGGTCATGGGATTTCGGCCCAGGCGCAGCTGCCGTATGATCATGAAATTCTTTCCATCCAGATATGACAGAATGGGACCGCTTCCGGGGGCTTTCCGCAACTCCTCGTACGTCTCCCGCCACTCTCGAACTTTTTCTTCCACCCGTTTCCAGATCCGCCGCTGATAGCGTTTTTGCCCGGAATATTCCTGGATCATGAGTTTGAGCCCACGGTAGATCTCGGCAGGAAACATGCGCCCGTACAAGTGATGGTTCCCCCTTATTCGGATGCCGTATATACGCGGATTTCCGAATACTGGGCTCGCATACCCGAGCCAGAATGGGGTCGTCTTCAAGGGCCGAAAAGGAAAGACAAAAGCCAGGGTCGCCAGGGTTTCGGAGACGTCCGTTTCATCGCTTGATGGGAAGCGCACGATCAGATTTCCGGTCAGATCGGGCAAGCCCGGTATTTCACAGTCTCTCATTATCTGGAGGTTTGTCATGGCCGTGGTTCCCTTGTTCAGCTTCTTGAGGAGAGATGTGCTCAAGGCCTCCACACCCACCTGGACTGTCTCGGTACCTGCAGTTCCCATGGCGGCCAGAACGTGCCGGGGAGTTGTGGCGCGAATTTCAGCAAAGAACCGAAGCTCTTTTCCGAGGGAGGTCATTTTCTCGAATATTTCTTTCAGTCCCTTCGCCGGCAGGAGGTTGTCCATGAAAGAAATGGACAGGACCTGGTGTTTTTCGGATAAGCTATCCACCTCTGAAATGACGCGGGAGGGTGTCTTAGAGCGGTATCCTTTCCACTGAACGTTCAGGTTGCAAAAGGCGCACCCGGAGCGCTTGCCTGTGGGAGATTCTTTCCTCCACCAACAGCCCCTGGAAATTTCAACGGGAATTTTTGGAAAAAAACGCTTTTCCGGTGGAAAGGTATATAAAGTTTGAAAATAGTCATCATAAAGGGGAGAGGGAAGATCATCCATCCTGGCCACCTGCTGAGTCGCGCCAGCGGATCTCCCCGATGAAGGCCGGGCAAGAACTCCCGGCAAAGAGAGCTGGTCCGGGACCGACCGGCCTTGACTCAAAGAATTGACCAGGTGTGCGAGAGGCAATTCTCCTTCCCCCTGCACGACAAAATCGATTTCCGGGAAGACCTGGAGCAGAGACTCTCCCATCTCGCCTGCACAGGACGATCCCCCGATGACGATTTTCAGCCCGGGCGCCTGGGATCTTATTTCACGGATGAAGTACATGCTGCTCGTGAGCTGCCCGAAGCAAACGGAAAAGCCGGCCAGCAGATAGTTGCGCCAGCTAATGCTATTGAGAAGGCGCCCGGATACCTCCTGAACTTCCCGGCAGAGCCAGTGAAAATCGCATCCAGGGGGGAAGAAAGACCGGATGAAAGATTTGCGCCACCAGAATGCTTCAATGGATTCGAATTTTTCGGGATAGAGAAGCGCGGCATAGACGGATTCCGCCACCCAGCTTCTCTCGGAGACCTCCCGGTACAGTTCGTAGCCCAACAATTCTGCGACGTTCAGGTAGAGATGGTGGGCGTGGACGGGCAGGCAGGGGAGTTCTTTTTGGAGGAAGGCTTTCAGGGATCCGAGCTGAATGGAAGGACGGTTAAAGAGCGGCCAGGGGGTTGAAACCAGGGCAATGGCACGATCATTCCCCAGTTTCAACACCTCCCTCCAAAACACATGTGTAACAAACCGCCGCCAAAATGTTGGCCTGGTTGAACCAAACCCTCCACCATCGGTGGAGGACCCGGATACATTTCCCCGATCCGGGATCTAGAAGAGCATGATGCACAGGGAGGAAGCCTTGTCTGAAGTGACTGATGAGAGGGGCGCAGTCTTTTCGTGATGTATCTCTGGGGGAAGCCGCAGCCATCCCGAAGGGTGGAATGCGGAGGGGGCAAAACTCCCCGGAGATACGTCACAGAAAAGCCCAGCCCGGAGCCTCGGAACGGAAGAAATGGCCTCCTCCCTGTGCCCTCTCTGGGCGCCCTCCCATGCCCTCCGATCTGCAGGATGAGGGTCAGTTGGCCTTTGCTTCCTCAAACCCCCTGTCAAACGCGGCGAGATTTGATTCCAGGAACGCCTTTTTGGTTGAGCTGGAGATGGTCTTTTTCATATCCTCTGCGGTAATGGGAATCGTCTCCGACCCGATGAGTGCCCCGAGCATGACCATGTTGAGAGCAAGGGGATTTCCCACTTCTTCGGCGATGGCGTCACCGTCCAGGGCTATCACTCTTCCCGCCTTTTTCCGTATCAAAGCAAGCATGTCGTCCACGTCAGGGTAGGTGCCCTGACCCACGGCCACGGTAAATGGAGGGAGGGGATGTACATTGGTGATGATCACCGAGGATTTATTGCATTTTCCAAGTGCACGCAGGGTCTCGACCGGTTCAAAGCTGATAAGAACGTCTGCCTCTCCCGGGGAGACTATGGGGCTGGTTACGTTCCCTATCAATACCGCGGACTCGACGATTCCGCCTCTCTGGGCCATGCCGTGGATCTCGCTCACTACAGCGGGCACGCCCTCGGCAAGGGCCGCTTCGCCCAAGAGGCGAGAGGCCAGGAGGTTGCCCTGGCCGCCCACGCCCACAAATACCAACCTTTTGGTTTCCATATGATCCCCCTCTTATCCCTTCATCGGCAGGATAGCGTTTTCGGGACAAACCTGCGCGCAGACAGAGCATCCGATGCATAAATACTTATTAATTTCGACCTGTTCTCCGTCAAGATACATGGCCGGACAGGCCAGCAGGTTTATACAATCCCGGTGGTTTTTGCACTTGTCATGGTTGACGGAAAACGGCCTGGCTTTCTTGCCCTGACCCGTAGCCTTCGCAAAAAGAGGACACATTTCCCTGGAGATGATCACGGACAGACCGTCATATTCCATGGCTGCCTTCACAGCTTCCATGGTCTTTCTGATCTTGAAGGGTTTAACAACATGCACATCCTTCACGCCGCAACCCCGGACAACATCTTCGAGAGAGATTTGACTCAGGTTTACCCCCAGGGGACCCGTATCGACCCCCGGATGGGGTTGATGCCCGGTCATGGCCGTGGTTCCGTTGTCCAGGATCACCAGGGTAAATTTGTGATTGTTGTGGACCGCGTTAATGAGCCCCGTTATGCCTGAGTGGAAGAAGGTTGAATCACCGATAAAGGAAACTACTTTCTGATCGGAGGCCTCTGAAAAGCCACAGGAGGAACTGACCGAGGAACCCATACAGACCAGAAAATCGGCCATGGAGATGGGGGGCAGCAGTCCAAGGGTATAGCAGCCGATATCCGTGGGATGAATTGCGTCGGGCCCGTAGACCTGTTTGACCGAATAGTAGGTGGCCCGGTGAGGACAGCCCGGACACAGGGTCGGCGGCCTTCCGGGAAGTTCGGGGATGCCGGAAAGATCCAGGGCCTTCGTTCCCTTGTATTCCACTCCGAAATACTGTGCAATGGCTTCCCGGACCATGCCTGGATCGTATTCGAAGAGCCGGGACAGCCTTCCTACCCCTTTCCCTCTGATGGGAAGAGTAAGGGTGCTCTCGTGGGCCATGGCCTTGATGTCGTTCTCCATAATCGGTTCCAATTCCTCCACAACCAGGACCTTTTCCACCTGCATGAGGAACCGGACAATGAGGTCTCGCGGCAGGGGCCACGAAAAACCAAGTTTCAGGATACTCACCTCGTCGCTCAGCCCGAGGTCTTCCACCGCGTCCTTCACGTAATTATAACTGACGCCGTTGGTGACGATGCCCCACTTGCCCTTTCCGATAATTATATTGTACGGCGATTTCTCGCTCTTCCCGGCGGCCTTTTCATATTTTTGCAGAAGCACCTTATGGAGGTTTCGGCCGACAGCCGGTACCACGACGAAGTGAAACGGGTTCTTCTGAAAATTTCCTTTTGTTTTGAGCGGCTTCAGGTCGCCGAGCTTTACGCTCCCCCGGATGTGATTCAATCTGGTCGTTGTCCTCAGAAGCACGGGCAATTCCAATTCCTCGGATAATTCCAGGGCGTAAATGGTGATGTCCTTCATTTCCTGGGCGTTCGTAGGTTCAAGCATCGGCAAGCCGGAAAGGCGCGCGTAAAACCGGTTGTCCTGTTCGTTCTGGCTCGAGAACAGGGAGGGATCATCTGCGGTGATGATCACCATGCCCCCCTTCGTCCCAACATAGGCAAGAGTCATGAGCGGGTCGGCCGCCACATTGACCCCCACATGCTTCATGGTCACCATGGTCCGGATGCCGCAAACCGCGGCACCCGCCGCTACCTCCAGGGCAACCTTCTCATTGGTGGAGTACTCGAAGTAAAGATCTGACTCCTGGCTGATCTTGAAAAACTGTTCGGGTATCTCCGATGAAGGAGTTCCCGGATAGCAGGTGGCAAATGCCATCCCGCCTTCCAACGCTCCCCGGGCAATAGCCTCATTTCCCAGCAGGAGCATCTCCTTTCCCGGCGAGTCTGTTAATAGTCTATGCATTTTTATCCCCCGACCTTTAGAGTTTAATCACAACGTTAAAATGGTTTGACAGCCATAAAACAGCTATATTTCAGCTATATAGATCACTACCCAAGCTCGCTGAGATTGTCAAGAAAAAATAGTGCTTTTCCACAGGGAAATAGATGCTATGAAGTCTTGAAGCTCGCGGAGCCGCCGGTGTACTTTTTCCTCAGCTTCGGTTTTTCTATCTTTCCGGTTGGGTTCCGGGGAACATCGTCAAAGAAGACCTTGCGCGGCCTTTTGTACCGGGGGAGGCTCTCACAGAAGGCCAGGAGTTCTTCCTCGTTCATTCCCTGGCCGGGCTTGAGTTGGACTATTGCAGTCACGATTTCGCCGAGTCTGTCGTCGGGAATCCCGATAACGGCGGTATCCTGAATTTTCGCATTTTCAAGAAGAAAATCTTCTATTTCTACGGGAAAGATATTTTCTCCGCCCGAAATAATCACATCCTTTTTCCGGTCCACGAGCCAGATAAAACCATCCTCGTCCACTCGCGCCATGTCCCCGGTCAGGAGCCAGCCGTCAAAAAGCGTATTTAAAGTGGCCTCCGGGTTTTTGTAATACTCTTTCATGACCCCTGGCCCCTTTACCATGAGTTCCCCCACTTCGCCCTTCGGCAGGGCGCGGAGGCCGGTGTCCACGATTTTGCATTCCCAATCAAACCCGGGAATGCCGATGGCGCCCACCTTATGGATATTTTCCAGGCCGAGATGCACACACCCCGGCCCCGTTGATTCGCTCAAGCCGTAATCCGTGTCATACTCATGGTGGGGGAAAACCCTTTTCCAGTTCTTGATCAGGCTTGGAGGGACAGGCTGCGCACCGATGTGCATCAGCCGCCATTGGTCAAGCTCGTAATCTCCGAGCTTCAGGTCTCCGTTTTCAATGGCCACCAGGATATCCTGGGCCCAGGGGACCAGCAGCCACACAATGGTGCACTTTTCCTGCGAGACTGCTTCAATGATCCACCGGGGTTTGATTCCCTTGAGGATGACCGCTCTGGCGCCGACAATAAGATTTCCGAACCAATGCATCTTGGCCCCCGTGTGATAGAGAGGGGGAATGCAAAGAAAATTGTCTCTATGGGTCTGATTATGATGCCGATTCTCTGTAATGGCGGCGGACTCAAGGTTCTTTTGGGTCAGGAGTATCGGCTTCGGGGTGCCGGTGGTTCCGGAGGTGAAATAGAGCGCTGCCTCATCCAGGAGATTTGCAGGAACACGGGGCGCTTCGGAGGATCCTGCCTCCAGGAAGGCGTTATACGACTCGGCATAATCAGGCTTCAGGACATCGGGACCGACAAACACATAATCTCTGATGCTTCCGAGGTCCTCCTTGATGGTGCCGACCCGATCGATGAATTCCTCTCCAAAGATCATGGCTACGGCTTCAGCGATTTCCGCACAATAACGAATGTCTTCGGCCGTAAATCTGAAATTGAGCGGGACCGCCCAGGCGCCTGTTCTCAGGATGCCGAAATAGACCGGCAGCCATTCCAGGCAATTCATCATGAGGTGGATTACCTTGTCACCTTTCTTGATTCCCTTTGAAATGAGGGCATTGGCGATACGGTTGGCGGAATCGTCGAATTCCTTCCAGGTCATGAAAGCCCTCCTGTCCTTTGCGGGCTCCCTCTCAATCAAGGCGATCTCGTCACCGTACATCCTGGCATTGCGGGCCAACATTTCCCCGATAATCATGACAGGCCTCCTTCCCAAAAGCTGCACTTTAACTACTCAGGGGGATTAATGAAAAAAAAAGGGGGCGTCAAGCAAAATCACCCCTCTTTCAATTGAGCTGATACGGTTATGCTACAGGTGTGCCTTGATCATGGGGAGAAACGGGGAGTCTTTGTATGTTTCCATGAACTCCTTGATCACCTTCTCCTTTTCATCCTCCTGGTGGTTGAGGCGGTAGAGACGGGCCAGGAGAAGGAGGGCCTGCTCCCGAAAAGGGTTGCCCTCTTCCGAGAGGATGGGTTTCAATGAAACAATGGCGGTTGCCAGTTCCCGCTTTTGTTCGTAGCATGCTGCCAGGGCCAGCCGTGCCAGGGATTCGTAGCGGTAATTCCCGGAAACTTTATCCAGAAATTTGCGGTAGAGGGAAATGGCGCCGTCATAATCCTTGTCGAGAAATTTCACGTAGGCATCTTCAGGCAGGGCCAGGCGTGCGGCTTTTGAAAGGCCGTACCGATCTATTACTTTCTTGAACAATTCTCCTGACTTATTGATATCGACAAGGTTCAGGTCCGGTTTGAAGCCGTCTTTGAAAATTTCGTAGGCCTTGTTATAGGTTTCCTGTCCCTTCTTGTTGATGTACTTATAGTAGGAGTACCCACCAAAAAAAAGAAGGACAAGAACACCCAGAGCAATGCCGAGATATTCCATCTGCTTTACATGGCCCCTCGCATACTTGACGGCCTTTTCAGACAGTGTCAGAAATTCATCTTGTTCTTTCAGTAATTCTTTGCGGGTGATTTTCTTTTTTGCCATAGCATTTCCCTGTATTTTTCGTGATCGGTCAGGATGTTGTGATACCAGATGGTTGTCAAGGCAGTCAAGATAAAATCATGGGTTGTGTTTTTATGAAGAAAACTGGATAATTCGCTCAATTTTGCTGGAGATCGCCATATGCCTTACATTGACCGATTCCTGGAATGGATGAATGCACTCCCGGCGGCTTTGCTGTATGTTGCCCTGGGAGTAAGTGCCTTTGTGGAAAATGTGTTCCCTCCCATTCCCGGGGATACCATAACCGCTTTCGGCGCCTTTCTGGTGGGCACTCATCGACTTAGGTTTTTGTGGGTGTACACGGCAACAACCGTTGGAAGCATCGTGGGTTTTCTTTTACTCTTCTGGGTGGGAATGTACCTCGGAAGGGGTTTTTTCCTGGAGCGCGATTACCGGTTTTTCAAGGCAAAGGACATCCTGAAGGCTGAGTCCTGGTTCCGGAAGTACGGATATCTGCTCATTGTGTTGAATCGCTTTTTCCCCGGTATCCGTTCAGCAATTGCCGTAGCAGGAGGGATCTCGAGACTCGGC
>CAZONI010000056.1:0-24635 GCA_964581175.1 uncultured Desulfobacteraceae bacterium
CTCATGAACATTTCGGAGAATGTGTCAGCGGCCAGGTCCCAGATTATGGACGCCGACTTTGCGGCGGAAACCGCAAATCTGACCCGGGCGCAGATTCTGCAGCAGGCAGGTGTTGCTATGCTTTCCCAGGCAAACGCCATCCCGCAGGCAGCGCTCGCACTCCTGAAGTAGCGATGGCAAACAAGGGAGGCCGAACACGGCCTCCCTGCAACACGAATTGAGAGGATAGGGAAATGGGAGTTGCAGTCGGGGGCCTGGCAAGCGGGCTTGATACACAGAGCATCATTGACAAGCTGATGGAGCTGGAACGCCAGCCCATCACACTGCTCCAGCAGCAGGAAGACGCCTTTAAAGTCAAGCTCTCGGCATACGGAGAAGTCAAGAGTGCGCTCAGTGCATTTCAATCCGCGGCCAACGACCTGAGATATCCAAGCAGCTTTGCCGCCTCATCAAGTATCTCCTCGAACGAAGATATTCTAACGGTCTCCAGTTCAGGATCGGCTGCACTGGGGAATCATTCCATTACTGTACGTGCTCTGGCTCAGGCCCATTCCGTTCGAAGCGCTGCATTTACCGCTTCGACAGACGTGGTCGGAACGGGAACCATTACGATTCAAGTGGGAACCAATGATGCGGTAGATGTGGCTATCGATTCAGACCATGAAACCTTGTCCGGCATTGCCCAGGCAATCAACAGCGCTGGCGCGGGCGTCACCGCAAGCGTGATTGATGACGGCCTGGGGCATGTCTACCTGACAATGACCTCTGAAGAAAGCGGCGCGGACAATACCATCAGCGTCAGCCTCAGCAACGGCGGCGACGGCCAACTGGACAGCCTGTACGAATCCGGAGCCTTGGTAACCACCCGGGCTGCTGCTAACAGCCGGCTGACGATAGACGGCATCGATGTTGAACGGTCCACCAACACCATTACGGATTTGATCAGCGGCGTCACCCTGAATCTCCACAAGGCGGACGACACGGAAACGGTGAATGTGGACATAACGCGTGACACTGGCACCATCAAGGAAAAAATCAGTACACTTGTGGATGCCTATAACAAGTTAACGGATGAACTGTCCAGCCAGCAGGCTTATGGGGGCGAAGGGGGGTCGTCTGGGGCCCTCATCGGAGATTCCACGCTCAGATCAATTACCCGGAGTCTGGCAAATATCCTGGGGCGGCAGGTCGAAGGAACGGAGAACGGTGACGACACCCTCTTCAGTATCGGCCTGTCAATAGACCGGTACGGCAAAATGCAAATGGATGACGGGAAGCTGACAGATGCCCTTACCAGCAATATCTCTGACGTAACAGCGATCTTTACGGCCGACTCGGATACCAGCCAGGGAATTGTCACTTCTCTTTCCGATTATCTGGATGTGGTAACGAGCCCTGCAAGCGGCATCATAGCCGCCAAAGAAGATGGACTGCAGAGCAGCATTGATGATTTACAAGATAAGCAGGATGATCTGGAGACAAGGGCCTCCAAGCAAGAGGATATACTCTGGGCACAGTTTAACGCCCTCGAACAGCTCCTGAGCGGATACCAGCAAACCAGCGATTATTTGACCCAACAGATCACTTCCCTTACCAATCTGAACAAGCAGATAGCGGGAAATTAACAGGCGAAAACAGGAAACCGGAAAGGATAAAGGGAATGCAACAGGCGATGAATACCTACCATAAGGTCTATGTAGACACGAGTTCCAACAAGACAAGAATACTCCTTGACCTGTATGAAGGAGCCATACGCTTTGTTGGGTTTGCCGAAAGAGTCCTGGAGGCACGCAATATCGCAAAGAAAGGCGAATACATCTCCCGAGCCATTGCCATCATCGGCGAACTGGACAATGCCCTTGACCGGAAGACAGGCGGGGAGATTGTCCGTAATCTCTCAAACCTTTATGTCTACATGATCCGGAGATTGACCGAAGCAAACCGTGCCGGAAACGTTTCCGCTCTCCGGGAGGTAAAGAGACTTCTCGAAAGCCTCCTGAGTGCGTGGGAACAGGCGGTCCGGCAACTGGGTGGTTCAGAAGCCTCGACGACCCCGGGAGAAAGCGCAACGTCTGCACAGCCGGGAACACACTATGGTGGTCTCCATGTCGCATCATAATCTTGATGGAGAGATCAAGGCGTTTCGGGAAACAAGCGAGGCCCTCGTAACCGCACTGAAGCATGGTAATCTGACGGGGATTGATCGCCTGGTGCTGGAGCACGATGAGGCCTTTGGGCGTCTGGTTGACTGCGGCCCTTTCACAAATCCTGAGGATTACCAAATGCTGGTCGACCTGAAAGAGGCCGTGGATCGGACGCGCAGATCCTTGGAGGAGAAGAAAGACCAGTTATTTTCGCAAATCGTAGTATCAAAGAAAAAGCGCCAGTGCCTCAAGGTCTACAAGAAGAAAGGCTTCCGATTCCGACCTTGAGACACAGGATTGTGAGGTGATGAACATGTCGATAGAGGCAATCAACACAGCCAGGCTCCAGAACTCGCTTCCTGCGAATGCGATTGCGGGAAATGCAGCCGTGGATTCCCTGATTACCAAAGGAGACAAGGCCCAGGAACAGCAAAAACAGACACCCAAGAGCAATATACCCGCTGCTCTTCTGAAAGCATTGAACGATGATATGGAGGCGATCCATCGTGTCGCCCTTCAATTTTCCGTGCATGAGGAAACCGGACGAACAGTGGTGCGGGTGGTGGACAAGGACACAGGCGAACTGATCAGACAGATTCCACCCCAGGAGTTGCTTGAGCTAGCGGACAAGCTGGGAGACATGATGGGAATATTGTTCGACAAACAGGTGTGACCGAGAAGGAGAATTCTGCAAATTTTAGGGAATTTTCAGATCAGGAAGACTGAAAAACAAGTTGTTTGTGTGAATAGGGGCTCCCGGTGATCACCAACTGGGCAGCCTCTTTTTTGCTGGTATTGATTACGATCGGCCCGATGAGATTGGCGGTAATTTTTTCCGGGACTCCTTCCGACGCGTTCACGATGACATAAACCAACAGGTCCTCCTCTTTGTCATCTCTCCACGACATATCTCTCAGAGCTGCTCCCAGGTCCACTAAATAGTCGGGTCGAAAAAGATTCGGGTTTATGATGACGAATGCCAGGCCTGGATCGTCTACACACTGGTACCAGAGGAATGGCCGGGTCTCCTCTCTTTCCAGAATGATGAAACGCCCCAACCCCGGGAAACCCGGCATGCCGGCGGGCATGGTAATCACTCTCGTCTCGTCAATCTCTACCTGTCCAAAGTCTCTGGTTTCCAGTTTCAAGGCGTTCTTCCTCTCTTTAAGAAATCCCCCTCCGTCCCCCTTTTCAAAGGGGGACGTGATGCGCAAAACAAGAAAGCCCACTACTTCGGTGTATGTTCCTGTTCTTTGAACAGTTCAACAGCTTTTGCGAATGCTGAAGTATTCCCCTTGGCGGAGCGGATGTTTTCGTCTCTGATCTTTTCGTATACTTCCCGGCGAAGAACACGGACGTTTCCGGGCGCATCGATTCCCAGCTTTACCTGCATGCCGTCTATGCCAATGACCTTTATGACGACATCATCTCCGATATTGATACATTCATCGACCTTCCTGGTCAGAACAAGCATAGTTGCCCTCCGTGGCAAGTTGACTCATGTAGGAGCAGGCTCTGCCTGCGACCACTCTGCCTGCAATGTCGTGCGCAGAACTCGCTCCTGCGGGGCACTCACTTCTATAAGTAGTCAAGCAGGCTGACCTGCATCACTTTGGCGGAAGAAGCAAGGGCCGCCTGGTATGCTGTTTCCTTTGAATTGACATCGGATATGGCCGCCAGGATATCCGCATCCTCGAGGTTGGACTTCCTTTCCGTGTAACTCAGGTTCAGGTCTTGAAGGATCTTCTCTTTAACATCCAGTCCCACCCCTTTTGTCCCTATATCGGAGGTTGCGCTTATCATTTGATTCAAGTCGGTATCCAGATCGTCCATAGCCTGCTGGATGCCTGCGTCATCATTCGTTTCAAGAGCGGTTTTGAAATCGATCAGGCTCTTGAAAATACCCGATGTGCTTCCATCTCCGAACACGGCCTCTCCATCATGTCCGACTTCAAGGGTGGCGGTCTTCCCGATCTTGATGCTGAACGGTGTGTCATTTCCGGAGTAAGTAACTCCGGTGGGATTCCCGCTCGCATCACGATCGATGGAAAACGGTTCGGTGTCGGTCTTTGTTCCGGCAAAGATATACTGGCCGTTGACCTGGGTGTTTGCCAGGGATACGATCTGCTCAAGGGTCCCTTCGACCTGATCTGCTGCCGCCGCCCGCTCGTTTGCCCCCTCCGTCCCGTTGGCCATCTGGACGGCAAGCGTCTTCATGTCGGTAATCAGGTCCTTCACGCTGCTGAGCGCGGTTTCCCCTCCATCGAGCCAGGTCCTTGCCGTGGAGACATTTCGCCCCAGTTGGTTCATGGATGACAGAGATTCCCGCAGGCTCAGTACCTGCACCAACCCGATGGGGTCATCCGACAGCTTGTTGATCCGCTTGCCGCTGGTGACGACCTCGTTTGCCTTGATCAGATCCGTCGCTGTATTTGCCAGTTGGTATTTGACGACATCGTAGGTGCTCTGGTTGGATATGCGCATGGAAAAATCCTCCAAAATTGAGTGCCCATTCATGAGCCTGGAGTTCGGAATCGCGAGTCATACGTTCGGAGTCACGACTCCAAAATCAGAACCGTATCTACTTGCTGTCCAGGATCGTCTGATACATTTCATCGGCGGCGCTGATAAGCTTAGCAGCCGCAGCATAGGCATGCTGGTATTTAATCAAGTCCGTCATCTCCTCATCAATGGAGACCGCAGAAATGTTGTTCTTTGTTTCTTTGAGCTTGTTCACGATTGTCTCAGTGTACTCCCGCGTCCGGGTGATGCTCTGGCTCTTGATCCCAATAGAACCCTCGAGGCTTGCCAGGTAGTTGTCCAGGGTATCCCCTAGCGCAGGGGCATCCCGGTACTGCAGGCCTGCCATATCAACGGCGTTCGTATTATCGCCCGAGGCGATTTCACCGGTGGCATCCACTTTTGCAGCGGCGATAAGATTCCTGTTCGCATCCAGGTTTGCATTCATGGCCATGTCGGAAGCATCGCTGCCGGTGAAGAAGGTATTGAGACCGAGTTCTGCCAGGACACCACTGGTGTCGCCCGAGAAGGCGAAGGAGTGGTCTGAATCGGAATATACCCTGAGTTTGCCGTCGGTTGTGACCTCAGCGTGGATACCTGCTATGCCATCAATGGCAGAAGCAATTCCACTGAGCGTATTTCCTCCTGCGCCGTCGACATCTATCGTATTCGGTCCGCCTCCTGCCACATTCCCGCTGGAATCGTAAACCCAGATATTAAACGTCCCGGTACTGTCAATCGAATTCCAGAAATCCAGTCCTGAATTCTGATCCCAGAGGTTCTGCGTTGCGTCGCTTGCCCCATACGTGCCTGTCACATCCGTCATTGTTTCCAGCCCCACTCCCTGGGCGTGGATGTTGTTCACCTCCCATATGAAGGAATTGGAAAGCTGGTTCAATTTATCGTTGTATTCCGGGATGATGCTGTCTCGCATCTCCAGCCAGCCTCCCATCTTTCCTCCCGTGATGCTATCCGTAATATCAGTCGTGCTGCTCCCGGAACTTTCCCACCTGACGTGGTTTCCGTCAAAACTCAGAGAATAGCTGTCCGCCCGGCTCACCAGCACATATCCCTTCCCGGTCGTGACCGTCATGGTGTTGTCGGAATTCACATAGTAGGAAATATCAAGATATTCGGAGAGCTGGTTGATCAAGTGTTGTCTCTGGTCCAGGAGGTCATTGGGGTCGCCTATAGCGCTCATGGTTGCGATTTGCTGGTTGAGGTCTGCGATTCTTGCCGTCATCTCGTTTACCTGGCCGACGCTGGAATCAAGAGAGAGGTTCAATTGCTTGTTCAATTGATCGATATTTCCGCTGAGTTCGGAAAAGCCTTGAGATAGAAGGGCACCCCGCTCGTAAAGGGCATTTCTTTCAGCGTCCCCTGAAGGATTATTCG
This sequence comes from uncultured Desulfobacteraceae bacterium, assembly GCA_964581175.1. Taxonomy (GTDB): domain Bacteria; phylum Desulfobacterota; class DSM-4660; order Desulfatiglandales; family Desulfatiglandaceae; genus B46-G9. The sequence goes on from CAZONI010000056.1 coordinate 6,060, forward strand.
CAAGATCATTCCACGCGTTCCAGAAATCGGCCATCTGGCTGCTCAGACCGTTCTCCGAACTTTCATTGAACAGGTTCTCCAGAACGCCCATATAATTCTCCATCTCAGAGGTGGCGCTCAAATCCGACTGATTTTGCTGGAGATTGTTTTCGATGAACGCATCCGCATTCCGCTGTATGCTGGTTATATCCACTCCTCCTCCGAGGATGAGACCTGTGTAAGGCACCGGCGGTCTGGCCTGCAGGATTGGAGTCTGTCTCGAATAATCGGGCGTGTTGACATTTGCCACGTTGTGACTCACCACATCCAGAGCCATTTGCTGTGCAAGGAGGGCGTCCTTTGCGGTACTGAGTAACAGGCTGATACCACTCATAATGGACCTCTCTGCGATAGTTTACGTCTCATATAGCTTTGAATCATTGAAGCCGTGAACCTTGAACCGGCTTCTCATGCCTCTCGATAATAAATTTTCGGTCCCATGGGTTCCTGGGCCTTTTTCAGGTGCTCATATCCTAGTCTTTCAGTCCCGCCCTTCAGAATCGTGCCTATCAACTCATCAAAAAACCCGAGTGTATCCTGGATAAACGACATGTTTTCCTTCAAGCGGGCCCGGATATCTTCCTTCAGAAGATCTGTCTGCTTCCTGAGATCCCTGAACCAGGGCCAGTACTTCAAGGCGTTGGCCCGGGGACTTTCCGGGGATCCTGGAAAACACTGCTCCATGAGACACTTGATCGCGTTCCCAGCCTTTTCAATATCCAGCATCAGTGCGTTTTTCTTCTCCATCAGCTCCCAGAGCTGATCCACATCCACCTGAATGAGGCTCTCCCGCTCCAGTTCCAGGCAGTCTTTAAGCTGTTCCAGCATGGCAGCCTGTCTTTCGTAGCTGCCTTCTACTTGCGTTTCCAGGGAATTCATCTTCCGTCCCTCCAAAATGAGTGGTGAGCCGTCATTCGATCGCAGGAGCGGGCTCTACTCGCGATCTCGCAGGCAGAGCCTGCTCCTACAAACCTCAGGTCACCACTAGTAGTAATCGGCAAAAATGGACCTATCCTGAAGCACTTCAACGTCCTTTCACGGCCACCTTGATGGTTCCTGAGGGCGCCGGCAGGAAAGCCATGGGATTCAGGGCCTTTCCGTCTCTTCTCACCTCAAAATGGAGATGTGGCCCCGTGCTCCTGCCGGTAGAACCTGTCTCAGCGATGACTGTTCCCGCTTCAACCACAGCGCCGCGTGGAGCGAGATTCCGGCTGTTATGGGCATACAGGGTGCTCAGGCCCCTGCCATGGTCCAGGATAATCACATTCCCATACCCCTTCTTGGTCCCGCTGAAAGTCACCTTGCCGGGCAGGACAGCCCTGACCGAGGTGCCGACCGGCACAGCGATATCGGCACCATCGTGGAAACGTCTCTCTCCCGTGATAGGATCATTTCGCCACCCAAACCCGGATGACACCGTCCCATTCACCGGCCAAGCCGAAGGTTCTCCGGGAAGATCAGCGCTGATGCCGTCCTTTCCCTTCAGCTGTTCATAGAGAAGTCTGGCAAGGCTGTTGGGACCAAAGTCACTCATGTTTTTCGATATTTCCATATCGAAAAGAGATTGATAGACCTCTTCACCCTGACCTCCGTGGAAGAGGTCGCACTTGTCGATGGTCTTGCGCATGCTTCTCAGGAGTTGATACGCGAGCAGGGATTCGAAGTCTTTACAGGCCTTTTTGAGTTTCCGGTCCCGCAGAGCCGGCTCTCCCTGGTCAGGAAGATAATTCTTCGTGTTTATGGTTGTATCCTGCATATCCCTTCCATCCGTCTGACCCTACCCTCTCGACTCCTAAATGATTTCCAGATCAGCTTGCAGCGCGCCGGCAGCCTTGATGGCCTGGAATACGGCAATCAGGTCCCTGGGAGATACTCCGATGGCATTGAGGGCCTTGACCACTTCACCCAGGCTCGTTCCCCCCGGCATCACGATCAATCGTTTCTGTTCCTCGGTGACATCTACCTTACTTTCGGGAGTAACCACCGTCCGTCCCTGGCTCAATGGTGCGGGCTGGCTCACCTGGCTCTTTTCCTTGATAGTCACACTCAGGTTTCCATGGGCTATTGCCACGGAGGAGATGCGCACATCCTGGCCCATCACAACCGTCCCGGTTCGTTCATCGAGGATGATCCTGGCCTTTGAATCCGGTTCGATATTGATCTGTTCCAGGGAGGCCATCATTCCTACCATGCTCTTTCTTTGATCGCCCGGGACCCGTACCCTGATCGTGCCCGCGTCCGAGGGAAAGGCCACTTTCTGGCCGAAGGTCTTGTTGATGGCATCCGTGACCCGCACGGCCGTTGTGAAATCGGGTTCGTGCAGGGAGATGACCAGGTCCTGCATTTTCGCAAAATCAAAGGGAATCTCCCTTTCTATGGTCCCGCCTCCCGGGATGCGGCCCACTGTGGGATGGTTTTTCTGGACTCCCCCGCCTGCGGCCCCTGAACTCGCAAATCCTCCGACGATCAGGGGGCCCTGGGCCAGCGAATAGATTCTGTTGTCGACTCCCCGGAGAGGAGTCAGGAGCAGGGTGCCGCCCTGCAGGCTCTTTGCGTCGCCTATCGATGAGACGAGGACGTCGAGCTTGCTTCCCTCTCTCCCGAAAGGGGGCAAATCTGCAGTCACCATTACCGCCGCCACATTGCTGACCTTCACCTGGTCGGGAAGCGCGTGGATCCCCAGATGTTCCATCATGTTGACCAGGGACTGGACGGTGAATTTCGTACCCGCACCATCCCCTGATCCGTTGAGTCCCACCACGAGGCCGTAACCGATCAACTGATTGCTGCGAACACCTTTCAGGGAGGCGATATCCTTGATTCTTGCGGACCACACAGGATCGGCACAGAACAGCGCAAGAAAGATGAGATAAATGCTCAGGACCATCAATGGCCGGCGTAGCTTTCCCATTGTTCTCCTCCTAGAAAGGCCAGACCACGTCCAGGACTCTTGCCAGCCATCCGGGACGCTGTTTGTCACTCACCGGGCCTTTCCCCGTATAGTCGATCTTTGCGTTGGCGATATAGCTGGAAAGGACTGTATTGTCAGGCGAAATGTCGCTGGGCCGGATAATCCCCGAAAGGGTGATGTTCTGGGTCTCGTTGTTCACCCGTATCTTGCGGGTGCCCTCAATGAAAAGGTTCCCGTTGGGGAGGACTCTCACCACCCTGGCCGTGATGGATGCCGTCATGCTTTCATCGCGGCTCGTTGAGCCGGAGCCGTCGAATTTGTTCGCCATGGAGGCCTTGACCATGGCGTTATTATCAAAAGCGTGAGGCACACCCCACGATCCCATCTTGGCTTCATATCCCAAGAGGTTATTGATGCCGGCGTCAATTGAGGAGGTCCGGGCCGTGTTTGTATCCGCTTTCTTAGAGGCCTTCGATGTCTCCACGATATTGATAGTCACCAGGTCTCCCACTTTATGGGCACGGAGGTCTTGAAAAAATCCGTAGTAGGTGCTTTCCTGAAAGAGGCTTGCCTCGGATGCGCTCTGGTATTCATTTCCCCGATGTGTCGTTGCGGGTCCCGCCGTTGCCGCAGGTGCTCCCGGTCGGATATTCGCGCTCTGCTTCACCGCTTTTCCGCCCCCACAGGCCGAGAAGAACATCAGTCCGATCAGCATCATACCTGTCACCAGTCTTTTTCCCATTGTACTATCTCCCCGCCATTCTAAAACTTGACTCTTACCTGCCCCGGGCCTATCACCGTGGCAAAAATCTGCTTTCCACTATTGACATTGATAACCATGATCTGATCGCCGGAGCGGCCGTCCTCCATGACCTTTCCGAGTGCGCTCACGGCTACGGTGCCGCTCTCCGCCTTTATGATAACCCGGTCACCTTTTCTGACCGCCGGCGGGATCTCCACCATTCCCCTTGTGATCACCTGGCCCATTTGAAGGGTCCTGGCCGCCCGCTTCCCGACAATCCGATTCAGGTGAGTCATGTTGTTCTTGTCGGAACGCATCGATTTTTCAGTCATTTCTACGAGGTCTTGCGCACCAATGACCTCTCCCCTGGCGATTTTTCTCACGGTCTTGATCAGCTTCCGGTTGACAAGGATCCGGCCGCTGACGGGAACCACCTTGAACAGTCTGCCGTCCACGGAAAAAGAAATCACCAGAGAGATATCACCCACGAAATCTTCCTCTCCCCTGTCTTGAATCTCCCATGACAGGCGCCCGCACGGAAGGGTCAGGGGTCCGGGAACATGCATCCTTTCGAGTTCCATTTCTTCCCTGTCCCATGGAGAGTGACTGAAAATATAGTGTCTCAAAATATCCGTCATTTTTTTCGTGCTGATGACCTGTCCAGCTCTGTGCACCACGAGATTTTCAGGCACCTTCACTCGTACCTGCGGATCATCACCCATGAGGGACGACAGCCGGTAGATCAAAAACCGGCTGTTCAGGGTCAGATCTCTTCCGGGAGCAGGAGCGGCTGCTATTTTTTTGTCTCGCAGTGCAGGAATGCGCTCGTCCCTCTCCGGGGTGAATGTGGCGATGTCCCCGAGGGTGACTGCGTCACCAGTGACCTTGACCTTTTCTTTGATCCAGATGTGCAATTCCACTGCCCCTGCCGCCTGCCCAAGGGTCAGGAGCGCCATTGCCGCGATCAAGGAAAAGGAAAGGAATCTTGTTGCTCTACCGGACATGTCTTTTGCTCCTTAGGATGGCTCCCTCAAAATCCATTTGTGGATGGGCACTATCTGATGATGTTATCAGTCATTTGCAGCATCTCGTCAGCGGCCTTGATGGCCTTGGAACTGACTTCATACGCCCGCTGGCTGGTGATCATATTCACCATTTCTTCCACCACGTCCACGTTCGACATCTCAAGATATCCCTGTGATACAGTACCCATGCCGTCGACTCCCGGATTTCCCTCCACAGGGTCACCTGATGACAGGCTGGGCTGAAAGCGATTCCCTCCCATGCTCAGGAGCCCGGCAGGATTGGAGAAGCTGAAAAGGGTCAATTGTGCGCTTGCGATCTCATTCCCCCCTGCGTCCATGGCGACCATGTTGCCCCCGGAGTCTATGGTGAAATTGACCGTATCAGAAGGGATTGCGAACTCGGGCTGCAAACGGTCCCCGTCAGGCGTGCAGATGTATCCTTCGCTATCCACCTTGAAGCTCCCCGAACGCACATAGACCTCTTCACCGTTGCTCAAGACCTTGAAAAAACCCTTGCCTTCAATAGCCAGGTCCAAATTGTTCTTGGTCTGCACATAGTCACCCTGGGAGAAGATCTTTTGCACGGACGTGGGCTTGGTGCCCATGCCCACCTGGATTCCCGTTGGTATCTGACCGCCTGATGCTGTCGTGGCGCCCGGGGCGCGGAGATTCTGGTAGAGCAGGTCCTCGAAATCCGCCCTGCTCTTCTTGAAGCCGCTGGTGTTTACATTGGCCAGGTTGTTCGCGATCACGTCCATATTGAGCTTTTGAGCTGCCATGCCTGAAGCAGCGGTCCACAAACTCCTGATCATGATGAGTCCCTCCCTATTACCTTGATTTCCAAATGCCGAATACCAGTATAATTCTTCCTAAAAATACACGGATGTCTTCCAAAAACTAAAATTCACGCCAAATTCAAGAATCCCGATGCCGGATCAATGTTAAATGCAAGATAAACTAATTACTCAATTTCGGAATGCCCGCCCGGGTCTATTTCAAAGTGCTCACGTCGTTGATCGCCTTGTTATTGAGTCCATCCAGCACCTGTATGGCTTTCTGGTAACTTTCGTAAGCCCTGAGGGAATGGATCATGGTCACCATTTCTTCAGGGATATTCACATTTGAGTCTTCCACATACTCCTGCTTGACAGAGGTTTCCTCCGGGAGGGGGAGTTCCTCGGTCCCCTCTGCTGCGCTGAAAAATGTTCCGCCGACCTTTTCCAGGAGTTCAGGCTGCGCAACATCCGTGAGGTCAAGCTGCCCCACTTCCGATCCGTCCACCAGGACCCTTCCCGATTTGTCTATGACCACATCCTTCCCCGAAATGGTAATGGGGCCGCCCTTCCCGAGGACCGGATTCCCATCCTGGGTCATCAACACCCCCTGCCCATCGCAGGAAAAATTACCCTTGCGAGTATACCGGACTCCGTCCGGGGTCTGGATCTTGAAAAACCCCCTCCCGTTTAGGGCCACATCCAGAGAATTTCCGGTATGCCGGAGCGGACCGCCGCTGAAATCCGTCTGAATATGCACAAGGCTCAGATCCGTCTGGGTTCCACTCGTATCGGTGGTACCGGAAGTGGAATCGGTGCTCCCTTGATCGGTTCCCATCAGCATGTTTTTGAAAGAAATCCTGTCTCTCTTGAACCCGATGACCGAGGCATTTGCCAGGTTGTTCGCGATCACGTCCGCCCTCACTTCTTCTTTCACGCAGCCTCGCACCGCTTCCAGCATACCGATCATAATGTGCATTCTCCCTTTTCAGACCACGACTCTGGTAATTTTCGAAAAGTCAAGTGGTTGAGTTTTTCAAACTGTCTGATGCTATTTCCTGTAGTAGCAATAAGCGTACCACGGAGAAAAAAGAAATCGAACCTGTAGGAAAATAACTTAAGTATTTGGTATTGCATATTTTTCATCTAATGGAATTGTGCATGCCGCATGCTTCTCGATAGAGGCCCGGACCAACGATGCACTTGTTTCCTGCATCAGGGAAAAATTTACCGGCAAAAACCGAGAACAATTCATGATCCTCCCCCATACTTCCTGTTCATGCGGTAGGTAAAGGCAAGTATCTCTGCGACCACCTGGTACAATGCGGGGGGTATCTCTTCATGGTAGTCCAGGTGCATGAGGGATGAGACCAGGTCCGGGTCCTCTTTCAGAGGAATTCCCCTTTGTCTCGCAAGTTCGACAATCTTTTCCGCAACCGCGCCGCTCCCTTTTGCGGAAACCCTCGGGGCACTATCTTTCTCGGCGTCATATTTCAGTGCCACCGCCTTCTTTCTCTCTTTTTCATCTCCCCGTTTCATCATTTCTTCTCTTCCCATTCAAATCACCATGTCCATTACCGTACTGGAAGTCATTTCTTGGGAAAAGAGATTGAACGGGCTTCCATCCGGAACCACCTCACAAGCGAGTCTCTTTACCGCCAGACCCTGTTTTTCTATCCCCTTTTCCAGCAGGCCAATGTTTCCCTCGAGGAAGCGCCCGATACGTTCGTTGGTCACCTGTATGGAGAGCGAGATACCCCTCTCGCGCAGAACACAATCCACATGAATCTCCCCCAGACGGCTGAAAGACAGATTCATGTGCAGATGATGAAGGTCACCACTCTCTTCCCTTCTTCCAAATAATTCTCCATGCAGAAATTCCCTCCGGCCTGCTCCCGGGATAAACCAGTACCAGCCCCAGCCTTCCCTGAGTATATTGATATTCAGGGTCTGATTGTCGTCCAGAAAGGAAAGCAGCCGATCAATATGCTCCATCGCCGTCTGCGTATCCTGGGTCGGGGAGGAGAAATTTTCCATTTTCTTCTTCAGGAAAAGCAAGGTTCCTTTCAAATCATTTTCGATGAGTGTTGCAGTGAGTTCATGGGGTTGATCGAGGAGAAGGCATCGAAACACCTTGTTTTCCCAAAACATCCCGCTGCTGAGAAGACTCTGGGAAAACCAGGAAGGGTCTTCCTGTGCCGGCCCGTTGTAAAGGAGAAGGGGGATAAATTTTCCAAGATCTTTTAGAGAAGGTGACGAGGCCAGATCGCGCAGGAGAGGCACGAACTGAAGCCTCTCTTTTTGTGCCGATACCCACAACTTGCCGGCTGAGATCGGGGTGGGATCGTCCTCTCTCACGACCTTGAGCTCAATCCGGGGCGCTGCTGTCTTGACCTGGAAGGAATATGATTTCCCTTCTCTCAACGGGATCGCTGTGCGCGCTTTGAAGGTTGTTCCTCCCGTGGTCACCTGAATAAAACCATGGGGCTTGGCATTCACAACTTTTCCTTGGAAAACCTGGCCTGCTCTGAAATGGATCTCTTTGGGCGAGGCTTGAATTCGTATGCTGTTCTGGAGGGATTGACCTTCCCGGGGCCCGTTCAGGGAAACGCTCTTCATTTTTCGTTCCTTGGAGCCGGACCCTGCAGTTTCAGCATAAGTTCAAGCTCCCCCAGTGGAACATCGAGGCGCCTGGCTATTTCCTTCTTGGCCAATCCCTTTTCCAAAAGGGCCCTCGCAGATTTCTTCAGACGTTCCGTGTCGGAAATCCGGTTCTTGTCGGACAGGCTGCTCCTTTTCCACGTATCCATGAGACCTTCGAGCCGGAGCGATGCTCCTTCGGCATCGGAAAGGAGTGCCTCCAGTTCTGTGATGATATTTCGGGTCAGGGTTCTTTTTTCTTCCAGATTCTTTTCCAGGGTCTCGCTGATCTGCTTCATTTCTTTCAAGAGGTTCTCGGGTTGCAAATAGACCGAATCGGGAGTCGCTGCAGTTCCCCTTTTGCGACTCATGATCTTCAAGAGGACCACCAGAAGGGCCAGCATGAAAATGTCAATGGCCAGTTGCGCAATTACCCAATATTGTTCTTGCATAGACACCCGCGCAATCAGATCATGAGATCAATCTTGTTTTTCCGTTTCTTTTCGGGGGGCCGCTTCCCATACTGTATCACCATATCTTCCTCATCCTGCTCTCGCTCTTTCACCACTGGACGCGCTGCGGCACCTTCTCTTTCAGGTAGTGCCTGGAGCCGTTTGTGGACGATCACGACATCTTCCTCCTTTTCGCGCTTTTCCTTGCCGTTTCTCTTTTGCTTTTTCCTTTCGCCGATTCCTCTCTTCGCGGTGAGTCCGGACACTCTCCCATGGGGTGGTGTTATGATGGAGGCACCTGCGAGCGATGTGTATTCATCCATGCTATTCCTCCCCGCCCGAAGAATCGGGAATCTCCGAATCGAACCTGAAGCCCCGCTTATATGGGCGCTATCTCATTAACCCGAACCCTAATGTTTTTTATGGCAAGCGCGTGCTGTAAGACCCGGTCAAGTTCAGACGCAAGTCCTGATTTTTTCTCCGCAAAATTTTCCCCTGATCCGGCTGCCTGCAGCAGGTATTGATACACCTCTTCTCTGACCCGGATCGCATTTTTTCTATACGCGATGAGTGTGCCACGGCTCCACTGCACCGAGATGACCAGTTTGACCGCGTTGTTTTCGGAATCTTCAGGCTGGGGAACAAAAAAGGGTTTCAACACGGTTTCCACAAGCGCGCGCTCCTCCTTAGCCTGCCCTTCCGCGAGCCCATTCAATTCCGAGAGTTTCCCCTGCTTCCCGTTCAAGAATCCATAACTGAAACCGAGACCCAATACCATGAGGAGCCCTGCACCCAGGGTGAATACCCATTTTTTCCGAAGGAAAACAAACGTCCCCTTCCTGTCGGCTCCTTGTCGAGGCGATGCATCCGGACCGCCGGCTTCTTTCCCTGAAGTTTTTATTTCCTCAGGTACTTCGTCTTTAAGATCTGTTTGGCTGTCCGGTTCAGGAGCCTCGTCTTCCTCCGCAAGGACCTCGTCGAGAACTATTTCTTCCTCAATCTGCTCCTCGTCGGCTAGATCTTTTGATTTCTCCTCAGGGTGATTAACCTCTTCAGGCGAGTCATCCCGGTTCGGGAGAGGCGCGGCTCCTTCCAGTAATTCTTCTTTTTCTTCTTCGGCGGGCATATCCTGTTGTCTATCTCTCTCGGTGCCGGATTGCATCCTTCTGCGAATGGATTTTGGATACTAATCAGTTTTCAAAATACCGTCTTATCTTATGGCGAAGCCTGATTACCGCTTTGGTATGCAGCTGTGAGATCCTTGACTCCGTGTAGCCGATGACATCGCCTATTTCCTTCATGGTGAGTTCTTCGTAGTAATAAAGCGTTACAACAATCCGCTCATTCTTTGGAAGGGCGTCTATGGCCTCTGCCAGTATCTCTTTCATTTCTGCAAAATCAAGAGAATGAACAGGATCGGGCATCATGGACCCCTGATAGGCATGCCAGAGGCTGTCCACCTTTTTATGGGATATCAGCTCTCCCAAATCCTCCTCATTGAAAACGGAAACACCCCTGGTTTCTTCGAGCAGGCGGTAAAATGAATCCAGATCAACGCCAAGCTCTTGCGCTACCTCCTCATCGCTCGCGGGCTGCATTGTTCGCATTTCTACGGCGCCATATGCCTTTTCCAGTCTCTTCGAATTCTTGCGTACTGAACGGGGGACCCAATCCATGGCGCGTAATTCATCGAGCATGGCCCCCCTGATGCGAAATTCAGCATACGACTTAAAGGCTACCCCCTTTTCCGGATCGAACTTTTCTATGGCATCCAGCAGGCCCATAATACCCGCGCTCAGGAGGTCATTCTGATCAACGTGGGTCGGCAATCTCATGGCCAGCCTCCCGGCAACCGTCTTGATCAACGGCGCGTACTCAGTTACATATCGTTCTTTTTCGCTCTCCGCTATCCGTGAGTCGGAAAGACCATTTTGACCGTACTGCCTGATTTTCTTCGCTGCGCTAGTTGCCATAATTGGTCCGCCACGAGTCTACCAGTTTTTTCCAGAAAAACTTGATATCTCCTTCAAAATCCAGATGATCTACACTGTCGATCAGGCTTTCGGCGACCCGCACAAAACTCTTGCTGGCAGCCGCGTCCGGATAGGCCGCCAGGACCGCCTCCTGTTGCCTGACGGCCTTCGGAATGTGTTCGTCGTAGGGAATCCAACCAAGGTAGTCTATGGAAGGCGCACCAAGGAACTTGTCCACTACCTGGCTCAACTGCCGGAATATCCGCTCGGCTTCCCGCGCGTTTCTCGCTTGATTGATAAGGATCTTGAACGTCTTCTGCTGGTACTTCTTGGTGAGAACTTTTATCAGGGCATATGCATCGGTGAGAGAAGCCGGCTCATTGGTAACGACAACAACCTTCTCCATGGCCGCGAAATTGAAGTACATGACATTGGCAGAGATGCCTGCCCCGGTATCGATGAACAACACATCGAACCTGTCCTGCAGCATGTCCAGTTCATCCAGCAGAAATAATCTCTGAGACTGATCAAGTTCCGTCAGTTCCTGGATGCCCGAAGCGGCGGGAAGGAGCTGAAAGCCGCCCGGCGCCTCGATAATAATTTCTTCGAGACGTTTCTCCCCGTTCAACACGTGCTGGATACTGTAGTGGTGGTTTAACCCGAGAAGCACATCCATGTTTCCCAGACCGAGATCAGCGTCCAGGATAAGGACTCTTCTCCCGGATCGGGTCAAAGCCAGCGCCAGATTAGCTACCACATTGGTCTTCCCGACACCGCCTTTTCCGCTGGTAACAGAGATGACCCGAATGCCGGATTCATCCTGGTGTGCATTCATAGTTGCATTTGCCGCCATAAGCTTTTCTTTGCCACCCTTTCCATTTTCGATCATGTCCCGCAAGCGGCTCGCCTGATCCATTCTAGTGCACCTCATAGCCTATGCTGCCCATCGTTCCGACTCTTCCGCTCAGAATTATTTTTGCCAGTCTCCTCTTGGAGGCCGGTTCCATATCTTCGGGGACCTGCTGCCCCGTCGTAAAATAGGATACAGGCCTCGATTGACATAACAGAAAATTCACCATAGGAGAGGCATCTTCCACTTCATCCAGTTTCGTAAAGATATAGCTCTCATAAGGCAGCACCTTGAATTTTGTCTCAGCGAGCAGGAGTTGATGCAGATCCGTCGTAGCGCTCAATACCAGATAGCCGCGGATCTTCTTCGAAATACTCAACGTATCCAGCAGTTCGTCTATCTCTCTGGTGTCTCTGGGACTCCTCCCCACCGTATCCACAAACAGGTGATCACAGTTCCCATGCCGCGCAACAGCCTGGCGAAACTCTCTTCTGGTGGAAGCCACCTCCATCGGTACACCCATGATCCGGGCGTAGGTCTCCAGCTGGCTCACAGCCGCTATCCGAAATGTATCTACCGTGATGAGAGCCACTCTTTTCCCCTGCTCAACGGCCGTTCTGGCTGCCAATTTCGCCAGTGTGGTGGTCTTGCCCACACCGGTTGGGCCGATAAAGGCATGAATCGACTGCTCAGTTCCCCCGGCAAGTTCTCCTCCCGTGTGAATATTCTTCAATATATTCACGAGACTCTGTTTCAAGCCGTCCTGGTTCTCTTTTTCAGTTTTCTCCGGCTCTACGGGCGTCATTTTCCTCAAGAGAGAGCGGATGATCTCACCTTTTATGCCGAAATTTTTGAAACCCGCATAGTCTCCCCTGAGTGCGGGATGAAAGATCGTATCGGGTTGCAGGACCGCGCCCGCCTCTATGCTCCAGAGCAGGTCCCGGATCTCCTTGATTTGGGCCTCAAGGCTATCATATCGCTCTATTAAGGCACGAGCTCCCGTATCTCTTTTTTTCTGCTGAAATTGGGACGAGGGATCATAGTCGACCGCCGCGGTGACTTCGATGCTCTCCCGGGTATCCCCTGACCTATGTCCCTCCTGGTGAATGGTTCGCGTGCGCAGGATTACCGCCTCGGTTCCCATTTCCTCCTTCACCATGCGGAGGGCCTCCTGGGTATTTCTGGCAATAAATCGTTTGATATTCATCAGGGAAGTCCTATCTCTCCGACGGCCTGTACCCGAAGGCCGCTCGGTATCTCGTTATGGGAAATTACTGCCACGTGCATCTGGTATCTTTCACAGAGTTTCCGCAAATGGCGCCTTATAGCCGAGGAACAGAGGAGTACCGGTTGTTCGATCCTGGCCGCGCTTTTTTCGAGAGTGCTCTTGATATTGCTGATAATCCGCTTCGCCTGATCGGGTTCGAGCGCCAGATACGCCCCGTATTCCGTTTGGTTGATCCCCTCTGCGATGGTCTCTTCTAAGGCGGGGCTCACGGAGAGCACCTTCATGGTCCGATCTTTCTCGACATAGGGTTTTGTCAGAGATCTGGCCAGCCGCTGGCGCACATATTCGGTCAGGAGTTCAGGATCCTTTGTGACCGGAGCATAATCAGCAAGGGTTTCGACAACGGTGAGCAGATCCCTGACGGATACCTGCTCCCGCAGCAGATTCTGCAACACCTTCTGCACCCCGCCCACGCTCAGAAGGTTGGGGATCAGTTCCTCAATGGGTTTCGGGCTGGATTTACTCAGGTTATCCAGGAGCCGCTGAACCTCCTGCCTTCCGACGAGCTCGTACCCGTGTTCACGAACCACCTCTGAGAGATGAGTGGTTACCACACTCGGCAGGTCCACTACGGTATACCCGCAAAGCTGTGCATCACCTTTCTTCTCGGAGGTGACCCACAGGGCGGGGAGGCCGAAGGCAGGTTCTACCGTTGCCACGCCTTCCACTCTGGTTTTTATGTCCCCGGGGTCAATGGCCAGATAGTGATCCATCATTAGCTCTCCGCGAGCGACGCTGTTGCCTTTGATACAAACGGCGTACTCGTTCGGTTTCAGTTCCAGGTTGTCCCGGATATGGATCGCGGGAATAATGAGGCCCATCTCAAGGGCAAATTGTTTCCGAAGGGAGCGAATACGGTCCAGCAGACCGCCTGATTTCTCATTGTCTACCAATGGGATGAGGCCATACCCGATTTCCAGTTCCAGGTTATCCAGCGGAAGCAGGTCTTCCACCTGCTCCGGGGTTCCCTGCTCGGATTCCTCAGTCTGTCCCAATTCCGCTTCCATGGCCCTCTTCCCCTTCATCACAACCACTGTCCTGGCCAGGAAGAAAACGCTCACGGCCAGTATGGCAAACGGCAGGAACGGCATGCCGGGAGCGAGTGCGAACAGGAAGATAATTGCCGATGCTATGAACAATGCCTTGGGCTGGAATCCGAACTGCTTAATCACCTCAAATCCGAGCCCTCCTTCGGCCGCCGCGCGGCTCACCAAGATACCCGCGCCCGTGGAAATGATGACCGCGGGGATCTGGGAGACCAGCCCGTCTCCGATGGTCAAGAGCGTATAATTCTGCACTGCCGTGGAGAGATCGAGGTTCATCTCCAGCACCCCGATTACCAGCCCGCCGAGGATATTGATCAGCGTGATGATGATGCCGGCTATGGCGTCTCCCCTGACGAATTTGCTTGCCCCATCCATGGCCCCGTAGAATTCTGCTTCCCTGGCTATTTCCGCCCGTCTTGCCCTGGCTTCCGATTCATTAATGAGCCCGGCATTGAGATCGGCATCAATGCTCATTTGTTTCCCGGGCATGGCGTCCAGGGTGAAGCGCGCGGCCACCTCTGCAATGCGCCCGGCTCCCTTGGTGATAACGACAAAATTGATAACCACCAGGATCATGAATACCACGAGCCCGACGGTAGTATTTCCGCCTACCACAAACGACCCGAAACCCTTGATGATCCGTCCGGCAGCAAGGGGGCCGGTGTGCCCGTTCAGGAGAATGAGCCTGGTACTGGCAATATTCAGTGAAAGACGAAAAAGGGTGGTGATAAGCAGCAGGGAAGGAAACACGGAGAAATCAAGCGGGCGCATGACATAGATGGTGAGCATAAGGATCAGGATACTCATGGTGATGTTGAGGGCCAGCATGATGTCGAGCATTCCCGTCGGCAGAGGGACCAGCATAACGAGCAGGATGCCCACCACACCCGCTGCGATGAATACATCGCCGTTGTTTTTCAGGGAAAATCCGTCTGCCGGGAGTCTCATCTGCTCCACATGTGTCCTCTAATTCTAAATCACCTGAACTGATTCATGCGCAAATTGAATATGTATTTCCCAAATAACGGCTGAGCTTTATCCTTCGGCATTCCGACAGCTCCATCGCAGAAAGGCTCAACCGGGTTAGAGTTCCCTATTCTTCAGACCATAGACATAAGCAAGTATCTCTGCAGCGGCCTGATAAAAATCGGGCGGGATTTGCTGCCCGATATCCACGAATTTATACAAATTCTGTGCCAGGGGTTTATTCTCCACCAGCGGGATCCTGTTGTCCTTTGCTATCTCACGGATTTTAAAGGCTATTTCGTTTGCTCCCTTGGCCACGACGGTAGGCGCTTCCATGGTCACTGCATCGTAGATCAATGCGACCGACAAGTGCTCAGGGTTGGTGATAACCACATCCGCCTTCTTCACCTCCTCCATCATGCGTCGCCTGGCCATTTCTCTCTGAATGGACCTGATACGACTCTTGACAAGAGGATCTCCCTCTGTTTGCTTGAACTCCTCCTTCACCTCCTGCTTTGTCATCCTAAGGTTCTGTTCAAAATCCCATCTTTGGTAAAGAAAATCCAGAATGGCCAGAATCGCGATAACATAGCAGCTCCTGGTAACCGCATCGAGAGCGGTCTCTCCCGTGAATCGCATGATCTCGGCCTTCCCCTGGTACACCAGTGCCATGAGGTGGTCCTTATTGGACTGGAGAGTAGAGAATGCAGCCCAACCAACCACCACGATTTTTCCGAGGGATTTTGCCAGTTCTACCAGGGACTGCTTGGAAAACATTCTCTTGGCGCCTTCAATTGGACTGATTTTTGACGCTTTTGGCGCCAATGGCTCGACACTCCAGATGAACCCTGTCTGGGCGAAGTTGGCGACAATGGCCACGACGGACAGGACCGCAAGCAGGGGTAGTATCGTGGAGATAAAGGTCCCAAGATAGTGGTGAGAAAAATACGAAACGGTAAAGTCGCTGTCCTTCATGTATGGGACAGAAAGGAAGGTCCTGTGGATCAGATTACCCATGGAAAGAGCAAGATGCTGCGCTCCAAAATAGAGGAAAACAACACCCGCTCCCAGCACGGCCACCGAGGGTATCTCCTTGCTCTTCCCAACCTGGCCTTTTTTCCGGGCTTCTTCCCGCTTCTTCGGGGTTGCCGGCTCAGTCTTATCTTGAAAAGGTTTCTCAGGCATTTATTCGATACTCGAACCTGGAAATGCAAAACTGCAAATCAGCTCGTGTCCAAAACCGATTTTCGGATGGGCACCGGCTGCGCGATCTTCCTCTGCGTTTCGCGCTCTCTTCTCATTACGTGGTTCCAATTATCCCCATGAGCAGTTGCCCCATTTCCCTGAACAGGTCCACGAGCAACGGCGATAGATTCAACAGGAGCAGGGAGAACAGAATCATTCCCAAGAATATATTGAGTGGAAAACCTACCATGAGCACATTCACCTGGGGAACTGTCCTCGCCACAATCCCCAAGCACAGATGGGAGAGGAAAAGGGCAATCAAGATAGGGGCGGCCATCTTGAGGGCGATAAGAAACATGTCACCACTCACCTTCACCAGTGCGCCGACAGCCGGCGTAGTGAGGTGAAAACTGTCCGGCGGTACCTTGTAGAACGATGCTGCAAGGGCTCGGATGAACATATGGTGTCCATTGACGGAAAAAAAGATAAGGACTGTAAAAAGATAGAGAAACCGGGACATGACGGTACTTTGTCCTCCCGTTTCCGGATCCATGGCACTGGCCATGTTGAAACCCATTTGGAACCCCATGAATTGACCGGCCAGTTCAACCGCGGCAAAGAGCATTTTCACCCCGATTGCCAGGACAAAGCCGAGGAGGACCTCCGAAGCGACTCCCATGGCTACCTCCGGAATCGTCCGGGGAAAGGCAGGCGGCGGCGGTACGACCGGGAACAGGATCAAGGCCATGAGCAGGGAAATTCCCGCCTTCCACATGGTTGGGATATTCTTCGCTCCGAAAAAAGGCAGGAGGAAAAACAAGGTCGCGATCCGGACAAAAATCCAGAAGAAACCCTGCACCTGCTCAATGCTTTCCAGGGGAAAAGCCATAAGTCACAGTCCCAACTCTCGACTCACCGCTATCGAATGATATGCGGAATAGTGGATATGATCTGGCTGGTGTAGGAGGTCATTTTGGCCAGCATCCAGGGGGCCGCTGCAAGGAGTGCAAGAAGGACGGCAACGATTTTGGGAACAAAGGTAAGCGTCATTTCCTGCACCTGAGTAGTTGCCTGCAATATGGCGACCACCAGTCCCACCAGGAGGCCGACCCCAAGCAATGGAGCCGACAGCAGAAGTGTAAGTTTTATGGCTTCACTCGCTATGCTGACCACAAATTCCGGTGTCATACGTCACCTCTCATCCAAAACTCCGTATCATAGACCCCACGAGCAGATTCCAGCCGTCCACCAGGACGAACAACATCAGTTTAAAAGGCATCGAAATCATGAAGGGCGGCAGCATCATCATTCCCATGGAAAGGAGGACACTGGCAACCACCATGTCGATGATCAGAAAGGGAATATAGATGAGGAACCCTATTTGAAATGCCGTCTTGAGCTCGCTGATGACGAATGAGGGGATCAGGACCATGGTAGGTATCTCATCAATATCTTTTGGCTCCTCGGTTTTTGAAACTTTCAGAAAGAGGGCTATGTCCTTCTTCCGTGTCTGTTTAAACATGAATTGTCGGATAGGAACCAGCGCCCTGTCGATTGCCTGGGTCTGACTTATCTCCTCCGCCAGATACGGCTCCAGTGCGTCCTTGTTGATCTTTTGATATACAGGCGACATGAGGAAGAAGGTGAGAAGAAGGGCGAGACCGATCAGAATCTGGCTGGGGGGCATCTGCTGGGTTCCCAGCGCCTGTCTCAACAGGGAAAAGACCACTACAAGCCGCGTAAACGAGGTCATCATGATCACAATGGCAGGCGCAAGAGACAAGACGGTCAGGAGGAGCAGAATCTGCAGGAGAACGCTCACCTGCTGGGGCTTGTCAGCCTGCCCGACTCCAATCGTCACGCTGGGGAGAAGCGGGATCTGCTGAGCATGGACAGAGGAACACCAGGCGAGGATAACGACCGCCAACACCGGCAGCAGGACCAAAAGAGTCCGAGTAGACCATCCCCTGCCCTTCCGTCCTGAAAAGGTGAACATAGGACAACTTGAGGAACTGGTCTTTCTGACGATTGGTCCGTCATGCCGCCCTGTACGATTAGCCGGGTGTGCCATTTTTTTCTCTTATGCTTCCGTTTACTGACGAAGACCGTTTTATCTTTTTGCGAAGGAGAGATTGAAAGCCGCCACCGGTCCCGGAGCCTGATGAAACGGCCTCGTTGTTCGTTGTGGGGGGATCTTCAAATCTTCTGAGGAGCGTGATGGTTTCGGTTCCTACTCCCAGCACCAGCCATTCACCGCACACTTCCACCAGAGCAATCGAGCGCTTCGGTGCCAGGCTCAGTGACCCGATTATCCGCATGGCAGGATATCTGTTCAGAGAGAACCGGCCGTCCTTTATTTTCCTTGACAAGTAATAAAGGGCGAAGATCATGGCGATGACGAGGAGGAGGGCCGCCCCCATTTTGAGACTTGCCATGCCCATGTTCCCATCGGGAATGGTGGGCGGCCCATCGCCTGCTGCGCCGGCTGCACAGATGGGTAATATTGTGAAAAAGAAAAGCGCGAAGGTGAGAAAACCCGTCCACAAACGGGTCCTTTTCAACCAGGCCCGGAGATTTTCCGTCGGGTCCTTTCCATCCTTCCTGTGCATTACACCAATTCCTTTACCCTTTCTCCCGGACTGATGATATTGGTAAGCCTGATTGCAAACTTTTCATTCACCACCAC
>CAZONI010000057.1:0-23990 GCA_964581175.1 uncultured Desulfobacteraceae bacterium
TCGTTGCCCTGCTTGATAACGTTGATGGATTGCCGGAAGGATTCTGCCAGCCCGAGGCCTACGGGCCCGAAAGGGATCTCGTGCTAAACGGCCGTGATCTGTACGATGACAGGGAGCACTACAAAGACCCGCCCGTGGATCCCGGCAACTTTATCTACTACGGAAAAGACTACATTTTGCCGGGTGACGCGAATGTTGCCTCCAACGGGATTCTATTCATGTCGGACGACCCGTTCCACCACTCAAAGCCGGCCTCAGAGGGTACACTCGCGGGGCTCAGTTATCCACCTTTTATCGCGCCGCTCTGGATCATGTCCCATGATGAAAGTTTTTCTTTTGAACCCGATGAAGGTGGGAGTTTCCCTCCGATTGATGAGGTCTTTGATCCCCCCGGGGTAACCGGCACCAATGACTTTTTCAGGTACGCCTATAACGCCGGAAAAAACGCGCCCACGGCGCCGTTTTCCGCAACACTCTACACCAATCCGGCCAGTGATCAGAGCGACTGGATCCTCTTCAGCTATGGAAATGTGCAGCTGCCGTATGACCAGTATGAAGCTTTTGTGGGCCTGGTGCCGGGAGACGGAAGTGAAAATCATCCAGGTCCCGGACAGCCGCGGGGCATGGCGTTTGTTGACCTTTCTGCGGAATCGGGAGAAAGCATTCATGATGATGCCACGGACTTTCTGTGGATCTACGAGACGTTTGATACTGATGGCAAGTGCCGATATCAGGGATTCGACCTGGCCGACCATTTCCTCATCTTCAGGTCGGACGGGGACAACAAGTACACGGTGACCGCCGGCACGCGCGATATGGTCGTCGATTCCCTGGGACTGGATGACAAACATACCAGCCTTGATATGGCAGTCCTTAACCTCAGGGACACGGATCTCCTGGCCAGGGTGGACGGAAACGCCTATCAGCCCGGCATCTATTTCTGGAATACGCCCGATCCCAACACGCAGTTCCCCGGAATCGAAAACTGGCCTATTCTCTGGGGAGATCCGGATAACCGGAACTATTATTACCGTTATGGGCTCCAGACCGTCGGCCAGAACTCCAAATGGGGCAACCCCCGGCTCTTCACCGATTTTAATACCTTGAACAAAATTAATGGAAACGGACTTCTGGCTTACGCGGTGCAGGTGGAAGAAGACCGCGTGAACAAAAAGATCATCGAGATGGCCCGGGATGCAGACGCGCTGAAGCTCCGGGTCGAAACCATCAAGAACCAGCTCCAGTGCGATGATATCCGGGCCAGGGACGCCCTGTTCGCGCAGGAGGCCGACGCCCAGGCCGGCCGTGTCACCAGAGACCGGAACGGAAACTGGGTGCGGGCACAGCAGTATATCCTCAGGCCGGACAGTAAGACCGTCCAGGTACTCAATGTGAGTCTGCGGGGACAGGACGCGGGGAACCTGGCAGGGCTTTCCACCATGGATTTTACCACCACGTTCAAGCAGGCGTATCAAGGTGACCTGAGAAATCTCCCCTGGAGCGGCTGGCTGGGAACCCAGACGGACGGAACGGTGAAATGGGTGAACACCGGTTACGGCAGTCCGGATCTTGACCAGATGTATGTCAAATTCACCAATCCATCCGGTGAATACCTGAAGGAATCCAGGTGGTTTGGAGAAAAAGCGTTTTGTGTGATTCACCAGTTCGTCATGGGAGAAGAGCTGGAACTGTCCTCACTTAAGAACGGAAAACATACCTACGGGTATCATTACGCCGACGTGCTTTCCGAGCCCGAACTGTACCCCGCGAACAAGGTCCTCCTTGCCGAAGGCTCTTACAGCGTGGAAAACATTCAAGGCGCCGGCTTCAACTACACCTTCGCCGGTGATTCGGGGGTCAATGTGGCCTTCTTCAAGGTGGACGACTACGGAAACGGTCCTGTAGAGCCTGTGGGTTTCGCGGATATCTGGGATGCGTTGCGGGTGAACGAAGGCGGAGGATCGCCTGGGATCGGGAACAACAACCTGGAAATCGCCATTGACGAAGGAGCGAATCACTTTGAAAAACCCATTGACGTGGTATACATCCCCATGTCAAGAATGCTCTGGAAAAATGCGGAACAGGATAAATGATCGCCCCAGCCATGTGACAAAAGACTACAGTTTTTTTCTGTTAACCCGATGATTCAGACAATAGAGCATTGTGTGAGAGGGCAGAGCCGTTTTCCGCTCGTGCCCTCTCTCCTTGCAGGTTCACGTGAATACGTACTTCGATCTGAATGAGGTGGAAATGAATCGTCCCAAGATCTTGAGAAAGAATGGTTTCGCGCTGTTGTTGACTCTGACAGCTCTCTGCTGCCTCTTCGCAGGACCGGCAGTGGCCTATGAACAAGAAACCGCAAAGGAAAGCATATCAAAGGAATTGCCTCCGGGAGAAGAGTCCTTCAGCAAGAACTCATGGGATCGCTGGATATTCATTGCCAACGCCGATGCCTTTCTGGGCCTCTCCCGGCTGAACGGCGCGGGGACCCTCGGAGGCGGAAGCGCTGATGCCCTTCTGGTTCCGGCCTACAAATACGATGACAGGACCTTCTTCATACTCATGTACGACGGCCACTATTATAAAAAGCGGGATTTCTATTCCGATGAGATCGGTCCGAGGGAACGAACAGAATTCCAGGCACACACGATTCAACCCATGCTCAGGAGAGATTTTGGGCCTGAGAATCGCTATTCCATCACGCCTTCTGTTTTTCTTACATACACATTCAATAAGGACATCGACTCGGCGAACTGGGATGACGGTCTCTATAACTACCGGGACAAGGGGACGTCCCTTGAATTCAATATGCGCGAGGCCTTCGTTCGGGAAGGCGAGTTCGACTGCACCGTTCAGTACTACAAACGACGGTATCCCAACTACGCGTCCCTGCTCTCACTCACCGGGCTCGACCTCCGTACGGGTCTCGATGTGGAAAAGAACGAACAGGATTATCATGGACTCCTCCTGAAAGGGGGGTATAGCGTGCAGAAGCCGGTCGGATTTTCCTTTGTGAGTCAATACGCTCTGCTGTACAAGGACCTGGATGACAAGAAAGTGGTGGACTCGGACGGTGTGCTCACCTCGGAAGGGGAGAAAGAATACCAGCATACCGCTGATGTCAACCTCTGGTATACCCTTGACATCGGGGGCGGACTGAAGGTGGGCGTAGATCTCCAGGGCGGTCTGAAAAGAGGCAACCAGAATTACTATGATGGGATGGAGACAATCATTCTGTCGGATGACCAGTTCACGACTGATTATTATGACTACAACCTGTACCGGATCGCTCCGAACATCTCGTACACCCTTGCATTTTTTCCGGTCACCGCAGCCGTCGGCTGCTCCTTCCAGAAAAGAAAGTATACCGATCGAAAGGCGACCTTCCCCGACGGGTCCTATAAACCGGATCTGGAAAGGGACGTGGAATGGACGTTGAACGCCCGCGTGAGTTATGACCTCTCAGACCACTGGAGCGTGATAGGGCTTTGGGAGCACACGCAAGCACGATCCAATTACGACGACGAGCGGGTCTACCGGTACGACTATGACCTCAACTACTATGCAGTCGGAGTGGCATTTCGATACTAATGACCACTATCGAAATGCTTGGGTGATCATTTAATCTGAAGTTTTTCTTCAAGGATTTCGATGTATTTGCGGTTTCCCAGTTCCCGCGCTATCTTGAGGGCTTTCCGGTAGCTCCTCCGTGCTTCTTTCGGATCTCCCAGATAGTGATCATAGATGAATCCCGTGTTATTCAAAGTGATCATTTCCCCGAGGCGGTTTCCTGCGCGTTCATCCCACTCCAGCAACTCCCGGTACCCCTTCAATGCCGCGTCAAAATTCAGTTCCTTCAAATAGGTGAGTGCGATATTATTCAAGGATTTGGATACCTCGGGTTTCCAGTCCATTTCCCTGTAAATCCGCAAAGCGCGGGTGAACAACGCCCTCGCCTTCTCATATTCGCCCCTGTTGGTGGCGATGATGGCAATTTCATTCAGGTTATTCGCCACTCCGGGTCTGAATTCCGCTTTCCCGGCCAGCACCATGGATTCGTTGAATTTCGAGATGGCCTCATCCTGGTGTCCCTCGGTTTCCAGTATCTGCCCTTTATTGTAAAGCGCTTCAGCCTTCTTTATCTGGAAAGACCGGGGAGAACACGCGGATAGCAGCAAAACGGCAAGCAGGCCCAGAAAAAGACCAGGTACACGGAATTCCGGATTATTTCTCAAGGTGTTCATCAACGTACCGGGCAAGGATCTCGGCTGTTGCCCGGGGAGGGCGGACAACCATGTAGTGGTCGATGACGGCATGTGCCAGTTCATGGGCAAGCATGCCCGCATGAAGGTCCCTCGAATTTATGTATATTGTATTGTTCCAGTACCGATACCAGGCTCGAATCCGGCGGGGCTGCTGGTAAACCTGAAGAAAGGCCGTGTCCAGTTCATGGCTGTCATGATAAATATTGACCACCACCTTCTGCATGTTTTTCCGCATATCGAGTATTTCCTGCACCCTTTCAAATATGGCGTCGACCTTTTCGCCGGTTTTTTCGACAATATCTTTTTCATCCCGGGAAAACGGGAAAACAAAAAATCCGCCGTCCCCCCCGGAAAAGTCTATGTTATGGTTGAAGCGCTTCAGGTCTTCAGCAGATTCGTAGTGGAGGATGGTATGCCTTGTTTCAAGCGACAACCATTTATCCCCGTTTTCTCCAGCCAGTACCGTCCCGGCCAGGAAAAAAGAAAAGGACATAAGCGTTACCACCACAATCCTCCTCGTATCGCAACAAGGAGTCCGCCGACTCCGTCCTTTTCGCCGGCATGCCCCTTCGAGGAGAACAGTCGTGAGATTCTCTTTGTCAGAGCGCAAAGTCGTCTTCTATTCCCTTCTCCACCTGGGTCAACTGGCCGATCACGACATCGGGAGCGTTTCGGACGATGGCCGTCTCTTTTACCTCGGCGATCCCCTCACGGATCTTGAATACCTTCCCTTGCAAAGCTTCAACCATGCCGTTGAGGGCTTCCGCCATCTCGACCATCTGGTCTTTTTTCCTGAGTGATATTTTCCTGGTGAGGTTGCCCTCTCCTATCTCCCACAGTTCCTTTTCAAAACGGAACAACGGCCCGGCTATCTTGTGTGAAACAACCACGGTCACGAAAATCGTGGCCAGGCAGATCAATCCCAGAACGATGAGGTTGGTATAAATAATCGCAGGAAGTATGGCAAGACCGGTGCTCGTGATCACGAGGCGGGAATCGCTGAATGAAGAAGTGAGGGTGTCTTGCGAAAAGAAGAAAAGCAGACAGGTGGATACAATAACCCCTCCCAGTACCACGGCACAGAATTTCAGGATAAATTTGAACTGAAACCCCTTCTTGACGAGATATTTTCTCCTGCGAGTTCCGCTTTTCCGGGCCATTTCCATCTCCTTTTCCAAAATTTAAAGCAGTTTCTCGTTTACCACTATATGCGCCTTCTTTCTCAGGTTACTGATCCATGCCTCGAGCAACTCGGTCTTTTTTTTGTCTTTGAGTTTTTTGACGATCTCCTCCCTCATTTCCTTCAAGGGACGAACGGCACTGTCTGCGGCCTTGATGGCCTGGTACCGCGCAGCTATCTCTTCTTCCGAAATGTACGTTTTCCCTGCAATATCTTTTGCCTCGAGCTCTATCAGGTCCTTGATCAAGGTCGATTCCCAGTAGCGTTCGATGGCCCGCCTGAACTCTTCCCTCCTATCAAGCCTCAGTCGTTTTGCTTCCTGGATCAGGATCTCCTTGCGGATGAGTTCGTTCAAGAAAGCCTCTTTTGCATCTCGCGTGAGCTTGAATTCCTTGTCCATCTCAACCTCGGATGCAAGCTGTTTCTGGAACTCAGGAAGGGTGAGATTATAATTATTGATCCGCGCCAGCACCTCGGGCTTCTCTCCACTCTCCCGGGTACAGCCGAAAGAACCCGCAAGGATAAGGGATACCAACAGGTAAAACCATTTCTTTTTCATGATTACCCCTCTCATTCTACTCTGCGATGTCGTGGATTTTGAACGAGTATGCATCTTCCTATACAATGCAAAAGTGCAAATGTAAAGAATCTGTGGCGGGGCATGATCTTTCCTGATTTTCGGGAAGTCTTCTTTATAGACCTTGTCCGCTCGGGAGCGTTCTTTTCCACGCGCCTTTCGCTCCTTATCGCGGGAACCGGCGGACAGGTCAATTGAGTGCATCCTTTCATGAATCTGGAGGGGTAGCCGGTGGGGGGCAGTCGAAACCGATGCGCTCTATTTTCCCCATTCTTCGAGGCCGTCCTGTTCAACCGCATGTCCATTTTGCGGCCTCACCTTCCGGTACACGGCGAGTGGATCACGATCCGCGCCGTCTACCGTCAACAGGTCCCTTTGAATGGAAATCCCGAACAATCGCTCATTTTCCTCCAGGTAGGGAAGAAGCAGGCTCCAGTCCTTTCCATCCAGCGCCACGATTTCTCCGCCGTTAAGCTGTTGTTCATCTATCCGGGAGTAGGGATCTCTCACATAGATGGCGCCCCCGGAAGCGAGGGAAAAAAGATTTGATCCCGGGTACGGTGTTTCCTGGGGCTCCACATTTCCCTGATCATCGAACATTATACCGTTCAGGACCACGAAACCGCCGCCGTTGTGGGGATCACCAGCCATGAAAGATTCGGCCAGGTAGTCAAGACACGTCCCGTTGATGATCACACGCGGTCTTCCCACTGCGTTGATAAGCGGCCGGCCCGCCGCATTCCCCATGACATAGACTTCGCCGCCCTTTGCCCCGTACATGAAGGTCTGGCCCGTATCCCCGTAGATCACCATCTTGCCCGACTTCATGATCTGGCCAAGCTGGTCCTGGGCGTTTCCGTGCACATAGATGGAGAGGCCGTCAATGCCCGAGCCCAAGTAATCCCCGGAACTCCCGTATACATCTATCTTCACGCCTCGGGAATCAGCCCCGAAGCCACACCCATGAAAACGCTGTCCCCGGAGGCCGAACACGATGAAACGCCGCCAGCCGAGGCGGTAGGCATCTGCCATGAGCCGGCTGTCGCAGCGATCTCCTTCCGGATGAAACAGGCTCGCATCGATAACAAGGACCTCCTCTGAACCGGAAGGTCCCCTGAGGCGGCTTCTGGTGTCCCAGTCTATCAGGCAATAGGCGTTCCCGTTTCCGCTCCTCGCTATGCCCGGAATTTCCCGGAGCAGTGAAAAAATGGCCTGGTCGACCAGCTGGAGCACCGATCTCCGCTTCTTATCGTGGGTTCGGTATCGCCTGTCAAGGAGCATTGTGAGGATTTCAAGCGCAACCGGCAGGTGCTCCTCTTGCCCGGCACAGGCTTTCTTTAACCATGCGAGAATCTCAAGCAAAAACCCGTACCCGGGTTCAACCAGAGCGCCCATGAAGTATTCAAGACAGGAGTGGGCGCGCCCGGCATCCAGGGACTTCAAGAACCTGGATTGCTCCTCTCCCATGTCTCTGGAGATCCTGTAGGCCCGGTCCGGCACGTAAGGTTCCTGGTGTCCAGGGATCCGGATCTCGCGTCCGAATTTGTCCGAACAGGTGAGGATTCGCTCGCGTGCTTTCAGTTCTTTTCCAACCAGATTGAAGACGAACGCTCCTCCGTCGGTATGACTGCCGCCGCGGGCATTCCAGTACCGATCGGCCACCGTGCCCACCCTGGGATCTTCTTCGGCAAGGCTGCTGAGCGTGGCATCGATGGCCTGCTTTTCCGAGCACACGAGACCGACCTGCACCTCACCGTCATGGAGGGCGAATACCTGGGGCCGCAGCATGGCGGTATCTGTTATCCCGATGAGCTGCAGCCGGTCCTGCTCCGTATCATTTCTGGCCACGATAAAGAACCAGGGACCATCCGGCGATCCGTGGATATGCGTCGCCTGAAGTGCCCGATAGACCTTCTGTTTTTCTTCGGGAAGCCGGTCAAAATCCCTCTCCATGGTTGGGGCAATCGCCTCAATGATGTATTCGAGAGGGTAACGGTAGATCCGGCTGTAGAGATCGAAAAGCAGGACGGACACCTCGGTATCGGTGAGAAAAAGAGGATGGATGTTGCTCTGCTTCAGGTATTCGGTCACCGAGTGATAGTTGGCGAAGTCGCCGTTATGGACCAGGGCCTCGTTCAGCCCGATAAAGGGATGGGCTCCGCCGGGATGCCACACGCGGCCTTTCGTCGGGTACCGCTGATGCGCTATCCAGATGTGCGCCTTGAAATCCTCCAGTTCATAGTACTGAACCACCTGTTCCGCGTATCCCACGATCTTCAGGATGAAAAAATTTCTCCCGTGCGACAGTACGAAGGCACGTTGTTTTCCCACGGCGTCATAATAGGTCTTGTTGATCTTGAAGCTGTTCTGGTATACGAATTCGTCTTCCGCCTCCCGGGTGCTTAGTGCCTGCAGACCCTGCTCCTCCACAAAGCTCGTGAGCACTTCCGGCTTTACGCGAACCATGTACCGCCGGACTTCCGGCGGTTTTACCTCCAGTCCTGGGATATCCCGATAATCCTGCACGTGTGAAAGGCTCTCCGCAAAGTCGATCCGAAAGAAGGACTTGATAAACCGCTCCTCGAGGTCGGCTTGCACTCCCTCATCGAGCATGGCAATCTGGAACAGATAGTCCTCTTGCAGCACTTCCCCGGGGATACCCATCGCCTCGTGATCAAATCCCATTGCGGCAATACCGCCGCCGCGTCCGTTCCCGCGGTTGTGCATCTGCCTGGAGGGTTCGTGGATATGTTTTCCCCGCACCGGGACATTGCACGCAAGCCCGGTGACCCCGCAGCCCCCTTCCGCCTCGGTTTCATAACGGGACTTGGTCGGCAAATCCTCTACCAGATGTTTTCTCGAATCGACAATGTTCTGAATCAGTTCGTTCTGCTTCATGGTCGCCGTCATCACTTTCCTTCACAAGAGTGAACGACTAACGGGATGAAAAAAAACCTTGAGCCCTGCGCCCTATGCCCTAGATTTTTTTCAGGTGATCCAGATGCACCAGGCAATCGGTCCTGCCCACCAGCTCGCGGATGCTCTTCATCCGCAACCTCTTCAGGATCCGGCCGAGTTCTTCGAGCCAGGCCAGGTACATGTTGATGATCCGTTGCGTTCCCCAATCCTGGCTTATGAGGTTCATCAGCTCAGGATCCGTGGTTGCGATACCCCGCGCACACCCTCTCCCGCTTTCGCAGTTAAGGCACCTGACGCACTCGAGGGCCACCAGGTCCGCGGTGCCGATACAGATCCCGTCCGCGCCCAGGGCGATAATCTTGGCAATGTCGTGGGGTGTCCTGATTCCGCCACTGGCGATGACGGTCATCTTATCCCGCACCCCCTCCTCTTCCAGGAAGCGGTGCACCTTGGGAAGGGCATATTCGATGGGCATTGCTATGTTTTTCTTGGCGATTTCCGGCGCGGCTCCCGTACCGCCATAGCTCCCGTCAAGGTGAATGATATGAGCCCCTGCGTAATAGCTTCCCACCGCCACCATATCCACATCCGTCGGGGTGGAGACCTTCACCGAAACCAGTGCCTTGGGGTTCATGGCCTTTACCCAGTCCACGTGCTTTTTGTGATCCTCCACCGAGTAGACACTGTGGAAAGGGAATGGAGAAAATAAGGGATACCCGACCACGGCTTCCCGCATGCGGGCAACGCTGGCAGTAACCTTATCACCGAGCAGGTGTCCTCCGAGCCCCGGTTTCGCTCCCTGGGCATACTTAAATTCCACAATCCTGACGCGCTGGATGGTTTCTTCCCGCACGCCGAAGAGTCCCGTGGCAACCTGGGTGATAATGTGGTCGTCGTACGGTTGCAGTTCATCGGGGTATCCTCCTTCACCCGTGCAGCAAAAAGTCCCCAGTGCGGCTGCAGCCCGTACACGGCTCAGCATGGTGTGGATGCTTACCGATCCGTAGGACATGCCCCCACCGTAGAATGGGACCGGTATCCTGATCCGGTATGATTCATCTCCTCTCCTGTTCAGGTTCAGCCCCATGTCCGGGATTTCAGCGCCATTCCCTGCAGCGCTGTTTCCTTCCGCCCTTGGCAGGACCAGGCGCAACTTATCGAATCCCCCTCCGGAATTTCCTGTTTTGTATTCCAGGCCGGCATCGGGCACATGACCATACTCCGCCATGTGCCACGTGCTCGCCAGGAGATCTGCTGTCCAGCGGAAATCACCGAGGGCATCGAAATCCTGGTTGCGCCTGAGTGAAAGCGCATTTTGCGGGCAGTTCTTGTAGCATGGGTCAGGGCATTCGGGTCCCACACACCGGTACGGGTGCTTGACCAGCACCATTCCTCTTTTTGCCACGTGTACCCCGTAGGGGCAAACCTCGACGCATTTACCACACGCAATGCAGTCATCGGTCCTGTGCAGCCGGTATTTCCCGATGGCGTTCCTGAACCGGGACGGTGTTTCCACCACTTTCGGGTATTTGAAGTCAGATCTGCTACTCAAGCTCAAATCCCTCCTTCAGTTCTCCCAGGGATCCAAAGGTGGCTTGGTCCAGATCCTCGAAAAACATGGCCCTGCCCGCTTCACCGCGAAGGCGGCGCGCGTCCCTGATTCCCATGGCCCCCATGACCTCGAGGAGCTGGTTATGCCAGGCGCCTATGAGATTGATGCTCCGCAAGGCGACCCATTCGGGAGAAGCCTCCTCGATGCTCACCGGGCAGGAAAGGCCTTTAACACAGCGCCGGCACATCCTGCATTCCAGAGCGATAAGCAGGGGAAAATCCACGTAGACTGCGTCAGCTCCGCAGATAATAGCCTTGGCCACATGCTCCGCCATTGCCAGACCCCCGCTGGCGAGAAGCGTGACCCGGTCTCTCATGTTTGATTCAACGAGTTTCACATGCACAGCTCTGATCCCTTCCTTGAGGCTACGGGACTGATCATCCACGAAGGAGCCTTTCCTGCTCCCCTGTATGTGGAGCACGGAAAAACCGGCCTCTGCCAGGCCGAGGACCCTCTGCTCGATTCCCTCTGCCAACGGTATTGCAACGACTGTCACCGCACCGGGGTTTTGTTTTTCCACGAACTTCCCGGAAACATTCACGGCTTCAGGGGCCCCGATCTCCACCATGGGATGGTACCCGCGCAACACCTCTGCCCCGGATGAACTCTCTCCCACGACCGGAATGATGTTCCCTGCAAAGGCAGCAAGATCCGCACTCATCTGCTCTTCCGGTACAGCCACCAACGTCCCCAGACGTTCTGCAGCCATGGCCCACCCCTTGACGATCCCATGGGTGATGGACCCGAAAGAGGGGATCCGCAACATGATGGGAAGGGGGATATCTATGATCGCATTAACGTCCTCAGCAGGTTTTCCGTCCGCATCGAAGGTAAGGAAGGCTGGTTTCTTTCCTATATCCACCGCGGTACTGATGTATTCCCGCCCGTGAATCCCGTCTCTCGTGGGGCGCACGATTTCCGACATATCCGTCCACATGGAATCAAATCCGGGGCCGCTGAAAGGCCCGGGATATCCTGCTCCTGAAACAGGGATCTTTCCCGTTTCCGCCTGGTACCACAGCCTGGCGATGATATTGGGGGCCCAGTAACTATCTCCGATTGCCTTGAACTCCGGATTCATGGACTTGTGGATCAATTCCTTCGGACAACTCTGCACGCACCTGAAGCAGTTCATGCACTCGTTGTCAATGGAATCGATCATCTGGGTGGCATTCAGCCCGCGATGATCATATACACCGTAGATACACAGGGTTTTCACGCACACCGCGCATTTAAGGCAGCCCTCTTCCCAGGCGATAATGCCGGACGGGGTAACGGGTTCAAACCGGTGGGGGACGATCCTTGTGTGAATGACATATTTTTTCGGCATGGAACTTCCCCCTACCCTTCATCAACGGCCGGTCTCGGCAGGAGTCCGGCCTCCTCAACGATGCGTGCAACAGCATCTTCCCATTCAATTGCCATGATGTGGACACCCTTGACGCCGGGCATCTCTTTCAGTCGTGCAATTGTCTCCAGGCAGATCCTGATGCCTTCTTCTCTCTGATCTTTCCTGGGCACGCCTTCCATCCTCTTGATCAATGCGTCGGGGATATCCATTCCCGACACCCTGCTTTTCATGTACCCGGCTATGCCCGCTGACTTGAGGGGCGTGACACCGCCCAAGATGCACGTCTTTTCCGTGAGCCCCCTGTCACTTGCCATCTGAAGCCAGGCTTCGAACCGATCCAGGTTGTAGATACACTGGGTCTGGATAAACTCGGCGCCGGCCCTGACCTTCTTGCCAAGCCTGATGGCCCTGAAGCTTACGGGATCGGCAAATGGATTTGCGGCCGCGCCGATGAACAGGTCGGGCGGTGCGGCCAGAGTCTCTCCACCCAGGATGACGCCCCGGTCGCGCATGTTTCGCACCACTTCAAGGAACTGGATGGAATCCAGGTCGAAGACCCCTGCCGCCTGGGGCTGATTTCCGAAACACTGGTGATCCCCCGAAAGGCACAGGACATTCCTGATGCCAAGCGCCGATGCCCCGAGAATATCGGACTGAAGTGCGATACGGTTGCGATCCCTCACCACCATCTGCAGCACCGGGTCAAGCCCCGCGCTCTTCAGGAGCGCACACGCTGCGAGGCTGGACATCCTGACAATGGCTGTCTGGTTGTCGGTCACATTCACGGCATCCACGCACTCTTTGAGCTTTTCCGCCTTTTGGAAAAGCACCTCCGGGTTCGCCCCTTTCGGCGGGCCGCATTCAGCGGTGACCGCAAACCTCCCTGCTTCAAGGACTCCTTTCAACCGGCTCGCGTTATTCACTTTTGCTGGTCCTCCCTTATGATCTTCCGGGGGCCCTTCCCCTGTTTCAGCGACCAGTCCTTCGGCGGATATATCATCTCCAGCCGCTCCAGCGCCCCGGACTTGTCCAGGCGATCTACGATCAACTGCCAGGCGCACGGGATATCGGGATTCACCTCGCATCGGCCCTGCATGGAGCCGCCGCACGGTCCGTTGAGCAGGTGTTTGGAACAGCGGGCAAGCGGGCAAATGCCCCCAAAATAGTAGAGCATGCAGTCACCACATCCCAGGCAGGACTCCGTCCAGTACCCCTGGTCTTTGGTCTCGCCGATAAATTCCGTGTTCAGGGCGGGAATGACAGGCACTTCCGGATACATGTCGGCCACTGCCTGGACCCCGGTCCCGCATCCCAGAGACAGGACCGCGTCATACCCATCGATGACATCATCAAGCAGGAGCACGAATTCCTTCACACACTGGCGATCAATGGTCATTTCTTCGATCACAACATCTTTCCCGTCCATTT
The DNA here is from genome assembly GCA_964581175.1 of uncultured Desulfobacteraceae bacterium. Taxonomy (GTDB): domain Bacteria; phylum Desulfobacterota; class DSM-4660; order Desulfatiglandales; family Desulfatiglandaceae; genus B46-G9. Next base: position 13,333 of record CAZONI010000057.1, read on the forward strand.
TCGCGGCCATCCGCAGCGCGGACGCCAGCATGGCCGTCTCTTTCTGGCCTCCCGCTGCACATTCGGCAACACAGGAGGCGCACCCCACCGCCAGTATCCGCTTATACGGTGCGAGCATTTCCCGTATCTCAGCAATGGGTTTTTGTTCGGCTGTTATCATGGTCTGTTTCTCCTCATCTTCTCTTGCTCGTTCGTCAGTTCCCCCTAAGTACTTCTATTCATAAGTTCGATGACGTATTCTTCTTGGAATTTCACCGCCCGCTTCGCTAAAGACGCAGAGAGCGCAAAGCTGACTACTATTTCTTTTGCCGTTGAGAGGACGGCAAAAGAAAAACAGCTGCGATTCTAAACACAGGGAAGCACGCGGTAATGTTATCCCGTGAAGCTCTCTTTTCCCTTTCCGGCGTCTCAGCGGAAAGGGAAAAAATCAGTTCCTTTGCGAACTTTGCGGCTTTGCGGTGACAAGAAATTGTCCAATTCGGATACGATATCGTATTTAGGGACACGTGCACTAATTCTCCTCCATCAGATCAGAAGCTGCCGGGCACATCTCGGATCACGCTCAGTTATTTGCCGACGTGCACAGGAGACGGCGGCAGAGCAGAGACTCTGTCAGCGAGACGCTCAGCCTGATGTGCAAGGGTCTCCGTCTCGTCCGGGGAGCCCACAACAATCCCGAGCCTCTCTCCCTCGAGACCGATGCTCCTGATAATCGCCCTGGTATGCTCTACCCTCTTCCTTGCCCGCCGGTTTCCTTCAAAGTATTTGCACGCCCCGTCCGGACAGGTGATGACGTAGGCGGCGTCTGCGAATTCCTCCAGACCCTTCAGCAGATGAATCGGCTCCAGCCTGCCGCTGCAGGGGATTGGAAAAAAGCGAATCGAGCCGCCATATTTTTCTTCCAGGGTCCGCCGTTCCATTTCACCGCTTTGGGGCACGTTCTGGCAGTAGAAAAGGGCGAGGGTTGGCTTTTCGTGTTCATTCATGTCGGCAGAGATCCTTTCGGGCAAGAATGGAAGACAGTCCCGCTCAGAAATAAATCCTGGGCGCCCGCGGGTTTCCAATTCGGAAGTGAGGCAGTTTTTTGCAAGACCAAGGCTTCCGGGAACCCGCTTCAATGCAGTTGGACATCGTCATCGCGAAGCAGTGCGAAGAAAGGGATTACGCGTGCCGCACACATGGGCGCGGGAACAGTGATCCCGCAGATCGACGCTGACCTGACCCGCCACAGGCGGGGGATTGTGAGAAGCAGTCGCTTGTGGGTGGAAGCCGGATAACAAAAAAGGCGTTTATCCGGAAACAATGGATATAAACGCCTTTGTCTTCACCCACAGTCACAATGCTATATGCACGTCGTTGTGCGATATGATTCTTTGATGGAGGTTACATACTACCACATTTCGGCCCTAAGTCAAGGTAAAAATGCGAGGAGGCGCGAAGTGAGCCTCCTCCCGCAGAGCGGGAGGCATCAGGGAGCCCACCCGAAGGAGGCTCAGGAAGGAAGCCTTTTCCTCCCTGAGCAGCATTTTCTTTGGTCCCCGGATGAGGAGAATCTTTCCGGGTCCTCCACCAGCGGTGGAGTGCTTAGCCAAAACTAACCGGCGGGGACTTCTTTTCCGTACCTTTTCATGACCTCGCGGAATATCACCAGCTTCTGCACGTCTTGCGTCCCTTCTCCCAACGAAGAGGCCCACGCGTCCATGGGAAACTTGTGTATGGGGTGTTCCAACATCACGGATGCCGCGCCGAAAAGGTCAGCTGCCCAGGTCGTCACCTCCCTCGCGACCATGACGGCCAGATATTTCGCCATGGACGCTTCCAGGCGGAAGTCCTCATGCCTGTCCATGGCCAAGCAGGCTTTCCAGAGCATGAGCCGCGTCGACTCCATCCTGGCATAAAAATCGGCGATTTCAAAATCTTTGCCTTGGAATTGCAGAATGCTCCTGCCGAATATCTTCCTCCTCTGGGCGTGATCCAGGGCAGCCTCAAAGGCGCCACGCGCAGTTCCCAGCGTGAGAGCGGTGATGGGCACCCGGCTGTGGGTGAAGATAGTCAATACCTGCTGGAGGCCGCGGCCTCGTTTTCCGAGAAGGTGATCCTCAGGGACAAATACGTTTTCAAGCCTTATTCGGGTGAGGTCGGATGGTATCCAGACCTGTTTTCGCAACTTCTTCCTGGTGATGCCTTTTTCATTCAGATCCACGAGATACATGGACAACCGGTTGTTTCTCGGCGCCTGCGGATCTGAAACCGCTGTGAAGATAGCCATGTCGCTGATGAACCCGTTGGTGACATAGGCCTTTGTCCCATTGAGCAGCCAGCCGCCTTCGACCTTTTCCGCACTCATTGAAATTCCCGCCACGTCGCTTCCGGCGCCGGATTCAGTGTTCCCCAGGCACAGTAACGTCTCTCCCCTCGTGCCCGGTTCACCATATCTCCGCTTCAGCCGGTCGGAGCCGAAGAGCCAGAGCCCAATCAACCCCAAGTCCACGTGTGCCAGCGTAGCCACTGCCACGCCTGGAGAGAGAGCGGCGATGTGCTCCGCCACCAGGGCGCCCCTCAGGGCGGAAAACTTGTTCAGGCGATTCTCCTTGAACTCATACCCCAGCCAGCCTCCTTCGCCCATGGCGAGATGGAATGAACGGGGGACAGCCCCTTCGTCATACCAGGCAGCGAGCTTCGGCCGTAAATGTCCGTCGAGAAAAGCGTCAAAATCTTGAATTTCTTCAGCCAGATTTTCAGGAATCGTGAAGTCCATAATGCCTCCTTCTGAAAAAGTGGTGGATGATCGTTTCCAAGTCCGCTCATTTCCGGATGCGCATCAAATTGCGACCAACAGGTCCCTGCCGGAGGAAGAAGTGACGCTCTGTTCGCACGAAAGAGGTCTGCCGGCATTCACCACCGAGTGGACACACCCTTTGTAATCATGCGCGTTTCGACACCCAAAAAGCAAGGAAAGGTTTAATGGGATTCATTTGATGTCCGGATTTTGTGACCGGCGAAAGCATGGAGATGCCAACCGACCCGCCGGCGTCATCTTCGGTCAATTCCGGTCAAAAGCGCTTTTTCCGGGAATGCAGGGAAACATGCTGGTCGCGAAGCATACTCACGGCCAAAAATCGTCAGGTTTGCCCGTTTTCTAAGAATCCGCTTCTTTTCGTGAAGCCTCGGCCTTCGTTCCAACTGAATCACTATGGAATATTTTCTTTTCGTTCTTAACTTTGAGGAGAAAGAGAGCCCGATTGGTCAGCAGGAAAGGAGGTGATCAAGGATGACCGGTAGAAATATGGTTTTGTCAATTTTCCTGTTCGTCGCCCTGGCGGCGCTCGGCTGTGCTCCCGCCGGGTATTACTACGGCGATCGTCACGGATTTCAAGGAACGTCAGAACAATACCGTGAGTTTCAGAAATTCAATAAAGGTCCGCCTGAGGCTTGGGAAGCCCATTAGACCGGAACTCTCACCACCCGGCAGGGAACGGCCTTGTAAGCCGGAGTTCCCGCGACGGGGTCCCGCACTTCATCGCCGATAAGACGGTTGGCGTTTGATTCTCCCGGCCAGCCGTGGGGGATGGAAACAGCCGTCGCGTTCATTCCTTCAACAACCGCAATCCTCATTGTCACCCTGCCCCATTTTGTTTCAATTGCAGCAACGTCTCCTTCGGAGAGCCCCAGATCATCCGCTATCCGCAGCGGAATTTCAGCCGTCGGAGTCGGACAGAGCTTGAGAAGTTCCGGAACGTTCCGGTGTTGGGAATGATCAAAGGCCTCCACCCTGCTCCCTGTGATGAGACGGTAGGGATATCGGGCGTCGCAAGGGCAGACATCCTCGGCTGCGGGGAGAGGCGGGTAGCCATTTTGTGATAACAGGGAGGAATAGAGTTCGATCTTGCCCGAAGGGGTGTTGAACCCATTTTTCAGGAGCGTCCCGTAAATCATGGGACTGAGGAGCATGCCTCTCCGCATGGATGCGGGGTCCAGATCAAATCGGCCCGAGTCATGGAAGACCCGGGCCAGGACCTGATCCTCATCGGCAAATCCGGAAAGCTCGGGGAAACCCATCAGTTCGGCAAGCCGGGCCATAACGCGCCATTCCGGTCTTGCCTGCCCGACGGGAGAGACCACGGGTTCAGTGGTCTGGATCCACTGCCCCACCTTCAACGGGTCGGAATGAAACTCTCCTTTCTCGTAGAAAGTGGCGCCGGGAAGCACCAGATCCGCCTCCCGGGCCGTCTCGGTCATGAAAAGGTCATTGACCACCAGGAAGTCGAGTTTCCTGAGAGCCGCAACAGTCCTCGCTGTGTGGGGAAAGGAAGAGACCGGGTTGCCGGCGATGGTAATCATCGCCTTTATCGGATAGGGCCTTCCTTCCAGGATGGCTCCCGTGAGCGTTTGGGAACCGTCTGCTGTCAACGGAAAGGGCCCGGTCCAGAGGGAAGGCGCATCCACATGTCCCTCTATCCCCAGCGAGGAATTCCATGAAGGGAGGGAATTGAAGGTCAGTCCCCCGGGCACATCGGCATTGCCCGTGACGGCGGTCAGTATGGCCAGCGCGCGATTCACCTGGGTGCCGTTGGCAACATGAATGGCGCCTTCCCGGCGGTCGATGGAAGCGGGCTTGACGGTTCCCAGCTTTCGGGCCAGGTCTTCCATGGATTCGAGTGAAACACCGGTTTTCCGGGCCGCCTCCGCAAGGTCCACGTCCCCAAGAGACCGGCAGAGACGGTCGTAGCCCGAAGTATGTGCCTCTACGTATTGTCTGTCGACCCACCCGCGATGGACCAGGATTTTAACCAGGGAAAGGATGAGATAGGTGTCGGTGCCGGGAGTGATGGGGAGATGCAGGGTTGCTTCCCGGGCAAAACGGTGATATCTGGGGTCGATAACTACCAGTTCGGCCCCGCTTTTCACGGCGGCCCTGATGTCCGCGGGGAGTCCGAAATAGCGATGCATGCGGGTGTAGGCCGGATTGGTGCCCCAGAGAAGAATCAGCTTTGCCTGTCTGAAATCGCACATGGGAAATTCCGGCGCGCCGAAGGTGGCCCTGTACCCGATTACCTTTGGACCGACGCAGAAGGTCCAAACCCCGGTGACATTAGGCGTGCCGTAGAGACGCGCAAAGGCGCCCGTGAATGCCCGGTCGATAAACCGACTGGATCGTCCCCGATACACGGCGAGTGACTCAGGGCCGTATTCTTCCTTTATGCGATGAAGCCGCCCGGCGATTTCAGCAAGGGCCTCATCCCACCCGATGGGGGTAAATCCGTTCCGGCCGCGCTGCTTGATCAGGGGCTCCGTGATCCGATCCGGGGCATAAAGCACCCGCGTCGAAAGCTTTCCCTTGACACAGAGGCCTCCCCGGTTCTGGGGACTTTCGGGATCGCCTTCCACCTTGATGATCCTTCCTTTCTCAAGGGTAACGAGCAGGCCGCAGTTGCACCCGCAGACCTGACACACTGTGGGCTTCTGAGAAGCCATCGCACCTATTTTCTCCTGCTCTGAATCAAGATTGGAAACTCCCTAGTGCCAAAAATCTGTTTATGGATGGGCACTACTTTTTCTGATTGCACGCTTTCATAAAGTCTGCCGTCAGGTAGGCCAGCGTTTTTCCGACTTTGACCATTTCCGGAGTGCCCGGGGTCGGAGCGCCTTCCGGAAGGTGGAGACAAACCGGATTTGACTCCGCGGCCACAGTACGGACGTACTGTCTCGCCTCCTCCACACGGAATCCACTGGGCGTCACGGCACTCGACGGCATATCGATAAGGCTGTCCATGTCCAGTTCGATGCCCACCGGCAAATCGGACTGGGCGAGAAAGGAGAGCGCTTTCTGAATATGCCCGGTGATGTCCGCGTTCAAATCGAACCTGCTGTAGGAGATATCCGGATTCCCTTCGAGCTGTTCAATGATATAATCCGAATTGAAGTTTTCGTGCAGCCCCAAAACAAAATATCGCTTCAGAAACCCCTCCCGGTACGCATAGGAAAATGCGTTCCCGCTGTGCCGGCCTTCAAGGGGCCTGAAGTCGGCGTGGGGGTCGCAGTTGACACATTGTATCCCTGTTGTTTCGGGTTGCACTGCTGCAACCCCTTTGAGGATCGGAAAGGCATTGTTGTGACCTCCGCCGACGACAATAGGGATGAGCCCGGTCTTTGCTACTGCACGGATAACAGGATAAACCTTTTCATCCAGGCGGGCGCACAGGGCTCTCAACGCATCCACCTCGTTTGTCTTGCGAACTTCTTCGTTGAGGGAATGCACATCGACATGCCCAAGGCACAGGATATTATCCCCTCGCAAAAAGCGATTGTCCTGCATGTTGAGAAAGGCCTGAAGAAAGGCCGTCCAGGCATGGTCGGTGCAGCATCGGCCGAAGTTCGCCACAGCGCCGACGGATTCAGGAATGCCGATCAGTGCATATTTTACGCCTCTTGCGAGGTAGACAGGCAGATCCTCCATCCCCTCATCGGGGCGCAGGAACCGGACAGTTTCCCCGAGTTTCCTTTCTCCTTCGCGGATTTGAACTTTTGATGCAATATCGTCCCACCGGTAGATGATCATTTTTTCACGGTTACTTCAATGGACTCGATTCCCCTGGCTCCGTCGGGATACGTTCTGCTCAGCAGCCTTCCCAGAAGAGAAGCCGATTCCTGCACCTCTCCGGAGCGGTCATAGGCCCGCACCCGAATGGAAAAGTCCCCTTCCCGGCCGGGGGTCCAGTCATATCGCCACAGCCTCCAGGCCCATTTGGAAAGGGGCGTCTTCAGTTCGGTCTCCTGCCAATCCTCTCCATCGATGGCGACCTGGACGCGGCTGACGCCGTGCCTTCCGCCGAAAGCGATGCCCCCGATCACATAGTGTCCATAAGATATGCGTTTGCCGTCCATGGGCATGAGGATCTCCGACATCAAAGGTATAACCGCTTCATCCGACCAACCCTCTTTTTCCCAGTATCCTTTGAAATCGTAATTTACCAGCTCGATTTTAGACAGCCATTTGACGTTTTTCATGCCGAATATCCCCGGGACGATAGCCCGCAACGGGTACCCGTGCTTCGGGGGCAAAGGCTCCCCATTCATGCTGAAAGCCAGGAATACCTCTTCGGAGAGGGCGAGTTCATAGGGGATGGAATCGCTGTAGCCTTCGGCCGCAAAAAAGGCCGCTTTGACGATGCCTGGTTTAGGGTTCGCTTTTTCGAGAACCTTCTTGAGGGTAACCCCTTTCCAAAACGCATTGCTGATGGCATTTCCGCCGACAGGATTGCCGATGCACTCAAGGGTAACGTATTCCTGCTTGTCCTGCATGGATTGCAGTTCTTTAAGGCTCAGAGCAAACGGATTATCAACCAGACCCTCAATCCTGAGGCGGAATTTATCCGGGTTAATTTCCGGGACCGTTGAGGAATAGGCCGTAATGTAAAACTCATCGTTCGGTGTGACTTCCTTTGCGATGAAGCCCTTGAAGTCTATGGTACCTTTCATGTAAAGATCATGCTTCGGAGTTTTTGACTGAGCCTGAGCATACTGGTAGATTCCCGGGAAGACGGATACCCCGAATCCAAGCCCTAATGCTGCGGCGCCTGCATTTCGTAAGAAATCCCGGCGGGTGCAATCCATGTCTCCCTCCTTTGGTGAGCCGTGCTGCGCCCCTTCAAGCGGCCGTCTTTGTCCCGAGAAACCTTGTATCACACGCGATTAATAGGAGAACTTCTCCTTGTAAATATGAGACCTTTTGAAACCGAGCCCTCTCATATCCCTGCAGACTTCGTCCATCATGGGCGGCGGACCACAGACGAAAACGGCTGCGCCACGATTGCATCCCGCAAGGAGTTCTTTGAGCGTCTGGAGGGTTAGACGACCCGTTTGCCCCTGGAATCCCTCCGCACGGGTCAGAACATGGTGAATCGCCAGCTCAGGGTGTGTTCTTTTCATTCCGTCCAACTCCTCGCGGCACAGAATCTGCCCCTCGGTCCGGTTGCTCCAGACCAGGGTCACCTTCCGGTGATCATCCGTATCTGCCATATAGCGGAGCATGCTGAGCATGGGCGTTATACCGATTCCGCCGGCGACCATGACCATCTCCGTTTCAGCATCCAGGTGATGAGCAAGATGGCTGAACAGCCCGTACGGACCATCGACAGCGGCCCGGTCCCCTGCCTTGAGCCGGCCGACAAGAGCAGTGAAGTCGCCACTGCACTTTATGGTGAACATGCAGCCTTTCCGTCTCGTTGGGCTCGAGGAGAGGGTCCAGTGATGCCGTTCCACCGGCAGCCCTTCAGAAAAGAAAGTCACGAAGGCGAATTGACCGGGTGCGTAAGGGAACATTTCTCCTTCGCCGGGGACCAGCTCCACCGTGTGGGTGTCCTTTCCGGCGGAGTCGATCTTCGTCACTGTATACAGCCGCTTACTGAGAAACATGGGATTGAGAATGAGCTTCCAGGCGAATAGGGCCGCATACAGCAAAACGGCTGCACTAAGGCCATAGAGCGGCCAGCCCCGGTGAAAGTCGTCGGTCACATTCCACGCGTGAAGCGTGAAGATTCCCACCGCGCTGAACATTGCGAATTGATGCATACGGTACCATTTCTGATAGGGAACGGCCAAAAACCTTCGCCACAGGGCAACGCATACTCCCGTCCACAGGCCGATCAAAAGAAGTATCCCAAGGAGCTTGGGCCAGATGGCAAGGCGCAAGGGACCGATTCCCGCAGGGTCGGAGGCCAACATGAACAAGGGGTGAAGCGAGGCCAGAATCACCAGGGAAGGCCCCAGAATCCGGTGGAAGTAGAGCGCGCGGTGCAAACCGAAGACGCGATCCAGGGGTTTCGGTTTCGAACTCAAACCGAACTGGAAGAAGAGAAGCGTGGCGGCCAGAACCCCAAACGCCCTGCCCGTCGTCTTAGACCACGGCTCGGGTTTCTGAGAGGCAACGGTCGGCTTCCCTTGAGCCTGCTGTTCATGCCCGGGCTGCGCATTGCGGCTTTCAAAAACCGTCAGCGTTGCAACCCCCAAAACGCAGACGGCTAACCCTGCAATAACGATCCCCCAAGTCAGACGGCCAAGGGGCGACATGAGGACGGCACGATCTTTCTTTTCGCTCATTCCGTGCACCCCCCTTCCCACTTCGTTGTCACGCCGTCTGGCCAGTGAAAGCGCAGGATCTTATGGGCCAGAAAGATCTTGCTCCAGAGCATGATGATGTCCGGGAGCATGGATTTCAATATGACGTTGATCGCCGTGACCGGCAGATTCCAGGTGGTGATGGAAAAATAGGCCATCCCCACTGTTCCTGCTATGACCGTGGCCCAGGTAAAAAGGTAAGCATACGCCACCGTCTCGCGCCGGTTGAACAGGAACGGAATAACCAGCGTGTTCATCAATGCGAAGAGGAATGGAATCCAGTAAAAGAGGCTTTCCGACGGCGGGTGGATACGGAGGTGCAATAGCAGGCCCCCGAAAGACAGGAGGATAAGGGCCCAGATCAGCTCACGAATCTCTTTACGAAACACGGGGAAACATCCTTTCTCTCCGATTGCATGACCGTTTCTTTCAGTTCCTCATGTCGTTCTCGAACCGATTCTTAGCATTACCAGCATATCCCGGCTGAATTCAAAAAGCCTATGGGTTCAACACCGTATCCCCTATTCGAAAACCATGTATTTTCTTGGTGCATGCCTTGGCCGCGCCGGCACATTGCCGGGATTTTGCTTGATCCAGTGCGTCCTTTCGACTATACTTTGTTAAATAAAAAATGACTCCTTATCACTTTACCTTACCGTCACCCGCTGCTTTTCCCCGGAACGCGCACAGGGGATGAATTCGAGAGGATCGAGCGCATTTCCGAAGGAGCGAAGACAAAATCATTCATCGCGTCTGCAGGACGGGAAATTGGAAAAAGAAAAAAAAAGCGTCCTCGAAATCGTGCTCAAATGCGATTCGGTCGGAAGTGAAGAGGCTGTGCGCTCGAGTCTCCAGTACATCCGGACACCCGGTGTCGAATTGAAGGTGATCCACTCGGGCGTGGGGGAGGTCTCGAAATCCGACTTGCTTATCGCCGGTACGGCCGGAATGCTCATAGTCGGGTTCAATGTGGGCATAGGACAGAAGATCGAAGAGCAGTCCAGGGCCCAGGGCATCGAGATTCGTCTATATGACGTTATCTATCAACTGACCCGCGACCTGCAGAATATCGCTGCCGCCCTTGGTCCCCGTGAAGAGAAGGACGAGAAGAGTACCGGAAAAGCGAGGGTTATCGCCTTGTTCAAGACGTCCAAGGGGATCATCCTCGGCTGCGAAGTCCTGGAGGGAATCCTGTCCCTGGGAAAGAATTTCCGGGTGATTTCCGCCATGGGTCCGATCTACACCGGAAAAATCGAGTCCCTCCAGATCGAGAACAACCCGGTGCAAGCGGCGAAGGCGCATGACCAGGTCGGCATCAAGGTTGCCGGCCTCAGAAAACAGGTGAAAATCGGCGACCTTGTTGAGTGCTTCCAGGCCGTTCGCTACGACAAGGGCGGTGTCTGGCATCCGAAAGGGGGCGTGTTCAAGCCCGAGTAACCCGTGGAAGGCAGCGAGTTCTGGAGCGGAACTACTTGAAGGCCGGGACCCCGGTGATCGTCTGTCCCAGGACGAGGGTATGGATGCTTTCAGTACCTTCAAGG
>CAZONI010000058.1:0-23745 GCA_964581175.1 uncultured Desulfobacteraceae bacterium
AAACACTGGTTCCCCTTCCGAGCGTTTTCGGCTATTCCACCCAGGGCGGACTCTCTGGACCGGCCGTTAAACCCATCGCCCTGAGGGCCGTTGCGTCAGTTGCCGAAGCAACAGGGGCTCCCATCTCAGGAATAGGCGGGATCACCACCTGGGAGGATGCCGCGGAATTCATTCTCCTCGGTGCATCCACCCTCCAGGTCTGTACAGCCGTCATGATCCATGGATATGCCGTCATTGACACCCTGCTGGAGGGCCTGGCGGGATTTATGAAGAGGAAGGGATTCTCCCGGATCTCCGATATGTGCGGCGTCTCACTCGAAAAACTCGTGCCTTTGGGAAAACTTGACACGAAGTCCAGGCTTGTTGCCCATGTAGACAACGGCAGCTGTATCCAGTGCGATGCCTGCTTGATCTCCTGCAGGGATGGCGGCTACCAGGCCGTGACCAGGGGAACCGACAAGGTATACAAAGTCACGGAAAAGCTCTGCTCCGGCTGCTCACTCTGCATGCAGGTGTGTCCGGTTCCCGGTTGTATCACCATGGGACCGAAATCATGACCCGGCTTTCAGGGGTTTTTTTCTGATCACAGGATCTTGTCACTTGATGCAGGGTCTTCTTGAAAGGAGGAAATCATGGAATACAAGATTGTAAACGGGACAATCGTCACAGCCACTGACACGTACCGGGCGGACGTGGGAATCAAGAACGGCAAGATCGCTCAAATCGCAAGAAGCATCAAGGAACCCGCCGGAGATGTGCTCGATGCCAAGGGCCTCTATGTGATGCCGGGAGGGATCGACATCCACACGCACCTGGACATGCCTTTCATGGGCAGCTTTTCCTCCGATGACTTTGAAACAGGCACCATTGCGGCCGCATTCGGCGGCACCACGTCCCTGGTTGATTTCGCCATCCAGGGCAAAGGGATGAGCCTTAAGAGCACGCTGGACACCTGGATGGAAAAGGCCGGCAAAAAGGCCGTCATCGACTACGGCTTCCACGTGGCCATCACCGACCTCACGGACAAGGTCATGAATGAGATCCCGGAAATGGTCGCTTCGGGGGTTCCCAGTTTCAAGTGCTTTCTCGCGTACAAGGGTTCCCTCATGATCGACGATGGGGCTCTGTACAGAATTCTCCAGAAAACGAAGAAAGCGGGCGCGCTGGTCATGATCCATGCCGAAAACGGGGACGTCCTGGACATCCTGATCAATGATCTCCTGGCACAGGGAAAGACAGAGCCGAAGTACCATGCGCTGAGCCGCCCGCCCGAGGCTGAGGCCGAGGCCACGGGCCGGGGAATAGCCATCGCCCAGATGGCCGGCGCACCCATCTACATCGTACACCTCACCTGCAAAGAGGCCCTTGCGAAGGTCAAGGAGGCAAGGAATGCGGGATACCCGGTCCTGGCGGAGACCTGTCCCCAGTATCTCCTGAAATCGTACCAAAACTATCTTGAACCCGGTTTCCAGGGCGCCAAGTATGTCATGTCTCCGCCGCTCCGTGATAAATCCAACTGGGATGCATTATGGAAAGGACTGGCCTACAACGACCTGCAGGTGGTTTCCACGGATCACTGCCCCTTCAATTTCAAGGGTCAAAAAGACAAGGGAAAGAAGAACTTCGCGCTGATTCCGAACGGCGCCCCCGGGATAGAACACCGGATCATGCTGCTTTTCCATGAGGGCGTCAACAAAAGGCGCATCGGGCTCAATCGATTCGTGGAACTGGTTTCCACGGCCCCGGCCAGACTGTTTGGCCTCTTTCCCCGGAAGGGTACCCTGGCCGTGGGCAGCGACGCGGACCTGGTCCTGTTCGATCCGAAAGCACCTTTTAAAATCAGCGCAAAGACCCACCACCAGCATGTCGATTACACCCCGTACGAAGGCTTCAAAGGGAAGGGAATGCCGAAGGTCGTGCTTTCAAAAGGGCAGGTTATCGTGAACGACGGGAAATTCTTGGGAAAACCGGGGACCGGCAGTTTCCTCAAGCGCAAGCCTTTTCGCTTGTAGGATTCAGAGAAATTCAGGCAAAACGCGGGAAATGATCCCAGGCCGGGTCATTTCCCGGTAATCGCCCGATCCGGGTTTTTCAAAAATCCATACGGGATCAGAAACGGAACATTCTTCTTGTAATTCAAATACCTGTCTCCAAACAATTCGGTCATCCGCTTTTCCTCCTGCAGGGATTCATACACGACGAATAGCGTAATGAGAGCGTTGTAAATCACGGTAAGCAGATAGGGTTTGCTCAGAAGAATCCCCCAGCTTGCAATGAGCCATCCCGCGTACATGGGATGACGGCATATGCTGTAGGCGCCTGAGTAGAAAAACAGCTTCGGATATTCCTTCACACCGAAAAACTGGGGCAGGCGGCGGTCTTTCGCTACCTGCCCCAGTGCCATTCCGGCAATCCAGAATGCAAACATCGACGGCACGATGGCCGGCAACCCGAGGATCGGGCTGAAAAGCGCCCGGGTGGTTTCGGCATCCCTAAACAGTGCCACCAGCGATAGAAGCAGCAGAGAGAACGATGTCGACGATCGTACTATCGTGTATGTTGAATGGCCAATGCCCGTTCCTGAGCAAATGGCCGATTTGATGCTCTGCCTGGCTGTCAGGGTGTGAAACGTTCCAAAGCAAACCATAATGAGGAAAATCCCCACGTATGGGTTCATTCAAAACCTCGACAATCAGGCAGCAAATCATTCCGGAACGGCTGGAAAATGCTTCCCATACCATCCGCTGTACAATATCCAGTAGGCGAGGAAGCCGACGATCGCGCCGGTAAACCAGGTCCACTGCGACAGGGCCGCGCTGTACTTGGCAAGCACGAGCGAGCCCACGACGCCGGTAAACAAGGCGAGCACTCCGGCAAAATTCACCCCTTTGGTTTTACTGATATACAGGTAAATACCGGCAACCAGCCCCAGCACCAGCACCAGCGCGGTGAGCGTGGCAGGCCACCCCGTCCCGAGGATTGCACCGGCGTTCCAGAGCAAAATCGTGGCCACCAACAGAATAACGGCGTAAATTACCGCCACCCAGCTGGTCCTGCCGGCAGCAAAGTTATAATATCCCTCCCTGATGTAGATGTCATGCAACTTGAGCTTTTGCCTTCTTACAATCCAGTAGTCGCTGATGATCACGCCTGCAATTCCTCCTGTGAAGGCGCCGTATCCCAGCAACCACGTCCAGATGTACGCCTTGGGATCCGCCAGGAACCGCCAGGGCTGCATGAGCACGCCGATCAAGGCAATGACGATGGTGGTTCGTTCCCAGTTGAGGTATTTGGGTATCAGGTTCATGAAGTCGTTGATGGGCGCGACCATGTTGGCCGTGATGTTCGTGGTCAGGGTGGCCAGGATTACGAAGACCAGACCGACGAAAATATAAAAGGGACTGCCCGTCTTGATCATCAGTTTTACCGGGTCCCAGATAGCCGAGCCGTAGATAATAACGGTGGCCGAGGTGACTGCCACGCCGAAAAACGAATAGGCCGTCATGGTCGGCGGCAGGCCTAAGGCTTGCCCCAGGTACTGCACCTTCTGGCTCTTGGCAAACCTCGTCAGGTCCGGGATGTTCAGGGCCAGTGTCGACCAGTAGGCCACCATGGCGGTAAGAAAAGCCGGCCATTTCGACCAGGATGCAGTGCGGTGCTGGTTGAGGATGGGGCCCCATCCACCGGCCTTGGATACTCCCCAGAACAGGAGCATGATGCCGATGAAAAGGAGGATCGGGGAGGCCAGATTATTGAGCCACCGGATTCCAGGCGAGGCCTTCCAGGGGGGGGAAAGATAACAAATAATGACGGTCACCAACCATGACATCAGAAAAGATAGGACCACATGACTCGGAAGACCGAAAAATGCCACGGTACCCTTCAGGTTCCCGTAAGACGGCGCAAGCTTCATCAGAATCCCATCGATTGCGTAGGCCATAATCATGGTCTGGATGCCGAACCAGCCGCATGCGATAATGCCGCGCAGCAGGGCCGGAATGTTTGCCCCGAAAAGACCGAAAGCCGACCGCAAAAACACCGGGAAAGGGATGCCGTACTTGGCCCCGGCAAAGGAGTCCAGAATCATAGGGATCAGTACGATAACGTTGCCCAGAAAAATGGTAAAGATGGTCGTGACCCAGTCAAAACCGGCCGCAATCATGCTTGCCCCGAGCATCCACGTAGGTACGCAGACGCTCATGCCCACCCACATGGCAAAATACTCATAGTACCCCCAGGTTCTTTTCTCCATGGGAACCGGGGCAAGGTCCTTGTTGTAGAACTGGCTCCGTGGAAGCTCCTGGGTCAGCTCAAATCTGCCATCCACCTCTCTGATAATGTCCATACGCGCTCCTCCTCTAATTTGTTCTTGCCAAACTTGATTCCGCCGAACACATCAAGGGTTTTCCAAGTACCGCGCAATCGCTTTTCCGGTCCGCTACCCGTCTCTTGTCGGGCGGGACTTTCTCAACAAGGTCGCAAAACAACACGGCTAAAGCTTATCAAGACTTGCAATTCAAAAAATGACAATGAGGACACATTGAACTGGGCATTATGACGCTTCGGAGCCAAAGGACTCTGGAATGCACTGACGGACTATTGCAAAAACCGAGCGCCGTGTCAAGTCCGTTGTCCGAATCTTTGGCTTTTTTAGCAATGCTCATTGGATGAATCATAAGCATGCGCTCACACCCCTCCCCGGGCCCCTTAAAGGCACTCGGAGCGGCCCCCGTCGTTGTCGGAGTGGCGTTGGTCAATCTCTTTTGAAAGGCTAAAGGAATGCCCGGGACCCGGGCCGGCCGACGAGTATGCTCGACCGGCCCGGAATACCCGGACAGGTTATGCGGGAAGGCGCCGATCCTCTCTTTTCCTTGCTATCTGCTTAAAGAGTCGCGGGATATCGGCCATCAGGCCTTCTGACAGTTCGGCCGCCTTGACATAGAAGGCCCTGATCCTGGCCTCCATTTCACGTGCCTTCTCAATGGCCTTGCCGGCATTCTCCGGAACGGTCGTCTCAAAGGCATAATCATCCGTTTCGAGCCCCTCAAAGGCGTAATTGGACTCGATCGTATCGGTAATGACCCCGAAATAGGTCCGTTTTACGTTTTTCTCAAATTTCCTGTTCTCTTTGCTCCAGGAAAGAAAAGTATCCTTCAAATCAGGGTACCTCTCTGCGCAACCTTCATAGAATGATGCGGAATCACCTTCCAGCCTGGAGACAAAGCTCATCACTGCTGCCATGGTATTCAATCTCATCAGAACCACCTTGAAATGACTATCTTTGATTCGGTGAAGAACCGAACAACGTCTTTGCCCTGACCGTGAAGAATTCCGAAAAAGGAATCCTTCATCCCGCCAAAGGGGAAAAAGGCCATGGGCGCCACAATACCTACGTTGATGCCCACGTTGCCGGCAATCACGTCGTGCTGGAACTGCCGTGCCCATTTGCCGTTGTTTGTAAAGATAGCCGAGGAATTGCCGTATGGTATCGCATGGATCATGTCTATCGCTTCATCCAGATCACCGGCACGGAGCACGCTGGCAACCGGGCCGAAGATTTCCTCCCGGGCCAGGCTCATGTCCAAGGTGACATTCTCAAAAACCGAAGGGTTCAGGAAACAGTCCTTCGGCGGATTCCCAACCAGGTTCAGCTTTCTTCCGTCAAGGGTCAGCTTGGCGCCTTCGGCAACGCCCTTTTCAATCATCCCCACGATCCGATGTTTTGATTCAGCGTTCTGGATAGGGCCCATCTGGACCGATTCGTCAAGTCCGTCTCCGACCTTGATGGCCGCAGCTGCTTCCACGAACTTATCGACGATTCTCCGGTACACATTGTCATCGCCGACCACCAGCAGGTTGGCTCCTGAAAGGCATCTCTGGCCGGCGTTTCCAAAAAACGAGGAGATAAGGCTTACCATAGCCTTGTCGATCTCCGCATCCGGCATGATCACGATGAAATTCTTGGCGCCTGCCTGGGCGATGACGCGTTTGCCGTTCTCACCGCATTTCCCGTATATATGCCGTGCAACCGGGGTGGACCCCACAAAGGTCACCCCCTTCATATCCGGGTGTTCCATAAACCCATCGGCGACCTCGGCCCCCCCGTTGACCATGTTGACCACGCCCGGCGGGAGACCTGCCTCATCCAGCATCTTGAATAGTTCCGTCTGGCTCATGGGTGTCCTGGGAGACGGCTTCACCACAAAGGTATTTCCGCAGGCAATGGCAAACGGAAGGAACCACAGGGGAACCATGAACGGGAAATTGAAGGGAGCGATGCAGGAAAAAACGCCCAGAGGCTGATGAATCGCATACTCATCAATCCCGTGGGCAATATCTTCCAGGTTGAATCCCTGCATGGTGGTCGGGATCCCTGACGCCACTTCCACCATCTCGATGCCTCGCCTGGTCTCCCCTCGCGATTCATCGATGGTCTTTCCATGCTCCCTTGTCTGAACGATACTGAGTTCATTGAAATTATCCTCCATCGCCTCAATGAGACGGTGAAGATACCTGGCCCTTGCCACCGGTGGGGTGTTTCGCCAATCAGGATATGCATCCTGGGCAGCCTGCATCGCCAAATCCAGGTCAGCCTTGGTGGACATGGGACATTCACACAGGAGCTCTCCCCGTGCCGGGTTCTTTATCTCGACAAACTCTTTCGTCGTAGAATCGACCCATTCTCCGTTTATGTAATTCTGTAGTCTCTTTACTGCCATAACCACTCCTCCTCAAGTGAGTTTTTTGCAAGTAAGTTACCATCGCGCTTTGGCATTGTCAACGCAAATAGGTTTGCCCTGATCACCGGCAAGGCATCATCTGCACCTGCGAGGACTCAGGGAAGAAGCCATTTCTTCCGTTCCGAGGCTCCGGGCTGGTACATCGGGGGTTTGGGGGGATTGGGCATATTCATTTGCATGTTGCGCGTCCGGGATTTTTTTGCCATTATTATCCGGACAGTATGTGATAAGGGAAATCCGGAGGTTCGTAATGAAAATCAGAATCCTGTCCGCCGCTGACGTCAATGCGGCCTTGTCCATGCGAGACGCCATCCAGGTCATGAGGACCGCTTTCGGCCAGTTTTCCGCAGGCAAAGCAGTGGTGCCCCTCAGATCCGGACTCCACACAGAAAAAGGGGTGACCCTCCTCATGCCTGCCTACCTCCAGGAAAGCAGAGACCTGGCCATCAAGATCGTTTCTGTATACGGGAAAAACCCGGAAATCGGCCTGCCCACTGTTACCGCGATAGTCACTGTCCTGGACCCGGACACGGGAATGCCCGTGGCGTTCATGGACGGGCAGAGCCTGACTGCACTCCGTACCGGAGCCGCAGGCGGCCTTGCTGCAGATTTGCTTTCCAGGAAAGACGCACGAAGAGTGGTCCTCTTTGGGGCCGGCGTTCAGGGTCGATCCCAGTTGCGCGCGGCCATGACTGTGCGCCCCGTTGAGAAAGTGTTCGTGGTGGACCACAATCAAGGAAGAGCAAAGGATCTGGCCGGGGAAATCCGAACATGGCCCCGTGCCCCTGAGGTCACTGTTCCTTCCTCGATCCGCGACGCCGTTCACGCTGCCGATATCGTCCTTGCCGCGACCACCAGTACAACCCCGATCTTTGATGGCAATGACTTGGAGCCGGGAGCCCATGTCACCGGGGTGGGGGCATTCACTCCCGATATGCAGGAGATTGATGAAAATACCGTCAGACGCGCCAGAGTCATTGTTGATTCAAGAGAAGCGTGCCTGGCAGAGGCGGGCGACATCATCAAGTCCAGGGCTCATATCGATGCTGAGTTGGGCGATATTGTCAACGGTCAGAGCCCCGGCCGACAAAACCAGGAAGAGATAACCTTCTTCAAATCAGTCGGGCTGGCAGCCCAGGACGCGGCGGCAGCAAGCGCAGTCCTGGCCGGGGCGGAAATCAAGGGCTTGGGCACTGTCGCTGAAATGGCCTGATCACGATGCTACCACTTCTTTCACGGCTTCGCTGAAGATGGAAAGACACGTGTCGATCTCATGGGAATTCACGATGAGCGCCGGACAGAAGCGAATGCTGTTTTCTCCGCACCCGAGCAGCAGAAGGCCTTTTCTGAATGCGGCCATAATAATATCGTTTCTCCAGCTCTTGGCCGGCTCTTTGGTTTCCCGGTCCTTCACGAGTTCAACGGCAACCATCAGTCCCTTGCCGCGCACATCTCCCATGCATTCCCACTCCTTCTGGAGCTGCTTCAAACCCTCAATCAGATATGCTCCTTGCGTGGCGGCGTTTTCCACCAGTCCCTGCTCCAGCAGTTCTATGGTCTTCATGGCCGCCTCGCACGAGACCGGATTGCCTCCAAAGGTAGAAGCATGGGATCCTGCTTCCCATTCCATGATATCTGATTTGGCAACAAGCGCCCCCAGGGGCAGACCGGAGGCAATACCCTTTGCCAGGGTCATCATGTCCGGGTCCACCTCGAAGTGCTCCATGGCAAACATCTTTCCGGTCCGTCCCATCCCCGATTGCACCTCATCCACCACATACAGAATACCGTATTTCCTGGCTGTCTTGTAGAGCTCCCTGTGAAACTCGGGCGGCGGGACAATGTAGCCGCCTTCTCCCTGAATCGGCTCCACAAATATGGCGGCAACCTCTTCGGGCGGTATGGTAGTCCTGAACAGGGTATCCTCGAACCATCGCACACACGCGAGATCACAACTCGGATACCGCAGATTATAGGCGCAACGATAGCAGTAAGCATACGGCACGTGGGTAATACCGGGCACCAGAGGGTTGTAATGTCTTTTCTGTATGGCCTTGCTCGCTGTCAGGGATAAAGCACCCATGGTCCTCCCGTGGAAGGCCCCGAAAAATGCCAGATTCAGCTCGCGGTTTGTACGCCAGCGCGCAAGCTTCAGAGCGGCTTCCACGGCTTCCGCCCCGGAGTTCCCGAAATAGACTTTCTTGCTGTCATTTCCCGGCGCGAGCAGGGCAAGCTTCTCCGCAAGTGCTATCTGGGAAGTGTAGTAAAAGTCGGTCCCCGACATGTGCAGGAGTTTTTCCGCCTGGTGCCGGATGGCCTTCACCACCTCCGGATGGCAGTGACCCGTAGCACAGACGGCGATACCCGACGTAAAATCCAGGAAGGAGTTTCCGTCAACATCTTCCACCCATGCGCCGGTCCCTCTTTCGGCCACGAGGGGATAGCCACGTGTGTAAGAAGGAGACACGTAGGTTCCATCCAATTTTATGAGCTTGGATGCCCGGGGGCCGGGCAGAGCCGTGTTTATCTTCGGTAGTCGTTTCATAATTCCTCCACTGCAGCCTCAAGATAACTTGCTAAAATGATACATATTATAGAATGCATTCGTCTGGGTCAAGAGAAATTCCGTTTTGCACTTCTCTCATGCTTCAGGGTGTCTGCGAAATCTGCTTGACAGTGCGAGAGGAAATGGTTAGACCATTATAATATTAAGGAATTGCCTTTTTGTTGACAACGATCACCCGTGCGTGATCTTATTCTTCCCAGGAAGTTTCCTATGATGTTCTCACCGGCCAAGCAGAATCGGGTATTCCAGGATGTGGTGCAGCAGATCCAGGAACAGATCCTTTCGGGAACCCTGAAGGCAGGGGACACGCTGCCTTCCGAGCGGGATCTGAAAACCATGTTCCAGGTGAGCAGAGGGACCATCCGCGAAGCCCTCCGCGTGCTGGAACAAAAGGGCCTCATAGGGATCAAACTCGGCGTGGGGGGTGGAGCGGTCGTAAAACCCGCCTCAGTGGATAAGGTAGCTGAAAGCCTCGCACTCCTGATCCGACACCAAAAGGTCTCCCTCGGCCATCTGGCCGAATTCCGCGAAGAGGTGGAAGGAGACATTGCCGCCCTTGCCTCGCAAAGAGCGGAGCCCGACGACATCATGCGCTTGGAGGGCCTCCTTCAAAAGGCACAGGAATATGCTGAGAAGGGAACCGAATTTACCGGACAATTTCTTGAGGTGGACAAGAATATCCATTTGACCCTGGCCCGGATCACCGGGAACCCTGTTTACGAGTCTGTTGAACGGATCGTGCAGGGAAATATCATCCCGTATTACGAAACGCACCTGGAGATGGAAGCCCGGCGGCTCCAGGAAAACTGCAATGACCTGCAGAACATTGTGGGAGCGGTCAAGCGCGGACACGCAGAGGAAGCACGTTGCCTCACAAAGAAACACGTTGCAAAATTCAGCACATACATGGAAAAGAAGGCAAGGTAGAAATGGCAGACAGGAGGATCACGCGACACCCCATCCTGGATATTCCCGACAGGGAGAAGGTCCAATTTTTCTGGAACGGGGAAGAATTGTCAGGGCTGAAGGATGAGACCATAGCATCAGCCCTTTTTGCAAATAACATCCACATCTTCGGTCATCACCCGAAAGACGGCAGCGCCCAGGGTCTCTTCTGTGCCAACGGACAATGCTCCCAATGCCTGGTCATTGCCGACAGGATCCCGGTCAAGGCATGCATGACTCCTCTAAGGCCCGGAATGATAGTTGAAAGTGTCGAGGGAATTCCCGAACTCCCTCCGCAAGATGCTCCGGTGGAACCCCGCCCGGTTTCTGTAACCGACGTGGACGTCCTGATTATCGGCGCCGGGCCCGCGGGTCTCTCTGCCGCTATTGAATTGGGGAGATTGAGAGTGGATACCCTCGTCATTGATGACAAGGACAGGATCGGCGGGAAACTTGTCCTGCAGACCCACAAGTTCTTCGGGTCCGTGGAGGATTCTCATGCGGGAACCCGGGGATTTGAAATCGCATCGCTCCTCGCGGAGGCGTTGGCAGAGTTCGCATCTGTCCGCACCTGGCTCAACAGCACTGCCGTCGGCGTCTTCTCAGACGGGATTGTGGGCGTCGTCACGGACAAGACCTACCGGAAAATACAGCCAAAAAGGCTCCTGGTTGCGACAGGGGCCCGGGAAAAGATGCTTTCTTTTCCCGGAAATACCCTGCCCGGGATTTTCGGCGCAGGGGCATTTCAAACCCTGGTCAACCGGGACATGGTAAGGACCTCTGATCGAGTTTTTATCGTCGGAGGAGGCAACGTGGGGCTCATTGCCGGATACCATGCAATCCAGGCCGGTATCCAGGTAGTGGGCCTTGCCGAGGCCCTCCCCCAGGTCGGCGGCTACAAGGCACACGCCGATAAGCTCAAGCGGTTGGGCGTACCCCTCTACACCAGCCATACGGCCGTCGCCGCCCAGGGAAAAGACCACGTGGAGTCCATTACCATCGCGGAACTGGACGGAGAATGGAACATAATCCCGGAGTCGCACAAGACCTTTGCAGTGGATACGGTACTGATCGCCGTCGGCCTTTCAGAGGTCAACGAGTTCTACCTGAAGGCCAGAGAGTGGGGCATGGACGCCTTTGTGGCGGGAGACGCCCAGGAAATCGCAGAGGCCTCCGCTGCAATGTTCACGGGGAAAATCGAGGGGCTCAGGATAGCCAAATCCCTTGGACGATACCGGGAAATCATTCCCCGGGAATGGGAGGAAAAAGCAGCGATTCTGAAATCCAAGCCCGGCGCTGTTTCAATAAAGATGCCTTCCCAGCAGCCATCAGGAGTGATGCCCATTTTCCATTGCTACCAGGAGATAGCATGCAATCCCTGTACTTCCGTATGTCCGGAACATGCCATCCGAACCGAAGAGGACAGAATTACCGGACTCCCCTACCTGACTGATCCGTCCCTCTGCAAAGGCTGCATGTCCTGTGTGGCCGTTTGCCCGGGGCTGGCCATTACCCTTGTGGATTTTGGAAAGGACCCCGATAACCCGACAGTCACCCTCCCCTATGAAATCTGGCGCGAAACAGTGGAGGTGGGACAGGAAATAGAGGTGACCGATGACGACGGCAACGCTCTCGGTAGTTATCCGGTCAAGAAAGTCATCGCCTTCAGGAAGAAATTCCCCGGCACCCTTCTGGTCCAGATACAGATGGAGGCACAAAATGCCGGAAAGGCCATAGGCATCCGCGTCCAGAGATCGGAGTTCAAGCCGTCCATGGTCTATGAGGAGGACCTTCCTCCTGACGCGGCAATTGTCTGCCGGTGCGAAAGGGTTACTGCGGGAGAAATACGGAATGCCATCAGGAGCGGGGTCAGGGATATGAACCATCTCAAGGCCATCAACCGAGCCGGAATGGGCTCCTGCGGCTCCAAAACGTGCAGGCCCATGATCTGGCGGCTGTTCAAAGAAGAGGGCATAGACCTTGAGGAGGTCACAGACCGGATAGACCGTCCCCTGTTTGTTGAAGTCCCCTTGGGAACCTTTGCCGGCGTATTCGGAGGTGATTCTGATGAGCAACTATGATGTCATCATAGTCGGGGCGGGCTCAATCGGCGTGCCTACCGCCATGGCCCTCGGAGAAAAGGGGGCCAGGACACTGGTGATCGACCAGAATGCCTCGCCGGGGCAGGGAGAAAACAAACACGCCATCGGAGGGATTCGGGCTACCCATTCCAGCCCCGGAAAAATACTCGCAGCCCTTCGATCTCTGGAGATCTTCTCCACGTGGGAAAAGGAAACCGGCGAAAATATTGAATGGCTGCAGGGAGGCTACCTGTTTCCGGTCTACAGAAAAGTGGAGGAGGACATTCTGAAGGGAATTCTTCCGATTCAAAAAGAGTATGGTTTGAACATTGACTATGTGGGCCCCGGCAAGATCAAGGACGCCTTGCCGGGCATTAATGAAGCAGGCCTCCTCGGCGGAACATTTTCTCCGGAAGATGGATCTGCATCCCCGCTTCTTGCCATCAATGCATTCTACCGGAAGGCCCTTTCGTACGGCGTGGAATTTCATTTCAGGGAACAGGCAGACGCGATCGCATATGAAAATGGTAAAATAACCGGAGTCATCGCGGGAACCGAAACATACCATGCACCGGTGGTAATCGATACAGCAGGGCCCTATTCCGGGCCTTTCGGTAAAATGGCCGGGATTGATGTTCCGGTGTACCCGGATTCTCATGAAGCTGCTATCACCGAGCCCGTGAAAAACTTCTTCGGTTGCATGGTGGTGGACCTGAGGCCGGGCCCGGGATCCAAGAACTACTATTTTTACCAGAACAGGCTGGGGCAGGTGGTCTTCTGCATAACACCCGATCCCGTCATTCCGGGCACCGACAAGAGGGAGACTTCTGTCTTTCTTCCCCAGGTAAGTGCCAGGATGGTGGCACTCCTGCCGCGGCTCAAAAATCTCCGGGTCCGGCGAATGTGGCGGGGGTTGTATCCCACGTCTCCTGACGGATCCCCCATTGTGGGCTGGGACAGAAATTTTGAAGGTCTGCTTCACGCCACAGGCATGTGCGGACAGGGGTTCATGCTCGGACCGGGCATGGGCGAACTCCTGGCGCGGGTGGTCACCGGAGAAGCCGCTGGAGCTGATCACAAGATCCTGGAGGAATTTTCCCCATACCGGAAATTCGGCGGCCAGGAAGCTCTGAAGTAAAATTCCCCCGCCGTTTCCGGAAAACCAAGGAGAAAGAGAAACATGACCCAGCTGAAACCGAAAACAATAAAAGCTATCCGGTATTCCCGGCCGACTATTGACCGGGGATACGCCAACCAGACCCTCTCCATCGACCTCTCCAAGCCGGATATTTCCATCAAGCCTGTTTCCGACAAGATGAAGGAAATCTTTGTGGGAGGGAAAGGGTTTGATCTCTGGCTCCTGTGGAATGCGGTGAGCGGCAAGACCAAATGGGACGACCCCGAAAATGCCGTCTGCATCGCCTCGGGTCCCATGGGAGGCACTCCCGGCTTTCCGGGATCAGGGAAAAGCATCGTTACGACCATTTCTCCCACTACGGGATCGGTCATGGATTCCAACGTGGGCGGCTATTTCGGTCCCTACCTGAAATTCTCGGGATTTGATGCCCTGGAGGTAGTGGGAAAGCGCTCTGAAGACACGGTTGTCATCATTGACGGGATTGACCAGCAAATTGAGATCCTCGAAATGCCCGGTCTTCCTGACGATTCCTACGAGCTTTCAGCCGTTCTCACCGATTTTTTCGCCGGCGGCAAAAAGCAGAGTATTTCGGTAGTCTCCACCGGTCCGGGGGCAAGACATACCCTGATCGGCTGTCTCAATTTCACCTGGTACGATGTCAAGCGCAAGCGCACGAGGTACAAACAGGCCGGACGCGGGGGGATCGGGACCGTGTTTGCGCATAAGGGGATACGGGCAATTGTGGCCCGCTGGGATTCGGTCACTACGAGTACGAACAGCCCTGCGGACAAGGAATCCCTGATAACTGTTTCCAGGGCCTATTCTCAAGAAATGAGGGAATTGGATCCCAAACAGAATGAAATGGCGAGAGTAGGTACCACTCATCTGGTTCCCATCATGAATGACTTTGATCTTCTTCCGACCCACAACTTCCGGTACGGACAGCACCCAGGCGCCAATATTATCGGACGGGAAACATTTCAGCACTTGTTCGATCCCGGGTTTGACGGGTGCTGGCGAGGATGCACTGTGGCTTGCTCCCATGGGGTCAAGGACTTCGTTCCCATGACGGGACCTTACAAGGGACAGAGAGTCTTTGTGGATGGGCCTGAATATGAAACCATCGCCGGCTGCGGATCCAATATCGGCGTATTCGATCCTTTCACCATCCTGGAGATGAATTTCTACTGCGACGCCTATGGTCTGGACACCATTTCCGTGGGGACAGGAATCGCCTTTGTCATGGAGTGTTTTGAACTGGGATTGATTACCACCTCCCATACCGGGGGCATGGAGCTCAATTTCGGAAACCGTTTGAATGCCTTGGAACTGCTCCACCAGATGGCTTCTGGAGAAGGATTCGGCACCGTGGTGGGTCAGGGAATTCGGAGGATGAAGCAGATCTTTGAAAAGGAATACGGCGCGAATGGCGCCCTGATGAAAGATGTCGGCATGGAATCAAAGGGGCTTGAATTCTCCGAGTACATGACCAAGGAATCACTTGCCCAGCAGGGCGGGTACGGCATTGCCCTGAAAGGCCCGCAGCATGACGAGGCATGGCTCATATTCCTGGATATGGTGTACAATTACATGCCCACGTTTGACCAGAAGGCAGAAGCCCTCCACTGGTTCCCCATGTTTCGGACCTGGTTCGGACTGTGCGGTTTGTGCAAGCTGCCCTGGAACGATATCGTTCCCGCGGACAATAAGGAGACGGCGGAGCCCGCGAAGGTCATGAAGCACGTACAGTGGTATGCGGACTACTTCGGCGCTGTTACCGGGAAAGAGGTGACGCCCGATGATCTCATAAAAATGAGTGAGACCGTATACAATTTTCAGAGGATCTTTAATCTCCGTATGGGGTACGGCCGCCGGGAACACGATTCTCTCCCATACCGGGCCATGGGTCCGGTAACCGGTGAAGAATACGAATCCCGCGAAGAAAGATATGACAAACAACTGACGGAGAAGTACGGCGTTGATATCACCGGAAAGGCTACCGAGGAAAAAGTGGCCGTCCTTCGCAAGTTCAGGGAACGCCAATATGAGGAACTCAAAGACGCTGTCTATGAAAGGCGTGGTTGGAACAAAGATGGTATTCCTAGTGAAGAAACGGTGAAACGGTTGGGAATCGACTTTCCGGAAGTGCTGGAAGTGTTGAGAGATAGTGCCGTCGGTTCATGATAACGATTGGGGACAGTGAGGTTTTCTGGCATGAAGGCATGACCGTGTCCGACTTGCTTGCGGACATCGACGACGATCGATTCTATGCAGTGGTACGCCTGAATGGAAAACTCGTTTCAAGACCCAACTTCGATACCACCCTGGTCCCGGACAATGCAGAAGTGATCCTCATCCCGATGGTTGCAGGCGGCTGAGACACTGATCGCCAGCAAGGCATCATCTGCTGCGTTGCCTTCGCTCGCTCCTCCTTGCGGCGTATTGTTTCATACGCCTCAGTCGTCGCTCCTCGGCGCCTTGCATCTAATGCCTTGCTGGCGATCAGGACCCCTTCCCAACTTCTCGCACCCACACCCGTTGACGAGATTTGACGGTAGATTCGGATGAGGCAGGGGGCGCAGGCGCAAAGCTTACAGATTTGGGCTTTGTTCCTTCAATGATTCCAGGTAGGCATCCCATTCAATGGGCAATAGATACTTCTTCTTGTTGTTGCACTCCTTGCATGCGGGAACAATATTTCCTTTCTTGCTCTTTCCCCCACGGCTTAAAGGGACCACGTGGTCCATGGTCAACCGATCCCGACCAACCTCTCGTTTACAATAATAACAAATTCCTTTGTTGATTCTCTTCAGCCACCATTCGCTCCGTCTCAGTTTTCTGGCCTTTTCCTTCTCCCTCTTTATCTCATCTTCTCTGGGTTCTTGTTCGAAAGGAATCATTTCGGCTCGCTCGGTTCCTGCATTCGTTGACGTTCAAAACTTGATTCAATCAGGTAGAAGGAGGGCTTTTCTCAAAACTTTCAGGATGGTTGAGCGCTTGTGATCAGTTCCCGTGCCTCCACCCCGATCACATACATCCCGCCATACGGTCCCTCCTCCACCTTGGTCATGTGTCTCACCGACGAATCCACGGTAATCAATGCCCAGCTGGCATAAAATGTCATTTTGCTGATTTTATCCCCTTTCTTAAGCAACTTCAAGAGACCAAAATCTTTTTCAGAGACAAGCAGCCCGATGCCATGACTCGAATAGTTGACGACATTCAAATGATAGTCCTTCCCCTTTCCTGTTGGCGTCTGCAGGGAAAATTCCACGTAAATGAAGTCCGGAACCCTTGTTGCGATCCGGTGTTCCCGCCTTTTTTCGTCGGATTCCAGAGCGCCGCCGACATCCGGATCCGTCGGACCTCCGTCCCTCTCTTCCGCTTCCGGAAGCCGTGCCGGAATGGGTTGATCCAGGGTCTCCAGCCTGGCCTCTATTTCTTTGTCCTCGGGATTTATCTTTCTCGCTGAATCGTAGAGGCGGCGGGCAAGCTCCTTATCGCCTCTCTTCTCAATCTCAAAGCCTATTCGGAACTGGATTCGCGCCTTTTCCTTTTTTCCCTGTTTCGGCCCTTCCAGTAACTTCCTTACCGCAGCCATGGCCTTCTCCGGAGATTCAAACCGTGCGAGGCAGCCCGCAATTTCCGGAACGATCTTGGCCGTGGGATAATCGAGTTGCAGCAGCCTTCCATACTCTGTCACGGCCTCTTCGTAATGGCCCAGTTCTTTCAATGCAAAGGCGCCATCCAGCAGTGCCTGCACATTCCCCGAGCCTGAAAGGGTCTTCTGAATTCTCGATATCTCTTCACCCGAGACCTCTTTTTGCGCCGACTCTTTTTCCTTTTTAATCTCTTCCTGCACCTTTGCTATTGCCGTCTGGATCTTTTCCTTTTCCCCATCATCCAGGCCGGAAGGATCACCAATGATTTTTTCGTAGACCCCGAGCGCTTCTGAAAAGAGCCCCATCGAGCAATATACTTCCGCTTCCTTTATCTTCGAGTGGATATCCATGCCCTCCCTTTCTGGATTGGAGACTCGCTGGTGCCCGAATTTATTTGTGAATGGGCACCAGTTAGTTTCTCCTGAACAATCCCTTGAACTTATCCCGCTTGACCACCTTCTTCACGGCAGGCACGAGCATGTCACAATTTAACCGGACCATGGCCATCGGGGCCGATTCTCCTGTTATCACAAAAAGATAACCGATCTCGGTTTTCCTGATATAAATCCGTCCTTTCTCGTAAAACACCTCTATTTCGGTCGCCCCTCGTAAGGAATGAATGAACAGGGCCCAGGAATCGTCGCTTTCAGGATCCCTGGACAGGGGCCCGGCGAATTGCTTGAAGATGAGTTGACCCTCGAACGAAACGAGCATCAGCCCTCTCACATCATGCAGATTCAGGAGTTCATTAAAGTATTTGCTCATACATATATTCTAATGACAATGTCAATCGCTGCTCCCGGGAGTTTCTTCCAGAAGAGCCTGGATGATACGGTCTCTCGGGCATTTGCTGTCCACGGGTATCAATATGGTCCTTTCTCCGGGAATAAGAATTACGTCTTTTGAGGCTCCGACATCCATGTAGGCAAGCCTTAACGGGCCGAATGAAAAGGACTTCCCTATTCTCCCCATCTGTCCAAGGAGACCGTCCCACACATTATCGTAATATATTTCATCGACGCTGTATCGCGGGCTGACCTTACTCATGATCGTTTTGTTGAGCATCTCTATCTGTGAGTTTTCGGACTCTTGCTTCTCATCATCCCCAGGCACGAGGTCCGCCGTCTCTACGGTCTCTCCGGGGAGATCCTGAGCCTTTCCCTTTTCATCCTTCAGCCGCATAGCCTCCAGCAGGATTGCCTGCAACTCTCCCTGAATCTTCTTCTCGCGGCATCGGCAGGTATTTTCAATGGAGAGGGTTACCTCTTCCCAGCTAAAGATATGATGGGCGGCTTCCTCGCCTTTCACCCCGTTTGTCCTTGCATCCAGGAGATCTCCATCCCGAAAAAAGAGGACCCCTCTTCTTTTTGAGGCCCTGTCCGCCAGGCGGATAGTACACGTCTTCTGTTCCATTTCAACGAGTTGCAGGAACATCCCGGACGAGACATTGTGAAGGGTTCCGCCGTCGGCTTCACGTCGCAATGAAGTAACAATAAGCTTGGCAAGATCTCTGATTTTGAAAGGCTTGGAGATGTATCCTACTGCCCCGCCCTGGTGTGCGAGTCTCTTCATCTCCATGGTGCTGTACCCGGTCATAACAATAACCGGTATGTCGGGATAGGATTCCATGACGTGGGCAAGTACTCCAAACCCATCTATATTGGGCATCTTCAAGTCCGTCACCACCAGGGAAATATCATCCTGTCGAAGCTGCCTGATCGCCTCGTCACCGTTTTCGGCAGTCATCACGGAGAAGACTTCCTTGTATCCGGCAAGCTCCTCTCTCAGAGAATGGAGAATTTCCGGCTGATCGTCTACAAGGAGGACATTTCTTCTCACGATTCTCTCACCCGGTTCCTTTCCAGATTACAGCCTCATTCACTTTCGCCGCCGGCATTCCTGCTCTTATCTTCTGGGTCGCAGTCTTTCCATGGACAGGCGTATACTCTCCTGCATCCGGCCGATTGCCTCACCCAAATCTCCGATTTCGTCTTTGGATTGTATCTCCAGATCCTCATCAAGGGCTCCAAGGCTTATCTGTTCCGCCAAAGCGGTCAAAGACTTGATCTTTTTCGTCAGGGCTTGTCCGTACCAGAGCACAATGAAGGCTATGAGCACCAGTGTAGTGCCCAATATAACAAATACGGCATTTTTCGTATTTGCACTTATGGCCCCTGCCTTTTTCTCAAGTCCTTTGACCTCCTTTGTAAATTCATCAAGATAGGTAGTTGCGGCAATGACATAGGAAGTATTTCCGACAGGGGTACAAACCATGAACTTGTCCCGTATTTTTCCGTCCTTATCCTGCCATCTGTAGTAACCCTCGGATTCCTTCCCTCCCTCGACCCCTGAAAATACCTTCCAGAAGCCAGGAAAAGCTTTTCCCAGAGGCTTCTTGAGTTTGCTCATATCAATACCGATGATCTTAGGATTTACATGTGCCCAGGTGCGCCAGATTCCGCCGCTATCCGGCATGCTGTAGAGCGCGGTATAGCCGGTGACTCCAACCTGTTGAACAGCTATTTTCTTGAAATCCTCATCCTGGAAGAAATTCTCCTTTCTCAGCTTTCTGTGACTGTCCAGATAGAGAAACACCTGAGATGCAACAGATTCAGCTTTTGCCTTGATGATATTTTCCGCAAGATGGGTGACCACCAGACTGCTTTCACTGGTGATAAGAGCCGTCAATTGATCCAGCTGTCTGATGTAAAGCATGCCTGCGGCGATAACGAGGATGACCGGTATGAGAAAAAAGAGGACGAGCATCTTGGCTCTTAGACCAAAGCGGCGGGACCGTTGTGCATTGAGGCTTGCGAGTTCGGTTTTTACGGTCTCGGTTCCGATCGACTGCGCGGTTGCAGCTTCATCCTTTCCGGATCCCGGCCATTCTGCGTCTATGCCTGCTCCATCGGTTTCATCCGATTTCGAGATATCGAAGACGTGTCCGCACGCCTTGCATCGGACCTTCGCGTGACTGCCCGTGATCTTCGTCGGGTCTATTCGATACCTTTTCCCACATTCCTCGCAAAAGATAATCATCGCTATTCCCCTTTTAATCCAAGTTCAGTTTATTTTGATAATAAGCTCGGAGAAATCTCTTCCCGCACCCTCCCGCAGAATCAGATTCCCATTTCTTTCATCTTCTTGACCATGTTCTGCCTGAACGTGATTCCTTTTTCTTTTCGCCGGATCTGCCTCGCCAGCAAGTCCACCAGTTCTGCCGCCAACGGTACGGGAAAGCCGGACACCCGTTTGCCCAGATCAGCCACCGTGTCCTCGATCAGAATTTTGGAGATGGGACCTACGGCAAAAGAGAGCTGGGTATTCAGATAATCGAAAAATTCAAGGGGCACAACCGGAGCCTGCTGTCTGACCCGTTCGACGATCTTGAGTATCGAGAGTTTTTCTATGGCCTCTTTCATCTCGGCCATATCCATTCCGAGTCCCTGGGCAATATTGGTGAGGTTCCTCTTCCCGTCAAGTTCCATCAGGATGCTCAACATCCGGCTGTCCAGTGAAAACTCTCCCAGGCCTCTCCGCAAAACGCGCCTGAAAATCATCTTGCCGACATTATCTAAGTCAATCCGTTGCACAGTCTCCCCAATGAACTATTTCTTCCGGCCTTTACGCCCTGCTTTGGACTCCTGCCCGCATTTCTCATCAAGCCAAGCCAACATCTCTTCCCGCAGAGTTTCGAATTCTGATCGTATGAGCACCTTCAACTCATTGACCGCCGCCAAGAGGCTTTCGGGAGTTCCGCGGCCCTCATCCCAATCGATGGAAACATCTTTCCCTTCCACCAGCTCAGAGGTTGTCTTTTCTGCCCGGCCCCTTTCCTCTCCGGACTCTCTGCCTGCTTGAATTTTTCTTTTCAAGTCCTTGAAACGCTGCACTTCCTCCAACAGAATGGTCTCTTTTTCTGTCGCCTTCAAATCGTCGTCCGACAAGAGGGTCCTCTCCAGCGCAGCGTAGACTGAATTCAGCACCTTGACGGCTCCCGGATTGGCTTTGGCCTTATATTTTTTGATATATCTCCCCAGTGAATCAAGCATCTTGAAAAAGGGAGACATGATGCGATCATTGTTATAACTGTTTTTCAGCCGAGCGACTTCCTCCAGGAAACGGTGCATAACCTCATCGGAAATTTCCCATTCTATGGAAAGGATGACGCTTTTCAGCTCTCGCAAGGGATATGTCTGGGCATCCAACTGATCCGCCTCGATATCAGACTTGTCGTCATCCTCAAGAAAAATCTCGTCAAGGCGTTTCTTCACTTCGTCCGTGATGGGTGCTTTTTTTCTGGCCAAGAGTTTTCTCCTATTTGAATTCTTTTTCCAGCGCCGACATGGTAAGCGTAATGATCTTCTTGAGGGTTTTCACGACATTATCGCCCTTCAGTGCGCTCGCCTCGAATGAGGGGACCTTCAGCCTGCTGTTGAGGTCTTTCTCCATCGTTTCATGGGACAGCAAGGGAATCCCATCTCCCGCAAGATCCCGTTTGTTGTACTGGAAGACCAGGGGGATCTTGAAAATACTCTTTTTGTAGGTGGCAAGGTTGTCCTGAAGATTCTTGACGGAAAGCATGTTGCTCTTTCTCCTCACCTTCATGGAATCTGCAACAAAAACAACACCGTCGACCCCCCTCAGCACCAGCCTTCGCGTTGCATCATACTTCACCTGTCCGGGAACGGTATACAGCTGTATCTTGACATCGTAGCCCTTGATCTTGCCCATTTCGAAGGGAAGGAAATCAAAGAAAAGAGTCCTGTCGCCCTGTGTCTTGATGGCGATCATTTCGGTCTTAATACGGTCATTGAATTCATTGTAGATGTATTCCAGGTTGGTAGTCTTGCCTCCCCTTCCCGGACCGTAGTAGACGATCTTTACCTGGACTTCCTTTTTTTTCAAGTTGACGAATGCCATGAAAGAATACCCCGCTTCAATCTACGGTTTTCAAACAATTGAATTTCCAATTTCATTTGAAGGGGCCTTTTCATGGGCTCATCTGCTGGTCCAGTATACCGGTGATCTCGTTTATTGCCTCCGAGACCTTTAATCTCAGAAAGCCCAGCGAGACGTCCTGATCGAAAATGGTGATCAGGAGGAAATCTTTCATCACCTTACTGAAATGGATGCTTTCCTTTTTGCCTTTGTGGAAAAGCAGAGAAAATTCATCCTCCCCGATGATCTTGGCCATGGTACTGACGGCCCCAAAATTGCCGGCTGCCAGGGCTGCCAGCGAATAGATGTCATGCTGCATCTTTCCAGAATCCTGGCTGGCAATGACGTTTCCCGCCATATCAATGAGGAAAACGCACCTGACCCCCATGTCCATGAAATCATCTTCCAGGACCTCTTCAATGGCATCAAGCTGCTCTTGACCGAGAACGTACGTCAATGGTCCACCTCCGTCCTGTGTCGAATGGCTGTGATTCGGATGTTCAGGCGTTCGGTTCGCGGTCAGCCGTTTTGCGATCCTCTTCAATAAACGGTAACCTCCGTAACCCTGAACCCGAGCACTTACGAACAGAATAGCAATATATCCATCCTGTCTATCCCGCTTGGTGCATTTACATGCAAAGGCAATGCCATTTTCGAGACTCAACCTTTTCGCCCTGCCAGGCATGAGCTTAAGGGCAATCAACGACTTCGAGATTGAGAGCGCCGGCGCCTCTATCCGAAATGTCAAATTTTTGCCGGTTACCTCGACTTTTTGCTGACGCTTTATCTCGAAAAGAGGGCCCTTTTCGGCCATCCTGCTCTCCTCCCTGAGGAAACGGGGAAACCCAAAATCCACCGCCAAGTTTCATCAACGTGTGTGAGCGCGAGTGGTTAGTGAGGAACCCTGATCACCAGCAAGGCGTCAGATGCAAGTCGAACATCCCGTTTCCGGCGGGGGCGCCGCATCGTAGATCCCGTGTTCTGTGCGGGAGGAGCGACGACCTGAGGCGTATGGAACAATACGCCGCAAGGAGGGAGCGACCGAAGGCAATCCCGCCAACAGCGGGAATGATGCCTTGATGGTGATCAGGGGGGAAAGTATGCGGTTGACTGGCGGAACAAAAATATGCAAAAATATCATCTCTTATGGGACCTGATCTTTGCCGCTTGATGGAGCAGGCCTTGCGTGAGGCCCACACGGCATTCGACAGAGGAGAAGTGCCTGTCGGCGCCGTGCTTGCGCGCATGGATGGAGAGATCATCGCGCGTGCCTCCAATCACTCAATCGCGCTCAATGATCCTACGGCCCATGCGGAGATCCTTGCGCTCCGCCGTGGAGCAGCGGTTGAGGGAAATTACCGCTTGACAGGCTGTATCCTGGCAGCTACCGTCGAGCCCTGCTTGATGTGTATGGGGGCCATTATCCAGGCGCGGATAAAGCATCTTGTTTTCGGAGCCCCCGATCCCAAGTGTGGAGCTGCAGGGTCTTTGTACGATGTTCCCAATGACCCTAGATTGAACCACAGGGTGGAGGTCACATCCGGAATTCTCGAGAAGGACTGCCGGAGTCTGATGCAGGACTTCTTCAGAATTCGCCGATGAAAGCCAGGTGATTTTCCGGAGAGGTACCGAAGTGGTCGTAACGGGGTCGACTCGAAATCGACTTGTCCCG
>CAZONI010000059.1:0-23720 GCA_964581175.1 uncultured Desulfobacteraceae bacterium
TAATTAGCGGAAGCCGTCAATACCATGACGACTTTCCCGATCAGGACCATCCCCTTCAAATGCATGACGCCGCACCGGCCCTCATGACAATGGGGTTCTGCGGCATTCCCGGGTTCCCGGACAGCGATTTCAGGGGAACGGTCCGGCAGACGAATTCATGGGAGGCCCCGTATTATTCCGGCATGTATATTGCTATCTGTAGCTCGGGTAGAGCGAAAGTATACAGACTGTGAAAGGGGACCTTGTGCATGAAAGGTATGAAACTGAAAACCAAACTCGTCCTGATGTCACTCTCCATGGTGATACTGGTCATGGTTGTTTCCACTACCGCCGTCTCATTTCTCGTCAACAAGCAGAACAAGAGGGCTTCTTGCGATCAGCTCAGCAAATCAGGCAACATCATTCGAAACGAACTGTCATCCAGGCAAGCGACCTTGATCGAAGATGCCGGTCAGATTGCCAGCTTTGACAAAATGGGGTCCAAAATCAAGTTCCTTTACGACTACAAGAACCACGGCGATCTCGCTATGACCAAGACCTCCTTTGACCAGGCAGCGACGACTATATTCAACATTTTCCAAACCGGAAACCTCTGGGGGGCCGGAATCTATGACAATGACGGGGATCTCATCGCATTTGCCGGAAACCCCGATGAAAAAAACCCTTTGCTTGGTTACTGCACCTATTCACCTCAACTTACTGTTCGATATGTCCGTGTCACGGGAAAAGGAGAAGCGGACCTGGGTAACCAATTGAAACAAGCCAATAGCCTTCCTTTCAAAGTCATTGCAGCCAAAATAAATCAACCGGTGCCGAATAAGCAGAAACTGGAGTTCAAACAAATCGGAAACTACGTGTGCATGGTGGCAACTGTTCCTGTAATCGCCCAGGCGTATGACCCAAAAACCCAGAAGCTTACGGAGAAGCAGTTCGGTATCGCCCTGGCTGTTCAGAAACTCGACTTACCGTTCGTGAACAGGATTTCCTCCCTCACGGGGATGAAAACAAACGTGTTCATTTCCAACGGCCTGAGTGTGGGCAACATGAAAACCTACAAGATTCTCCAGGGGCAGTTCCGAAAAAGAGAGGGGGCATGGAGCATCAAGAACCAGGAAATTTTTCTGGGTGAGTTCGGTCTCGACAAGAGAGTTTTCTTTCAAGGGGTATTACCGCTCTTCGATGGATCCAACCCTATTGGGACCGTCGTTTCCATACTCTCTCAGGACATCATGAAAGCCAACACCTTCCAGATGATCAGGCTCCTGGTATTCGTCTTCGTCGCCTGTATTCTGGTGATTATTCCCATTGTCTTCCTCTTTTCCAATTCGTTGACCAGGCCGATCGTCGCCATTATCCATTCCCTGACCGAGTCAGCAGAGAAGGTTTCGGGCGCTTCCGACCAGGTTTCATCCTCGAGCCAGCACCTTGCACAGGGTTCATCTGAACAAACGGCTTCCTTTGAAGAGACGTCGGCTTCCCTCGAACAGATTTCCTCAATGACAAAACAGAATGCCGCACACGCACAGGAGGCAAATCATCTGTCTGCGGAAGGGTCGGATAGTCTGAAGACTGCAAACCAGTCCATGAAGGCTCTGATCAAGTCTATGGATGATATCTCCGAAGCGAGCGACAGTGTTTCCAAGATCATAAAAACCATTGATGAAATTGCATTCCAGACAAACCTGCTGGCCTTGAACGCAGCCGTGGAAGCTGCGAGGGCCGGTGAGACAGGGGCGGGTTTCGCCGTAGTAGCGGATGAGGTACGAAATCTTGCGCTTCGCTCTGCGCAGGCCTCCAGGAATACCCAGGATCTGGTAACTGAAATTATTCGAAAAATCGAAGCCGGTTCCAGTCTCGTAACCGAAACGGACGACCGCTATCGCGAAGTCGCAATCTGCGTCGGAAAAATCGCGGAACTGAACCGCAAGATATCCAGTGCGAGTGACGAACAGGCCACCGGCATTGCCCAGGTGAGCGTTGCAGTTAATGAGATGGACGGTGTAACCCAACAAAATGCCGCGAATGCCGAAGAATCCGCCTCTGCATCGGCAGAATTGAATGCCCAGGCGAAACAGATGAACAATGTCGTAACCAATCTGGTATCCCTGGTAGGAGCAAATGGTTCAGGAAGAACGGGAACCGCGCTCCATGGGGAAACCACAAAAACGACCAAGCTGAAATCCGGGCTTGGCAAGACGACCTAGCCCTGCAAGATTTGCTTTCACCCTTTTTGCAACATTCTCCTTTCCCTCTCCTTCAGCAGACGACCGATCCGGCCGTAAGCTCATCGGGGACGGCCCTGGAACGGGCCGCATTTCTCCGTTTTTCTTGCATGTTTAAAAGGCATATGGTACAAAACACTGAATAGAAGCCCGCTGTGAGATCACCCGAAAACCCCGGATGCGAAATAGTCCGGTGCGCTCATTGGTTCGGCCCCGGCAGAAGAGGAACAACGTGCCGGCCGGTTTTCCCGGGTGAAATCCTGCCCGTTTCAGGAGACGAGGTAATCGGTTGGCCAATAATACATCGCCAGAGGACGAAGGAAAGCTGAAAAAGATAACCTTTGCGAACCATGAACTGGTTCGCAGTCTCTGTGGAGAACAAAACGCCCACCTCCATGTCCTGGAAAAAAAGCTCGACATTTCAGTCCACGTCCGCG
Source organism: uncultured Desulfobacteraceae bacterium (assembly GCA_964581175.1). Taxonomy (GTDB): domain Bacteria; phylum Desulfobacterota; class DSM-4660; order Desulfatiglandales; family Desulfatiglandaceae; genus B46-G9. Next base: position 2,660 of record CAZONI010000059.1, read on the forward strand.
GTAATGACCTGACGCTGCAGGGAGGTGATTGGGAAGTCGATCTCGCGAAAAAGGTCCTGATGCAGCTTTACGAGCTCATCGAGGCCCAGAGTCCCATTTATCCCAACGATGTCGATTACGCAATCAGGATCCTCAGCGGAAACCCGTCCGCCAACCTGAAAACAATATTCAAGGATGAAGTCTACATCTCATCGGCCAAGAAAGTCATTACTCCGAAGACAGTCAACCAGAAGATGTATATTGACAGTATAAGAGAGTTTGATATTGTATTCGGGATCGGACCCGCCGGCACGGGAAAAACGTATCTTGCCATGGCTATGGCCATTTCGTCTCTTATCCATAAGGAGGTGAACCGCGTCGTGCTCGCCCGGCCCGCGGTTGAGGCAGGCGAACACCTGGGGTTCCTTCCGGGGGACCTCTATGAGAAAGTCAACCCCTACCTCAGACCGCTGTATGACGCCCTGCATGACATGATGGACTTCAAGAGCGCTACACGACTTATCCAGCAGGGTATTATCGAAGTGGCGCCCATTGCCTTCATGCGGGGAAGGACACTGAATGATTCTTTCGTGATCCTGGACGAAGCGCAGAATGCCACGTCCGAGCAGATGAAAATGTTCTTGACCAGGCTGGGTTTCAGTTCAAAATCGGTGATCACCGGTGATATCACCCAGACCGATCTTCCCAACGGGAAAATTTCAGGATTGATTGAGGCCATGCGGATCCTCGACGGCATCAAGGGTATTCAATTTATCTACTTTTCCAAAGAGGATGTTATACGCCATCCGCTTGTTCAGGAAATAATCCAAGCATATGAAAAACTGGAGAAAAAAGGACATCTCTCGCGCGAATGACGGAAAAAGCGATTGACGGGCTTTTAGAAATTTACACCAATGATACGGAAAAGAAAAAATATTCCCGCCAAGAAAGGCAAGGCGCAGAAGGGTGCAAAAGTTGCTCCCTCCCGGAAACGCCGCCTCAAACCGGAAACAAAGAAATGGATCATTCTCATCAGCCTGAGTATTTTGGTTTCTCTCCTCCTGTCCCCTGATATTCTTGACAGGCCTCGCAAGTACGTCCTGGGTGATGTTGCCGACCATGACATAAAGGCCACCAGGGATTTTCTCGTGGAAAATGAGGCGCTGACCCAGGAAAAAAGAATGCAGGCCGTCCGTGGCGTCCTGTCCGTATATGACTTTGATTCGACGGGAAGCAACCTCATCGCTCGGATCAGGGAGGCCTTCCAGCAGAGCAAAGAATACCGGGAAAAAGAGGGGCCGATCCCCGGAGGACAAACCCCTCAAGAGAGTCCCCCGGGTCTTGAAACGTTTGAAGAACGCTTTTTTGAAATCCTGGAAATTGAACCCGACGACGCCCTGTTCAAATCTCTCTCCAAGAGCAGATTCCCTCTGCAGGTCGCGAACTCCGTCATATATCTTTTAAACAAGGTCCTCAATCGCGGGATCGTGAGTAACAAGAACATGCTCCTGGCTGAAAGCGGAAAAGGCATTCTTCTTCGTCACGTGCACCAGGAGAAAGAAGTCAAGGTTATGGATCTGAGCCGCTTCTATGACCTGAAAGAGGCCAGGGACTTCCTGAAAGGGCAGGAAGACTCCCTCAAGCAATTCCTTGGTTCTCCCGCATTGATTCATACAGCCTTAAATCTCGCCCTGGACCTGATCAAGCCGAATGTCACGTTCAATAAACGGGAAACGGAGCTCAGAAAGGACACCGCCAGAAAATCGGTGAAGCCCGTTTACTTCAAAATCAAGAAAGGAGAAATGCTCGTCAGGGAAGGGGAGATAATCAACCCCGAACACCTCTTGAAACTGGAGGAAGAGTACAGAAGTTCGAGCTGGAAAGCAATGACAGCTCGGGCATCGGCCATGGCTCTGCTTGTGGCATTCCTCCTTTCAGCCACATCTATTATGGGGCTCATGTCCGATGGCACTTCGCGAGGAGACGTAAAGGACACCCTGTTTTGCGCCTTGACGGTGCTGGCCATTTTTCTGGTGGCCATGTCGTCCCAGTTGGTATCTGAAGAGTTCGCCCGCGGATTCAGTTTTTTGACTCCCCGGGCGCTGTTCTTTGCCATACCCGTGGCCGCGGGCGCCATGCTCATCTCCATTTTCCAGGGATTCAGGGTGGCCGTTACCTTCTCCCTGATACTGGCGGTGTTGACATCCATGATCATCCACGGCGGCATTGATTTCTTCGTCTACTATTTCATGGGGAGCCTCATTGCCGCATACGGGGTAAGGAACTGCCGGGACAGGGGGACCATCGTCAAGGCGGGACTCGACGTCGGTATCGCGAATGCGGCCCTTGCCATTGCTGTCGAAGCCCTCCATGGGGCTCTGTACAGTGTAGAACTGGGCGTTGGCTGCCTATCGGCGTTCCTCGGCGGAATCCTGGTGGGAGTGATCACCACAGGGATTCTCCCGCTTGTAGAGATGGCTTTCGGCTTTACAACGGACATCAAGCTTCTCGAATTGGCCAGCCTCGATCAACCCCTCTTAAAGGAACTCATGATTCGAGCTCCGGGGACCTATCACCACAGTGTCATCGTCAGCAACCTGGTTGAAGCCTCTGCAGAAGCCATCAATGCGAATCCCCTTCTTGCGAAAGTGGCTGCGTACTACCATGATATCGGGAAAATGAAAAAGCCCCTCTATTTTATCGAAAACCAGGCCAACCGCGAGAACAAGCATGAAAAACTCGCACCATCCATGAGCAGTCTTATCCTCATCTCCCACGTCAAGGACGGTCTTGAGCTTGCCCGGGCACACCGCCTCGGCAGAGAGATCATCGACATCATACAGGAACATCACGGGACGAGTCTTATCCGATATTTTTACCAGAAGGCACGGGAACAGGCGGAGAAAAAGAGTACCAAGACCGCCCAAGTGAAGGAGGAGGATTTCCGATATCCAGGTCCGAAACCCCAGACAAAAGAAGCAGGCCTCGTCATGCTCGCTGATGTGGTGGAAGCAACATCAAAAACCCTCGTTGACCCCACCGTTGCCCGGGTTCAAGGAATGGTCCAGAAAATAATCAATGGGGTTTTTTCTGATGGGCAGCTGGATGAGTGTGAGCTGACATTGAAAGACCTCAACGAAATCGCGAAGAGTTTCAACAAGACGCTGAGCGGCATGTTTCATCACCGGGTCGATTATCCCGAACCCGTGAGCAAAGACGGGACGGTCAAGAGGCAAGGCAATGGAAATTCAGGTCACCTTTCAAGCGGAGACACCAAAGATACAGGGGCGGAGGATAGAGAAAGTACTGGAGACAATCTTAGAAGACTTGGGCTGTCATGACCGGGAACTGAGTATCCTTTTTACTGGTGACGACCACATAGCCAGGCTGAATGAACAATACCTCGGAAGGACAGGACCCACCAACGTCCTGGCCTTTCCCATGGCGGACCCCGGCCAGGAAACACATATTTCGCCTATGCTGGGGGATGTGGTCGTATCCCTGGATACCGCCGCCAGAGAATCCGGGGAATCGGGTGAATCATTCGAAGAAACCGTGTTCCGCCTGCTCATCCACGGGCTCCTCCATCTTCTCGGTTTCGACCATGAACGCGCAGAGGACGCCCAACGAATGGAAAGAGAAGAACTCCGCTTGCGAAAATTGATTGAGGAGGAAGAGTGAATGGCCCGGTTAGCGGTAAATGTGGATCATGTGGCAACTGTACGCCAGGCAAGAGGAATCGACGAACCAGATCCGGTTCTGGCCGCGGGTCTGGCTGAACTGGCAGGCGCGGAAGGAATCATCTGTCACCTGAGGGAAGACAGGAGACATATACAGGACAGGGATCTTGCACTCCTCCGCCAGACTGTGAAAACAAAACTGAATCTGGAGATGGCCGCCGTTCAGGAGATGATAGAAATTGCGCTCAAGACCGGGCCTGATCTGGTAACTCTGGTGCCGGAAAAAAGAGAGGAACTCACCACGGAAGGCGGGCTGGATGTGGCCGCCAACAGGGAACACTACAAAAGAGCGGTGGATCGCCTGAAGTCGAAAGAAATCCTGGTCAGTTTCTTTGTGGACGCCAATCCCGACCAGATACGGGCCGCGCATGAATGCGGCGGCGATATTGTGGAGATCCACACAGGACATTATTCAGATGCGGAAAATGAGGCGGAGTCAAACAGCCTCTTCGATCGTATCAGGCTGGGCGTCCAGACTGCGCAGGAAAACGGCCTCCGCATCAGTGCAGGCCACGGCCTCAATTACGTAAACGTGAAACCTTTCAAGGCGTTGCCGCAGGTTGAAGAGTACAGTATCGGACATAGTATCGTCGCCAGGGCCATTCTGGTCGGATTCGAGCGGGCCGTGCGGGAAATGATCGAACTGGTAAAAGACTTCTGACCGAAGCATCGAGACTCATTGGCCTTGATCTCGTCCTTCAGTATGTACAGTTGACCGCTTGACTCACCGCGGCCTAATGTCAAATGTCAAAGCCCCAATGACAAACCAGGGTCAAAGATCACATTTCAAAAAGCTCGGTCAATTTTGTCAACCGGGCTCCTTTTTATTTGGCATTCTGAATTTGGCATTCAATTGGCATTTGGATTTTGTCATTTGTCATTACGCAGAGTTGTTTTCGAGTCACTCTGCACGAAAGACTCAAGCTAAACGGAATTTTTAAACGAGAGAGATGAGCTTTTCATGATATATGGCATCGGCGTAGACCTGGTCCGGATAAGCCGGATGAATCGGGTCGTGGAAAAATGGGGTGACCGGTTCATAAAACGGGTGTTCACTCCCGGTGAAATCGAAACGTGCCTCAAGCGGGCCTTCCCGCCGTCGGCATTTGCCCTCCGCTTCGCGGCGAAAGAGGCCTTCACGAAAGCCATGGGTCTTGGCATTACCCGGGGCATGGTATGGCGGGATATCGAAGTCTTCAACGATCCAAGAGGGAAGCCAGGTCTGAAGGTGCATGGAAAATCCGCCCGCATCTGTGACGAAAGGAGTGTTTCGAACATCCACCTCAGCCTCACGGATGAAAGAGAGTACGCCATAGCAGTGGTTGTGCTGGAGAAGCGCGATGAGGATCGTCAAAGCAGCTGAAATGCAGCAGATGGACAGAATGACCATCGAAGACCTGGGTATTCCAGGGATTGTGCTCATGGAAAATGCCGGGAGGGGCGCAGGACGCTTTTTCCTGGAGCATTTCACTCCTTCTCCGAATGACAGCGTCGTCATCTTGTGCGGCAGGGGGAATAACGGAGGAGACGGTTACGTTGTGGGGAGATACCTGCACCAGGCCGGTTTGAACGTTACCGTTGCGGTACTGTCACAACAGGACCGGATTGCCGGCGACGCCCTCACCAACCTGAAGATCATTCGCAACATGGATCTCGACATCCATGAAATTCCCGACCCTGAAAGGTGGAAAGAATTCAGGCACCGTCTCACTCATTGTGACTTCACTGTTGACGCCATCCTCGGAACGGGACTGAATGCCCCTGTACGGGGGTTCTATCGAACGGTTATCGAGGATCTCAACGGCCTTCAAAAGCCCGTCATGTCCATTGACACCCCTTCCGGACTCAATGCCGACTCAGGTCAGATAATGGGCGCAGCAGTCCGTGCAGATCTTACGGCAACCTTCGGATTTCCAAAACTGGGGCTCGTTGTTTTCCCCGGCGCCGGGCTGGTGGGCCGCCTTGTACGAATCGATATCGGTATCCCCGAATGTGTTTCCAGCCGGCTGCCCAGGCATTTCTGCCTGACCGAGCCTTCGGACTTCAAAGACTCCCTCAGCGTAGAAAGGCCCGATATCCACAAGGGGAACCGCGGTCATCTCCTTGTCCTGGCAGGTTCCACCGGAAAAACTGGGGCCGCCTCTCTCACGGCCATGGGCGCCTTGCGAGCGGGAGCGGGCCTGGTAACCCTGGGTATCCCTGAAACACTCAATGCCATTCTCGAGGCCAAGTTGACCGAAGCAATGACCGTTCCCTTGCCGGACACCGGACGCGGCAATCTCTCAATGAAGGCATGGGAACACATTCATGCCCTCTTCGAGGGAAAGACCGCGGTTGCCCTGGGTCCGGGTCTCTCAACGCACCCGGAAACCGTGAGTCTGGTGAGGAAAATCGTAGCGGAGTGTCCCCTGCCCATGGTCATCGATGCGGACGGCCTGAACGCCCTGGCCGGTTGTATGGACGTCGTGAAAGGGAGGGCGCCTCGAACAATCATGACCCCGCACCCGGGTGAAATGGCCAGGATCTCCGGCAGAAAAACCGCCCAGATACAGGAAGACAGGGCATCCGCGTCTGCGGAATTCGTGCACAATCATGGATGCTTTCTTGTGCTCAAGGGAGCCAGATCCCTCGTTGCGATGCCCGATGGAAGCCTGTATGTGAATCCCACGGGCAATCCTGTCCTTTCAAGCGGAGGCTCAGGCGACGTCCTGACGGGGCTTATCGGAGGATTCCTGGCACGAGGATTCCCCATTGCCAAGGCAGCAATCGGCGGACCTTATGTCCATGGGCTCGCGGCGGACCTGCTCGCTCAACAGAGAGGGTCATCAGGGGTCCTCGCGGGAGAACTCCTGGAGACTATCCCCGATATCATCGCGCATCTTGCCGGGGGGACATGGCCGCTCAGGACTCCTGCTCTTCACAGCGAGTTCTATCATATTCCATGAAAGCCGTCCCGCACCGCTATTTGCCCATAAATATCAGCGCAAAGTCAAGCACGCCGCCTCAATCAGCGGCGAAAGGGCAAATTAGTAAGCCTCGTCCCGCAGAGCGCGAGGCATCAGGTACTTCTCGGAGGCTGCTCAGGACGCCCGATCCGGGCCTCCGATCGGGAAAAGGAGAACCTCCGGGTCCTCAAGCGGATTCCATTGCGGCGGAAACCGGAGCCGGGAAGCTATATGACAACAACGTATTGAAACAGTACAGGAGATGATCCAATGCTCAACGCAAGCGATATCATGACTACCCGCGTGATCACGGTCAAGAAAGACACGACGCTGAAAGAGCTGGCCAAACTCATTTACGAACATCATATCAACGGAACGCCCGTTGTGGACGATGAGGGAAAGCTCATCGGCATTATCTGTGAAAGCGACCTCATAAGGAAAGACAAAAAACTGCACATCCCGACCGTGGTGACGCTTTTTGATGCTGTTTTCTATCTTGAAAGCCCCAAGAAGATGGAAAAAGAGATCCAGAGGATCAATGCCACCACGGTAGAAGATCTCTATATCAAGGAAGTCATCACGGTGAATGAGAAAACACCTGTCGACGAGATTGCAACGATTATGACACAGAAAAAAGTTTACACCATTCCTGTTATGGATGGGGACCGGATTGTCGGAATCATCGGGAAGGATGATCTCATAAGGACCCTTGTACATTGAAAGAGAAATGTGTTACATATGTCGCGAATTCGGAACAGGAGACCGTTCGACTGGGGAAATTCCTGGGACAGGCCCTCAAGAGTCGGGATTTCGTTGCCTTGGTGGGCGAACTGGGCAGCGGAAAGACCTGGTTTGCCAAGGGCCTGGCCCTTGGCCTGGATGTCCCTTCTGAAACCGTAATAGCCAGCCCTTCCTTTGCCCTTATGAATGAATACCAGGGCCGGATACCTCTCTTTCACATGGACGCATACCGTCTGGAGAAACTCTCTGCTTTTCTGTCGGCGGGTCTGGAAGAATACTTTTACGAAGAGGGCGTTGTGGCAATGGAATGGGCGGATCGATGGCCTGAAATCCTGCCGGGGCCGAAAGTGACCGTCAGTATAGAGATACTCGATGAGGTATCCAGGCGCATCGTTCTTTCCGGATCGCATCGCCGGGCAATCGAAATTCTGGAGGAACTGGAGAAGAAATTGCGTCGAGGTTGAAGCATGGCACTGATTGTACAGAAGTATGGAGGGACCTCTGTCGGAAGCATCGAAAAAATCAGGGGTGTGGCGAATCGGGCTCTCGAATATTACAAAGAGGGAAATCAGATGGTAGTGGTTCTGTCGGCCATGGCAGGCCAGACCGACAATTTGATCCGGCTCGCGCGGGAGATGACCGATGAACCGGACCCGAGGGAACTTGATGTGCTGCTGGCGACCGGCGAACAGGCATCAGTTGCCCTTTTTGCCATGGCGATCAAGTCAATGGGTTATGAGGCCCGCTCCCTGCTCGGGTTCCAGGTTGCCATACACACCGACAGACTTTTCGGGAAAGCCAGGATCCACGATATTGAAACGGAAAAAATAAGAAAAGAGCTGGAGAAAAAGAGGATTGTGGCCGTTGCGGGGTTTCAAGGTCTTGACCGGAAAGGGAACATTACCACCCTCGGCAGGGGCGGGTCGGATACCACGGCTGTCGCTCTTGCAGCGGCGCTGAAGGCCGATATCTGTGAAATATTTACCGATGTAAAAGGAATTTATACGACGGATCCCAACATCTGTCCAAGGGCGAAAAAGATGAACCAGATCTCTTACAATGAAATGCTCGAGATGGCCAGCCTGGGCGCCAAGGTCCTCGAAATCCGATCCGTGGAATTCGCGAAAAAATTCAACGTGCCCATCCATGTGCGGTCGACTTTCACAAGAGAAAGGGGGACAATGGTGGTTGCAGAAACTGAAGACATGGAAAAAGTGTTGGTCTCAGGGGTGGCATTTAACAAGAACGAAGCCAGGATTACCATAAGAAAGATTCCGGACCGGCCTGGAATCGCCGCCAAGATCTTTCGTCCCCTGTTCAAGTCAGGTATTATCGTTGACATGATTGTCCAAAACACCAGCCAGGACGGCCAGACGGACCTGACCTTTACCGTCCCCAAGGTGGAATACCAGAAGACCTTGTCCATCGTGAACCAGGTGGGGAAAGAGATCAACGCGCAGAAAATCCTGGGTGATGAAAACATCGCCAAAATCTCCATTATCGGCGTCGGCATGCGAAGTCACGCCGGTGTAGCGCAGAAGATGTTCGAAACGCTGGCGCAGGAGAATATCAATATTATGATGATCAGCACCTCTGAAATAAAGGTCTCCTGTGTCATTGATCAGAAATACACCGAACTTGCCGTCCGCGTACTCCATACTGCATTTGGCCTTGACAATGACCTGGAAGAAGACGCCTGAGCACAGTGGAGCCGCCCTCCTGCTGCTCCTTGCCATAGCAGGTCTTTACGGTATCGGGTACATGTCCCGCCCCCCCGATCAACCCCCGTCTCCCGAAAAGGAGCGTGTCTTCGTGGAATTTGCCGGCGCTGTTGCGAATCCCGGTGTGTACGAATTTGTCCGGAGTCCCGATTTTGACCGGTTGGCAGCAGAGGCAGAGTACCGCGCCGGATTTTCCCTCCATGCTTTTCCCTGGGACGCCCGCTTCCCTTCCGGGGCACGGGTGCGGATAGAACGTGACGGCGGTCAGACTCTCATGCGGGTGGGCCAAATGACCGCCTTTTATAAAATGACTCTCAAGATCCCCGTTTCCCTGAACCATGAAGATCGCGACGGCCTCACGGCCCTGCCCGGCGTCGGCCCTCGTCTTGCCGAGGCTATTGTGAGAGATAGAGCGGCAAGGAACGGGTTCAGTGTTGTGGAAGACCTTTTATCAGTGCCGGGATTTACTCGACGGCTGTACAACAAAATCAGGCCATACGTGAAACCGTAGGCAGGCTGCACCGGAAAGAAACAAATGTCTGCGCCCACGTATCAAATGAAATCCAAATGCCCCAATGGCAAAACGCATCCTGACCACCCGTGTGCTGCGCGCAGGGGTGAGGACCGTGAAAAATGCTTATTTTAGGTATCGATACCTCCTGTGACGACACATCGGCGGCGGTCGTGGAAAACGGACGCCGAACGCTTTCGAGCATTGTCAACTCTCAGGTTGAGCTTCACCATCCCTATGGCGGTGTTGTACCTGAACTCGCGTCCCGGGAACACTTGAGAAACATTGTACCGGTTGTGGAGGAAGCAGTTCACCGGGCATCCGTTTCCCCTGCGGATCTCGACGGCATAGCAGTGACGGTCGGACCCGGTCTTGTGGGGGCCCTCCTGGTGGGTCTTTACTACGCCAAAGGCCTGGCATTGACACACCAGCTGGCGCTGGTGGGAATAAATCATCTCGAGGGACATATTCTCTCTATTTTTCTAGAAGAAAAACCACCTTCTTTTCCATTTATCGCCCTGACGGTTTCGGGAGGGCACACAAGCATTTATCATGTTGAAGGTTACGGACGATACGCGCAGATGGGTCAAACCCTTGATGACGCCGCCGGAGAGGCATTCGACAAGGTTGCGAAAATACTTGGGCTCGGTTACCCGGGAGGCACAGCCATTGAAAAGGCGGCCAGGAAGGGGAAACGAGATCGCATCAAATTTCCACGGGCCTTCCTTGGAGCTGAATCGCTTGACTTCAGTTTCAGCGGCGTCAAGACTGCCGTGGCGCTCTATGTGAAGGGCTGGAAAAACGGGGAAAGAAATACAAGAGAGGCGGAACTGGCAGATATCGCGGCATCTTTTCAGGAAGCGGTTGTGGATGTTCTGGTGCAAAAGAGCCTCAAAGCCGCCGAAAGAACAGGCATCAGGAATATTGTAGTGGCCGGCGGTGTGGCATGCAATGGACGACTGCGGGAGAAATTCTCGAGTGAGATCCGCCGGCAGGGTCTGCGGGTCTTCTATCCTTCGCCCCGGTTCTGCACGGATAACGGCGCCATGATTGCCGCGGCCGGATATCACAGGGTCCTGAACGGTGAGCAGATGCCATGGTCCCAGGACGTCCGCTCAAAATTTCCCATTCAGGATCTTCTTCCTGTTTCGCCGGGAAATGCTATACCAATAAAACAGAACAGGGATGAACGGCCTTGAAATTCAGCAGGCGCATCAGATATTACTACCTGAGATTCATCAGGCTCAAAGGAGAACCCCGGGAACTGGCTCTCGGTATGGCCCTGGGCGTATTCACCGGAATGATGCCCATCATGCCCTTCCAGATTGCGCTTGCGGTCACCATGGCGATTTTCCTCAAAGGCAGCAAGATAACGGCGGCAATCGGTACCTGGATCAGCAATCCTTTGAACTGGTACCTGATCTACTTCTATGATTACAAACTCGGGGCCGGTCTCCTGGGTCTCCACGAGAGAAAGGCCGTATTCTCAAACATCATTCTGGCCATGAAAAGCGGACAGGATCCGCTTGCCGTCGTCAGTAAGATTCTTGAGGTCGGCGGAGCTTTTGCCGCTGCCTTTCTCTTAGGGGGGTTGATCCTGGGACTGATTTTTGCTCCCGTTGCCTACTTTTTCTTCCTCCATTTTTTCAGGTACGTGAGGCGATGGAGGAAGGACAGGAGACGGAGAAAAGAGGGCGGAAAAGCACCTCCTTTCAACACGGCATGACAACCAGGCATGAACGTCCCAAAAAGAGATTGGGCCAGCACTACCTGACCCGCTCGGATATCATCCAGGACATTGTGGACCTTTCGGGATTTGAAGATTCCGACATTGTTCTGGAAATCGGCCCCGGGAAAGGGGCCCTGACGCTTCCCCTGGCCCGAAAGGTCGCACACATTTTTGCCATAGAAAAAGACCCGTATCTGGTTGAGCTGCTCGGCCGAAAAATTTCCGATGCCGGACTCTCCAATATTACCGTGATCAATGATGATTTCCTGCGGCTCGATGTTGCCGGCATAACGGATTCGCAGCCCAATAAAATTCAGGTCATTGGAAACCTCCCCTATAATATCTCGTCGCCGTGTCTCGAAAAACTGGTCGCCAACCGTTCCGCTCTCAGTCGTGCGATCCTCATGTTCCAGCATGAATTCGCCCTTCGACTGTGTGCGGTCCCGGGAGAGAAGGCCTACGGCACACTGACGGTGCTCGTGAACTACGATGCCGGGACTACTCCCCTGCTCCAGGTCTCGCGGGACGCCTTCTATCCCCGGCCCGGGGTGGACTCGGCCGTTCTCAGAATCGACTTCGATCGTCCATATCCGAGACGGGCGCGAAATGAGGCGGTTTTCAGGAAAATTGTGAAGGGGGCTTTTTCCCATCGCAGGAAAACCCTCATCAATTCTCTCAAGAGGTTTTTTCCTTCTGTGGATCATGGCAGCCTCCTCCAGTGCCTGGCAGGCTGCGATATTGATCCCCGGAGAAGGGCCGAAACGCTGGATATGGATGACTTCCTGTGCATCGCGGACAAACTGCCGTTGACAAATTAGGAGCAGGATGTTAGAAATTTCAGGTTCTTAGGGAGAGCGATGAAAAATCCCCACTATATTGTTGTTGAAGGCCCTCTCGGCGTGGGAAAAACCAGTCTCACACGGCTGCTGGCTGAAAGGCTGAAGGGTGAGGCCCTGCTCGAGGACGTCGAAGGCCACCCGTTTCTGACAAAGTTTTACCGGAATCCCCGGAAATACGCCTTTCAGACGCAGGTCTTCTTCCTGCTCAGAAGATACCAGCAAACTGCCGAGATCCACCAGCTGGATCTCTTCAAGAAGGTTATCGTCAGCGACTATTTGTTTGAGAAAGACCGTATTTTCGCCAGGATAAACCTCGATGACCAGGAATTCTGGTTGTATGAGCAGGTATTTCAGCTCCTGAACCGAAAAGCAGTGGTTCCCGACCTCGTTATCTTTCTCCAGGCGAAGACAGATGTCCTGCTGGGGAGAATCAGAAAACGGGGGAGGAAGTTCGAGAAGGGCGTCAGCCCGGACTATATTGAATCGATAAACCAGGCCTTCAACACCTTCTTCTTCCATTACCAGGAATCTCCTTTGCTGGTAATTGACGCGTCTGAGATTGATTTTGTGCACGTCCCTGAAGACCTGGACAATCTGGTGGAACAAATCTGGAAGATGGAGGGCGGGACCCAGTATTACGTTCCCCTGGGATCAAAAAGGTAAGCGATTCTCTTCCGGTCATGGGGAAGGGAAACAGAGGCAGTTGAAAGACAATGCAGATCATCAGCTCCGTTGACCAGATGCAGAAAACAGCCGAGGCCCTGAGGCTTGAGGGGAAGATTCTCGCCCTGGTTCCCACAATGGGATTCTTCCATGAAGGGCACCTTGAACTGATGCGGGTGGGGAAGGCACACGCGGATCAACTGATGATCAGCATCTTTGTGAACCCCACGCAATTTAGCCCGACGGAGGATTTTGACCAATACCCGAGGGACCCGGAGGGGGATATCGCAAAGGCCCGGCAAGTGGGGGTGGATATCGTTTTCATGCCGTCCGCCGAAGAAATGTACGCCCCAGGTTACCAGACTTCTGTTCTGGTCCACCACGTGACCCAACACCTCTGCGGCCTGTCAAGACCGACCTTCTTTGAAGGAGCCACCACGGTCGTGTGCAAGCTTTTTCATATCATGAAGCCGCACATCGCCGTCTTCGGGCAGAAAGATTACCAGCAACTCACCGTGATCAGCCGTATGGTCATGGACCTGGACCTGGACATCCGGATCATCGGCGTGCCCACGGTAAGGGATAATGAGGGCCTTGCACTGAGTTCACGGAATGCCTATTTGAACCCTGAAGAGAAGAAATCGGCCCTCAGTCTCAAGAAGTCCCTTGACCTTGCCGATGAAATGTTCGCGGCAGGAAAAAGAAACGCGTTCATCATCAAAAAGGCCGTGCAGGACTTGATAGAAAGCCACCCCTACACGAAAATCGACTATGTCAGCGTCTGTGACCCGGTTACTCTCGAAGAGGTGGAAACCCTCGACAAGGAAAACCTCCTGGCCCTTGCCGTGTGGGTAGGCAAGACCAGGCTCATTGATAATTGTCTAATCCGCGATAAAAAAGTGTAAAAAGCGCCGGTCTTCCGGCAGTTGAAAGGAGCGAAATATGAAGTCTTCCAATTTTCTGTTCACCTCCGAGTCTGTTACGGAAGGGCACCCGGACAAGGTTGCCGATCAGATTTCCGATCATGTACTGGACAAGATCCTGGAGGAGGATCCACGCGGCAGGGTGGCTTGCGAGACCCTGGTCACAACGGGGATGGCCATCATAGCGGGGGAAATCACCACTTCTGCCTATGTGCATCTGCCGGACGTGGTCAGAGAAACAATCAAGGACATCGGATACCAGAACTCCTCAATGGGATTCGACTGGGAGACCTGCGCGGTGCTCTCTTCCATTGACAAGCAGTCTCCCGACATCGCCATGGGGGTGGACGGAACAGGTCTGTTCAAGGAACAGGGCGCGGGAGATCAGGGACTCATGTTCGGGTATGCCTGCAAAGACACGGAGGTCCTCATGCCCATGCCCATCTATCTGGCCCACCGCCTCACAAGAAGGCTGGCGCATGTGCGAAAATCCGGGCAACTCCCCTGGCTCAGGCCGGATGGGAAGTCACAGGTCACCGTGGAATACGTGGACGGCAAGCCGCACAAGGTCCATACGGTGGTCATAGCGGCCCAGCATAGTCCTGATGTGGACTACGATACCATCCGGGAGGCGATCATGGAACACGTGATCCGGGAAGTCGTACCACGTGACCTGCTCCATGCGGATACCCAGTATTTCATCAATACCACCGGACGCTTCGTGGTAGGAGGTCCCCTGTGCGACTGCGGGCTTACCGGCAGAAAAATCATCATGGATACCTACGGCGGATTCGGCTACCATGGCGGCGGGGCCTTTTCAGGGAAGGATCCTTCCAAAGTGGACCGGAGCGCTTCCTACATGTGCCGCTATATCGCGAAGAATGTCGTCGCCGCGGGGCTGGCCGAGAAATGTGAGATTCAGGTGGCCTATACCATCGGCAGGGCTGAGCCGGTCTCGGTCATGCTGGGCGCGTACAGTACCGGGGTCATTCCGAGCAAAGAACTGACGGAGATCGTCAAGAAGAAATTCGACCTCAGGCCCGCGGCCATCATCGAAAGGCTCGACCTTCTCCGCCCCATCTACAGGAAAACCTGCAATTACGGGCACTTCGGACGCGAACTCCCTGAGTTTGCCTGGGAAAAAACCGACATGGCGGATGAACTGAAAAAGGCAGTCAAATAGTTGCACGGCCAAGCAGAAACAGGAGAGGAAAAGGAAATGGATTACGACATTAAAGATATTAATCTCGCGCAAACGGGCCGCCTCAGGATTGAATGGGCCGGCATGAGCATGCCGGTCCTGTCCATGATCAGAGAGCGCTTTTCAAGAGAAAAACCCCTTGACGGGCTCAGGCTTTCCGCATGTCTCCACGTCACCACCGAGACGGCGAATCTCATGAAAACCCTCAAAGCGGGAGGAGCACAGGTGGTCGTCTGCGCCTCCAACCCGCTCTCGACCCAGGATGACGTAGCAGCGTCAATGGTGGCCGACGATGAAATCCCCGTTTTCGCTATCAAAGGAGAGGATCATGCGACCTACTACAGCCATATCCTCTCAGCCCTGAAGCATTCTCCGAACCTGACCATGGATGACGGGGCGGACCTGGTCAGCTCCCTCCATTTCATCGCCCTCGAGAAATGGAATGAGCTGGAACCGGGCGTTGCGGAGTGGGCGCGGAATCTTCCTCCGGAAGAAAGGCAGTCCCTGCTCAAGGATATCCTCGGAGGCACTGAAGAAACGACCACAGGGGTCATCCGCCTCAGAAGCATGGAAAAAGACGGGGTTCTGCAGTTCCCGATCATTTCCGTAAACGATGCCAACACAAAGCACCTTTTCGACAACCGTTACGGCACAGGCCAGAGTACCGTGGACGGGATTATCCGGGCCACCAATCGCCTGCTGGCCGGCAGTGCATTCGTCGTGAGCGGGTACGGCTGGTGCGGTCGTGGTGTCGCAAACCGCGCCAAGGGCCATGGGGCCCATGTCATCGTCTGTGAAGTGGATCCATTGCGGGCTCTCGAGGCGGTCATGGACGGCTTTCAGGTCATGCCCATTTCAGAGGCGGCACGGCTCGGGGATTTCTTCTGTACCCTTACGGGAGACATCAATGTCATCCGGAAGGAACATTTTCTTACCATGAAAGACGGAGCCATGGTAGCCAATTCGGGACACTTTGACGTGGAGCTGGATATTCCCGGGCTGAAAGAATCATCCAGAGAATCACGGGCAATCAGAGAATTTGTCCAGGAATTTACCCTCGAAAACGGCAGGCGGGTCTATCTCCTGGGAGAAGGCCGTCTTATCAACCTGGCGGCAGCGGAAGGGCATCCGTCGAGCGTCATGGATATGAGCTTCGCGAACCAGGCCCTTTCTGCCG
Source organism: uncultured Desulfobacteraceae bacterium (assembly GCA_964581175.1). GTDB lineage: Bacteria > Desulfobacterota > DSM-4660 > Desulfatiglandales > Desulfatiglandaceae > B46-G9. The sequence continues at coordinate 18,829 of CAZONI010000059.1, forward strand.
AATACATGGCGAAAAATCACTCCGCAACAGGCATCAAGGTCCACCCGGTGCCCTTTGAGATTGATCAGGACATTGCCCGGCTGAAACTGTCTTCCATGGGGATCTCAATTGACACCCTTACGCCCGAACAGGAGAAATACCTCTCCTCATGGGAAATGGGAACGTGAGGCGGGGCGTAAGGCGTGAGGCATAAGGCGTGGGGCTTATTCGTCCGCCAGTGTCAGCCAGGCGGCGGCGGTAAGTCCCCAGACAAGATTATAGAAGAACACAAAAAGCGGGGCAAAGTCGCCCAGACCGAATCCAAGCATGCCTTTCCCCGCAACCACTGGAAAAATATACAGAAGCTGAACAAGGGTGGGACCAAGGCTGAAGAGCACTCCCCGTCCGAAGACGGATTTGCGCAGCACCGGCAGGAGAAAAAGGGCACCCCAGATGCCCCCCCATATGAGCCGAGGATACAACCATGAGGGACTCCAGTGCGGCGCGATCCTGACGCCCAGAAGCGCGGGAACGCCTTTTATTCCCAGAAACCAGACGGCCAGACTGTTCAAGAGTCCCCCGAAACATCCTGAGGCAAAAACCAGACTGAGCTTGACTACGAGTCTCTTCATAGTATCCTCCTGGTTTACCAGTGTTATTTGGTTTCCATCCACAAACGGCTATTCTTCACAATCCCGTTTCTGGATTGGAAACCGGCAGGCGCCCGAAATGTATTTACGGCTGGGCACCATTTAGCCCGCACGGACGGGATTTCTTTTGCAAGTCCCGGGACATCTTACAGGATCGTTCTCCCGATGTCACCCCTCTTTCCCTTTTTCCTTGACTGACGAACACGAATTTCTTAAGGTTTAAGCAAAACAGAAGAATTATTTTGTAAAAACATAGACTTAGTTTGCAAGAGCCCTTCAGGCCTTATCCGCATGGCGTCAGGGCCAGGATTCGAGACTCCAGACAATTCACATGATCATCGTTTTTACTAATTGTTAACGTTCCTTACCAGGACGCACATGCGATGACCATTCGCAGAATACTGATACTGGCGCCAACCATACTGGCTGCGTTTCTCATCCAGTCATATTTCTGGGTGCCGTCCTACGAGGAACAAACCCGTGGAAATCCGGCAAGGCTTACCGAGTATATTACCGCGTCCATCGGAGACGCCAGTATCCTGAACCCTGCTCTCTCTGCCGATTCGGCAAGCAGCCAGATTGAATCTCTCGTATTCCAGGGACTCATTGATCGTAACAAGGACCTGCGGTTCAGGGGGCGCATTGCCAGATCGTGGCATATCTCCGAGGAGGCTTTCTTCTATGTCAATGAAAAGGCGGCAATCCCGGACGCAGGAACGCTGGACGCCCGGAACCTCCTGCGTTTTTTGGAACGATCGCGGAAGTCCCCGCCTGCCGTTGACAAGCTGAGAGAGTGCCTGCGTCATATCCAGGACATCTCACTGCTGCCTTCGAAAGACTATTCCGTCACCAGGGAAGAAAAACCGAAGGAAAAAGAGGGAAAATCCCGAAAGATACTATTTGATATCCATGCCCCTGCCAGGATTCGCCTGACCCTTGATAGGGTTGATCAGGATCTTTTCCGCACCCTTCAGACCCTCCTTGGTCCAGACTATTTCCGATCCTTCGACCCGACCCCTTTTGTCAAAACCGCCGGTAATCCGGCTGAGGAGGGCCTCTCGAAATACGCACGCGAACTCCTCCCCGCCACCGAGCATAATCCTGTCATCATCTTTCACCTGCGTCCCGGCATCCGCTTCGACGACGGGCGTCCGGTGACGGCAAAGGATGTGAAATTCACGTATGAAACCGTCATGGATCCGAAGAACCTGTCTCCCCGTATCTCAGATTATGAGCCGGTAAAGAACGTCGAGGTTGTTGATCCCCTGACGGTCAGGATCACGTACAAGCGGCTCTACTCTCCCGCATTATCCACCTGGGGCATCGGCATCCTGCCGGAACACCTCCTGAACCGGAAGGCCATGAGGGCGGAGGCCATCAGGCGGGGGGAAAACCCCGACACTTTCTCCGTTCGACAGAGCAACTTCAATCGTCATCCGGTCGGCAGCGGACCTTTCCGTTTTGAGGAGTGGAAGTCGGATCAGTTTATCTCCCTCAAGCGTTTCAATGACTACTGGGAAGGACCGCCAAACTACAAAAGCTACTTTTTCCGCATCATCCCCGATATTCTCACCCAGGAGATGGAGTTCTATGCCGGCACGGTGGACAGCTATGATGTCCAGCCGCACCAGGTAGCGCGGCTGAAGTCGGACCCAAAGTACCAGAGCTTCTCCGGTACCGCTTTCGGGTATACTTACATCGGGTACAATATGCGGCGCAAACCCTTCGATGATGTTCGTGTCCGCCGTGCCCTGGGAATGGCTATCGACGTCAACAAGATCATCAAGTACGTGCTCTACGGCCAGGGCGAACGCATCACCGGACCGTTTGTGAAACAGACGGAGTACTATAACAAGAAGGTGAAGCCCCTCCCCTACGATCCCGAAGGCGCCCTGAAGCTCCTTGCAGAAGCAGGGTGGCGAAGGGGCAAGGATGGATGGCTTGAAAAAGACGGAAAAAAACTCCAATTTACCCTCATTACCAACAGCGGAAACGACCTCAGGAAGGCCATCCTGGCCATTGCCCAGGATTCCTGGAAGCAGATCGGCGTCAATGTGACGACCGATATCCTGGAATGGTCCGTGTTTATCGAGAACAGGGTGGATAAGCATGATTTTGATGCACTCATCCTTGGCTGGCAAATGGGAATCGAGCCGGACCTGTACCAGATCTGGCATTCCAGCCAGACGCACCCCTACCAGCTCAACTTCGTGGGTTTTAAGAACAAGGAAGCAGATGACCTCATTATCAAGATCAGGCAGGAATACAATTACAAGAAAAGGGTCGAATACTGCCACAAGCTTCATGCAATCATAGCCCGGGAGCAGCCGTATACCTTTTTGTACGTGAGCAAGTGGACGGCCATCCTCGACAAGCGCATCGTCATCAAAGAGGTGGATAAGAATGGACATGTCCACTACAGAAAAATAGAACCCACCAAGACCGGCGACTATACCTACTATTTTGATAAATGGATCAAACTTCCCAGGGTACCGAATTTCGCTCAGGAAGGTTGAGAAGGGAAGGGACGGTATCATGTTAACGTTCATTGGCCGCAGCCTGATCCAGAAAATGGTGACACTCTTTTTCGTCTCCATCGTTTCTTTTCTGATCATCCACCTGGCACCCGGGAAACCCAGCCAGGTCAATCCCCTTAACCCCAAATTCACCCCGGAAATCCTTGAGAGATTCCAGAAGGAATTTCACCTGGATAAACCCCTTTACGTGCAGTACGCCCTCTTTTACAAGGGCCTTCTTACGGGGAAAATCGTATCCTGGAAAGACAACCGACCGGTGTTGAGAAAGATCTGGAATCGCTTCCTCAACAGCCTTCCGCTGTTCATTGTGGGGACGCTCCTCACCTGGACCCTTTCCTTTCCCCTGGGCATACGATCCGCCATCTATCGGGGGGGAATTTTTGACCGGACGATAACCTTCTTTTCCTATCTTCTGATTTCCATTCCGGGATTCTTCTTTGCATACATCCTTATTATCTTCGTTGTAACGCGGTTTCACGTCCCGGTTATCGGCATGCAGACCTTCGGTCTGGTAACGACCTCCTGGACTCCTATGGCCATGGACAGGGTCTGGCATCTTCTGCTGCCCTCTGTCCTGGGCGCCACGGGCGGGATCGCAATCCTGTCCCGATACGTCAGGACCCAGATGATGGAGGTTGAAGGACAGGATTACGTGCGAACGGCCGTAGCGAAGGGCCTTCCGCCCGACCAGGTTCACTACAAACATGCCCTCCGCAATGCGCTTCTGCCCTTCGCAACAATGTTCGGACTCATCCTCCCCGGCCTCATCGGCGGCTCCGTGATCATAGAATCGATTTTCTCGTGGCCCGGAATGGGGAGGATGGCCTATGAAGCCATCCTTGCCAGGGATTATCCCATTATCCTGACGGTGAACTTTATTTCCGCCGTTCTGGTGCTGGCGGGCACACTCCTCTCCGACCTCCTGTACCTCCTCGTCGACCCGAGGATACGGCTATGACGGACCGAACACGAACCCCATTGAGGTGGAACCAGCATCTCGACGCCCCTTCCAGCCCCGGGAAGTCGAGGCTCCAGGAATCGTGGGATCTCTTCGTCTCAAACCGCCTGGCGATCGCGGGCTTTGTCATATTCCTGGTCTTTCTGTGCGTGGCTGTTCTGGGTGTCTTTCTCACTTCCGGGACCCGACCGGTATGTGATCCCTCCCTGGTGCGGCTGGAAGAGAAACTGCGTCCACCGCTCTCCCGGCCCAATCTCAAAGTCCTCAGGCCTGAAGAGGTTCCTGCCCTGAAGGTCTATCTTTTCGGCACCGATGAGCTGGGACGCGATATTTTCTCCAGGATGCTCCAGGGCGCCTGGGTTTCCCTCACCGTCGGATTCGTTGCCGTGGGCATTTCCGTGCTCATCGGCATATTCATGGGGGGAATGGCAGGCTACTTCGGGCAGAAACATGTCCGGTCCGGGCACGTACTTGCCGTTTTATTGATCGGCACCGGATTCGCTTTGCTGAGCATCGGAAGGTGGTTGGCATCCTTGCCGTTTCTCATCGCGGGGGGCATCATGTTTCTCTTTTCGGGCGGGTACTCCCGCACCGGAAGCAGAAATTCCGGAGGAACCTCACTCCACCCGGTACTGCACTTCCCCGTTATGACCGTAGACACCCTGATCATGCGCACCGTGGACATCATGCTCTGTTTTCCCAGCTTCTTCCTCATCCTTACGGTGGTCGCCATCCTGCCCGCCAGCATGTACAACATCATGATCGTCA
>CAZONI010000060.1:0-23676 GCA_964581175.1 uncultured Desulfobacteraceae bacterium
ATTGGTGGAGGCAGGAGCATCCACCGGAACTCGATGACCTGGAGATGATCCGGTTTATGCAGACGCTGCGGGCCAGCGGCCTCAGGGCGGCCATCCTGTATGGCGGGGAGCCGACGTTACGGCCGCGCGTGTGCCGGGCGGCAAGTGAAATCTTCGATGCAACCCTGGCATTTACCAACGGCACGAACGGATTTCCGGAGTTGCACAACGGGCAGTGGATCCTCTCCCTTGACGGGCCCGGAGACGTCAACGACGCCATTCGGGGAAATGGGACTTACAAGCAGGCTGTTGAAAACCTGCGGCATGCCGGGCATCCTCCCATTGTCCACATGACCATCTCCAGAGTGAACCGTAACAGTATCGACAATTTCGTAAAGGAGATCCTGAGCCTGCCGATAAAAGGGATTGGGTTTTCTTTTTTTACCCCTGACGTGGAAGACGGTGATGATCTGGCCCTCAACCTCGAGGAACGGGACAAGGCGGTTGAGGGGCTGCTTCGGCTGAGGTCAGCGTACGGAGAGAAGATAGGTTTCACGCTCGCTATGGCACGCCAGCTAAAGAGCAATGGGGCTTTCGGGCGGTGGAACCATTACGCAAAGTGTCCGGTGACCAAAAGAGTGCGATGCTATCGGTCGGATGGGACAAGGAAGGCCTGTACCTACGGAGACAATGCCGATTGCTCCCGGTGCGGCTGTGCGGCGGTCGTAGTATTCAGGGGAGCGTTTAAGCCGTTTGACTTGGAGACAGTCAGATTGATTCTTGGGCTGGTTTATCCCGGTTTAATGTCATCCGGGAAGCGAAAAGGAGTTTCCTCCCATCGGGAGTCAAAGCATACATTGGAGGCCGCAGGATAGTGAAGAGCGGGAGACACGGAGGATGAAAGAGATTAACGACGCAGATTCCGTCTACGACAGTAGTGCCGGAGTTGAATGCGGTGCCTGCAAAGGCTTCCGGTGCTTTGTGAACAGAGAAGGGCATAACACCCTGCAGGCCCTCGGTGAATGCCGGTCACATCCCTGGGATGGGAACAAGGGGCAGTGGCCGCTGCTCCGTCACCCGTGCAACAGCTTCGTCGAACGGGAAACCACTCTTGAAGAGACTGATACCGGCTGAGTTATGATAAAACCTTCACCTACGCTGGAGCACGCGGATAGGTTCCACTGGCCCTGAGTCTGGAAGAGCATCAGGTGAATCCGAATCTCTGTGCTCAGGGAGGCCATCCCATGCGTCTCGCGCTGCGGGAGGATACTCACCTTATTTGTCCGATAGGCGGCCGCTCGTTTTTCGCCAGGCAGGACCTTCCCGGGTGTCAAAGACCTCGACACCCATCTCCAGCAGGCGGCGGCGAAGGGCATCGGCTGTTTCCCACTCTTTCCTTTTTCGTGCTTCTTCCCTCTGATGCACAATGGTCTCTATCTCTGCATCCGCTCCTTCCGGCTGCAGCACCAGGACTCCCAAGACCGAATCTATCCGTTTGAGTGATTCAAAGATCTTTTCCTTGTCCGGGAGCGCTATGCCCCTCCGGTCCATGATCCGGTTGATTTCTCTCATGAAGCGGAAGAGGGCTGCAAGGGCTGAAGCGATGTTGAGGTCATCGTCCATAGCCTCGTCAAACCTGTGCCTCAGATCGTAGGTCTTCTGGTCCATTTCCGGGTCCGGGTCGCCCTTGGGACACCGGCGCGCTTTCTGGACAAAATGATCCAGGTGGTTCAGGGTATTCCTGGCGGTATCGAGCTTTGACCAGGAAAAATTGAGCGGCTTGCGATAATGACGGCTCAGGAGCCAGAACCTCACCTCTCTTCCGGTGTAGCCCCTGTGAAAGAGCTCTCTCAGGGGCAGCTGGCCGTTATTTTCAGGGGTGGCTGTTTGTCCGTTGTCCAGGTGCACGAGCTCATTGTGCAGCCAGTAATTGGCCGGGGCCTTTTCCGTCATGGCCTTAATGATAGCGATGGTATTTTCGTGGTGGGGGAAAATGAGCTCTGTCCCGCTGGTGTGGATATCGTACGGTGCGCCCAGATAGTGCAATGCCATGGCTGAACATTGCAGGTGCCATCCGGGCCGTATATTTCCCCACTGGGTCTGATAAAAAATGCCTTTCTTGAGCTCTTTGAGGGTAGAGCGTTTTAACAGGGTAAAATCCCTTGGGTTTTCCTTTTCATACTGATCCAGGTCCACGGTTTTTCCGATCCTGATTTTTTCCAGATCAATCCTGGAAAGGTTTCCGTATTCTTTGAAACGTGAGATATCAAAATAGATGGAGCGGAACTTTTCGTACGCATAACCCTTTTCAAGCAGGTTCCGGGTGAGGTCGATCATCTCTTTCACGTGGAGACTGGCCTTCGGGTATTCTGTTGCTTCCATGATATGCAACTGTTTGATATCGTTGAGGAAAGCCTCATAATATTTTTCTGTGAATGCGGCAAGAGATACACCCGCATCCTCCGATCCCTTGATGGTCCTGTCATCCAGATCCGTCATGTTCATGATATGCTTGACCTGGAACCCTTTGAACAGAAGATACCGCTTGATGAGGTCGGCGAAAACGAAGCGTCTGCACTGGCCGATGTGGATGTCCTGGCAGAGGGTCGGGCCACAGGTGTACATGGAAACCCTGTCATCCTGAATTGGGAGAAAATCCTCTTTCCGGCGGGTAAGGGTGTTGTAAAGGCGGAGTCCGCACTTTTTCCGGACCGTGTAGAGGGGCGTGCTCAGGTAGCGTTCTCCACCGTCAGGGAGGATAACGACCAGTCGTCCACCGGACATCTCGCCCGCAATCCTGAGCGCCGCCGCCATGGCCGCCCCAGAACTCATGCCCACAAACATCCCTTCTTTTTGCGCCAGCAGGCGTGACGTCCGGAAGGCCTCGTCGTCTTCGATGTTCACTACCCCGGCCAGACGATTTTTTTCAAAAATCCCCGGCTGGTATGATTCTTTCATGTTTTTCAGGCCCTGGATCTTGTGTCCAAGATAGGGCTCTACGCCGATGACCTGCACGTCCGGTTTGATCTCGTGGAATTTCCTGGCCAGCCCCATGAGAGTCCCCGTCGTGCCCATGGTGGCCACGATAACCTGCAGGTCGCCGCCGGTTTGTTCCCATATTTCCATTGCGGTGCCGAAATAATGGGCCTTCCAGTTGGCCTCGTTATTGAATTGATCTGCCAGCCAATACTTTTCCGGCTCTTCCCTCACGAGCCGGTACACGTATTCGATGGCGCCGTCGGTGCTGAGGCGTGCGGGAGTAAAGACGATCTCTGCCCCCAGGGCTCTCAGGATCTTGACCCGCTCTTCGCTTACCGATTCAGACATGGAAAGGAGAATTCGGTACCCCTTGACCGCGGCGACCAGGGCGAGGCCGATACCCGTGTTTCCGCTCGTGGCCTCCAGGATAGTCTGTTGCCTCGTGAGTTCGCCTTTCCGCTCGGCCTCTTCGATCATATACAGGGCGGGCCGGTCCTTTACGGATCCGCCCGGGTTGAAGCATTCCAGTTTGGCCAATATCTCCACACCCCTTTTCCTGAAGAGGTTCCTGATGGGGACAAGCGGGGTGTTCCCGATCTGGTCGAGGATGTTACCGTACTTCCTTTTCAAATGCTTCTTGCTCCTCATTGAATGAGTCTGGTAGAGACAGCGTCAACGATACTATACGAATCAAGGTGTATTTGCAATCGGATTCACTTGGTTGCGGCGGATCAGCCGGCCTGTTACACCTTGACGTATTCCGCAGATCCTGATAAGTTTCGCAAAAGGACTCCAGGGAGTTTTAGAGGATTCTGTGGGAGGAGATGATGAAGATACTGGTTACGGGCGGAGCGGGTTTCATCGGTTCCAATGTGGTGGACGGCTACATAGGAGAGGGCCATGATGTCGCGGTGGTGGATGACCTTTCCTCCGGGAAACGATCCAATGTGAACCCTCAGGCGAAATTCTACCATGTGGATATCCGTTCCCGGGAATTGCAGGCGGTGCTTGAACAGGTAAAGCCGGACATTATCAATCACCATGCGGCACAGATCAGTGTTCCTGCCTCTGTCGCCGATCCGGAGCTGGATGCAGATATCAACATCAGGGGGTTTTTGAATCTCCTCCAGGGTGCCGTGAAAGGGAAGACAAAGAAGGTCATCTTTATTTCATCGGGCGGGGCTATATATGGAGAGGCAAATGAATACCCCACGTCCGAGAGATATACGCCGAAGCCGCTTTCACCGTACGCGGTTTCCAAGTATGCGTCCGAGCATTATCTGGGCTATTACTACCACCAGTATGGCTTGGAGTATACGGTGCTGCGCTACGCCAATATTTACGGTCCCCGGCAGATACCCCATGGAGAAGCCGGTGTGGTGGCCATATTCATGGATAACCTGATGAAGGGGAAACCCTCAAAGCTGTACCATTTTCCGGAAGACACGGATGGGATGGTACGAGACTACTGTTTTGTGGGGGATGTCGCGGAGGCGAACAATCTGGCTCTCAGCAGAGGAGATATGGGTTGTTTTAATATCGGAACGGGTCGGGAGACGAAGACCCTGGAACTGTACAGGACTATTTTTCAGGTATTTCAGGAACAGAGCAAGAACTCGTTGGAATCATTGTCCATGCCGGTTCGTGAATTGGCACGTCCCGGCGACCTCACGAAGAGCTGCCTGGTTGCAGAAAACGCAAGGAAAATCCTGGGCTGGAAACCTGATACAGGCCTTGAAGCGGGGATCCGGAAGACCTGGGAATGGCGGAGGCAGCAACCGTCCTGATTCCTCCCTGATTTTTTTTCCGCCTCTCACTTGACATTTGAAGACTCGATATTAAATTTACGCAGCAAATTTTAGTCACCCCAGTTGGCGCGTTGAAGTGTGCTGAGTTGGAATCTTATGTGCGTTCCAGCTGAAAATCTTATGATATTCCAAAAATGAGGAGGAAAGGGAAAGATGAAAGTACGACCATTGCATGACCGTGTTATCGTAAAAAGAGTGGAAGAGGAAGAGACAACCAAGGGAGGAATCATCATCCCGGATACGGCCAAAGAGAAACCCATAGAGGGGAAAGTGGTGGCTGTAGGCAACGGCAAGGTCCTTGAAAACGGAAAGAAACAGCCCCTTGAGGTCAAAAAAGGTGACAAGATTCTTTTCGGAAAATATGCCGGGACAGACATCAAGATCGACGGAGAAGAGCACCTGATCATGCGCGAGGACGATATTATTGCCATCGTGGAGTAGTCGTGGTGCAAGAATATAAACATGTTTCTATAATTCTGAAGGAGGAGATGAAGTATGGCAAAAGAGATTAGATATGATGCAAAAGCGAGGGAGGCCATGCTGATCGGCGTCGATACCCTTGCCAACGCGGTCAAGGTCACCCTGGGACCGAAGGGGAGGAACGTGATCCTGGATAAATCTTTTGGCTCCCCGAACATCACCAAGGACGGCGTCACCGTAGCCAAGGAAATCGAGCTGGAAGACAAATTTGAGAACATGGGGGCACAGATGGTGAAGGAAGTTGCCTCCAAGACATCCGATGTGGCGGGTGACGGGACGACGACCGCAACAGTTCTTGCCCAGGCAATTTACCGGGAAGGATCAAAACTGGTAGCCGCCGGGGTAAACCCGATGGCCATCAAACGCGGTATTGAGAAGGCCGTCGGTGTTGCCGTCGATGAATTGAAAAAACTGTCCAAGCCCACAAAGGATCAGGAAGAAATAGCCCAGGTGGGGACCATTTCCGCGAACAATGATGAAACCATCGGGAACATCATCGCCGAGGCCATGAACAAGGTCGGGAAAGAAGGCGTCATAACGGTCGAAGAAGCAAAGAGCATGGAAACCACGCTTGAAGTAGTGGAAGGGATGCAGTTCGATCGGGGCTATCTCTCGCCGTATTTTGTAACAGACCCTGAGAAGATGGAAACCAACCTGAGTGAGCCTTACATACTCCTGCATGAAAAGAAGATCAGCAATATGAAAGATCTTATTCCTATCCTGGAGCAAATCGCCAAGATGGGGAAACCCCTTCTCATTGTAGCCGAAGACGTGGAAGGTGAAGCTTTGGCTACCCTGGTTGTCAACAAGCTGAGAGGGACCCTCCAGGTTGCGGCGGTGAAGGCGCCCGGTTTTGGTGACCGGAGGAAAGCCATGCTCGAGGATATCGCGATTCTCAGCGGCGGCAAGGTCATCTCGGAAGACCTGGGACTGAAACTGGAGAACGTGAGCCTGAATGATCTGGGAAGCGCCAAGACCATACGGATCGATAAGGACAACACCACCATCGTTGATGGCGGCGGCAGCCGGAGCGATCTTGAAGGAAGGGTCAAGCAGATCCGCGTGCAGATTGATGAGACCACCTCTGACTACGACAGGGAGAAGCTTCAGGAGAGGCTGGCGAAGCTCATCGGCGGGGTGGCCGTGATCAACGTGGGGGCTGCGACCGAGACGGAGATGAAGGAAAAGAAGGCACGGGTTGAGGACGCCTTGAATGCTACCCGGGCCGCGGTTGAAGAAGGAATCGTCCCGGGCGGCGGTGTCGCTTTGGTTCGCGCCATTCCAGCGGTCGCAAAATTGAAGCTGGACAGCGAGGAGCAGTCAGGAGTGAACATGGTTATGCGGGCATTGGAAGAGCCCATTCGCCAGATTGCCAACAACGCGGGCGCCGAAGGTTCCGTCGTGGTGGAAAAGGTGAAAGAGGGCAAAGGCGCCTTCGGGTACAATGCCGAAAAGGGGGCATATGAAGACCTGCTGAAAGCGGGGATCATCGATCCGACCAAGGTCACCCGGTTCGCCCTGCAGAATGCGGCGTCGGTCTCTTCTCTCCTGCTGACCACCGAGGCCATGATAGCGGAAAAACCGAAAGACAAGGAAGACATGCCACCGATGCCCGGCGGAGGCGGCATGGGAGGTATGGGCGGCATGATGTAACGCATGTCGGATATTCTGCGGCTTTGAGAGCATGAAGCCGTTGAATTGATCACTGAGAGAGACTGCTTTGGAAAGGCATTGTTTTCCGGGTGCAGTCTCTCTTTTTTTTGCTTTTATCTTCGGATTCTGGTAAGCAAAGCGGAGCAGGTTCAGCAGGGAGAAGGGTGATGGTGGAACAGAAACGAACCATACTGGTGACGGGCGCAGCAGGATTTATCGGATTTCATGTTTCGAAAAAGCTCCTCGAAAGGGGAGATACTGTGGTGGGGATTGACAATCTGAATTCTTACTATGATGTTAATCTGAAAAAAGGGAGACTGGATATTCTGCAAGATTCCGACCTTTTTTCCTTTTACCGGGAAGATATCCAGGATCTCGCAGCTGTGCGAAGGATTTTCCAGAAACACGAACCCGGGATTATCTGCAACCTTGCGGCCCAGGCAGGAGTCAGACATTCGTTACGTGATCCTTTTTCGTATCAGAAAAGCAACCTGGAGGGTTTCCTGAACCTGCTGGAACTGGCCAGAGCACAGGGGGTCAAAAATTTCGTCTACGCGTCCTCCTCGTCCGTCTATGGGAGCAACAAGAAAGTGCCTTTCAGCGTTGAGGATCGTGTTGATAACCCCGTTTCCCTCTACGCTGCCACCAAAAAAGCCAATGAACTCATGGCCCATGCGTACAGTCATTTATATGGTATCCCGTGTACGGGGCTTCGTTACTTTACGGTGTACGGTCCCTGGGGGCGTCCTGACATGGCCCTCTTTCTGTTCACCGATGCCATATTGAAGGACAGGCCAATCAATGTGTACAACTACGGAAAAATGAAGCGGGATTTTACCTATATCGATGATATCGTGGATGGAACCCTGGCTGCACTCGATCGCGCGGTTGCCTACGACATTTTCAACCTCGGGAATTCCAATTCGGTTGAACTCATGGACTTCATAGATGCATTGGAAGAGGAGCTGGGCAAGAAGGCCAGGAAGAATATGATGCCTATCCAGCCCGGGGACGTGCCCGAGACATCCGCGGATATTGAAAAATCAAGGAAATTGCTGGGATTTGCTCCCAAGACGCCGCTGAATACGGGAATCAGAAATTTTGTGGCGTGGTACAGAGAATACTTCCACATCTAGTCATGGGTGCTGGCGTTTGGCCCGGAGCTGGTCTATCTTTTGTGCCAGAATATTTGCGTAACGGGCCAATTCCCCGGCCTTTTGAAAACGCTGTTCCGGGTCTTTTGCCAGAGCCCGGTCAATCAGTTGCACGCAGGGCCTGACAACCTTTGGATTTATCTCCTTTGGGTTGGGATGCGCCGCCTGGGTAATCTGGTAAAAGAGCTCGGTCAAGGTCTTTCCTTTGAACGGAAGCTCACCGGTCAGGAGCTGGAAGAATACGACTCCGAGGGAAAAAATATCAGAACGGCCGTCGATTTTGCGCCCATTGATCTGCTCCGGCGACATATAATTGGGAGTTCCGAGAATAATGCCGGTCCTTGTCTGGGAACTGGAAACCGCCTTTGCGATGCCGAAATCGGTCACCTTGATGTCTCCTTTTTCCAGAACCATGATGTTCCCCGGCTTGATGTCCCGGTGAATCACCCCATTCCGGTGGGCGTAATCCAGCGCTTCCGCCGTTTGCGAGACAATCTGCAGGATCTTCCGTAAGGGGAGGAGCGTGTCTTTCTGACAGTAGTGTTCAAGGTCTTTTCCCGTCAGGAGTTCCATCGCCATATACGTCAGTTCGTAGTCTTCCCCCACATCATATATGGAAATTATAGAAGGATGAGAGAGCCTTCCGGCCAATTCAGCTTCCTTAAAAAAACGCTCTTTCACTTCACTTATCCGGTCGTCTTCGAATTCATCTGAAAATCGGATAGTCTTGATGGCCACGAGACGATTGATCTTCGGATCCCGCGCCTTGTAAACCATTCCCATGGCGCCTCGTCCCAGCTCCTCAAGGATTTCGTACCGACCGACCGTCGGTTTTGTTTCCAACTCTTCTGAAAAGACTATCTTTGCTTCCTTTTTGCCCTTGAGGCCGGAGAGAGGGAGTTCACCGGCAATTTTTTTCAACTTCGGCATTCGAGTGTCCAGGTCTCGGAAATCCTTTTCTTTCTGGGTGATGTATTCGTAGACGGCAATGGCCTTGTTGACCATGCGTTTGCGCTCGAAATCAAGACCGAGGTTATAGAGGACGTCTTTCATGGCATCATCCAAAGGGCATTTCCTGAACTTTTCAAACGCAAGGTCCAGGAGTCCCTGGCTCTGGAAGCTCAGGCCCAGCATGCGGTTGGTTTCAATGCTTTCCTTGGAAGTTCTCTCCATGGATCGTTCCCGGACAACGAAATCTCTGAGCATGAAAAAGACATATATGGAGATGAGTGCAAGGGATATATACGTTATCTTGAACCAGCTGTTTGCCGCGACAAAGAGGACGATACTGGTGACAAACAGGAGAAACAGCAAAGATACGGTGAATGCCGTTCGACCCAGATAGCTTGCGTGGGGAAGAAACAGGAAGGCTGCAGTGCCCATGAGGAACAGGAGAAATGCCTCCAGAAAGCCCATCGCAGCAGGACGTTTCAGGTATCTCTGTTTCATGAGATCGTTAATAACGTTCGCCGCCAACTCCACTCTGGGCATTTCAGGATCGACCGGGGTATCTATTGTCGTGGCGGTGTCTCCGGCCGTGAATCCGATGAGGACGATCTTCCCTTCGAAAACAGCGGGCACTTTTTTCACTTTCAGGATATCCACGAAGGAATAGTAAGGGAACGATCGCCTGGCACCTTTGAACTTGATAAACATTTCTCCATTTCTGGCCGGGATGGTGTCATTGCCGACGGTGATCGCGTTCCTTCTTATGATCACCCGGCGCGGGTACTTGTTCAGGTAATCCAGGGCTATTCTCAGTGCCATGGATGGGATGATGTTTCCGCGAAAACTGATGAACGGCAGGTGGACCTGGCCGGCCGTTCCCTTCTGGGGAGGGAGATTGATATGACCCAGGCCGTAGCTGTTGTTCAAGAATTCCGGGAAGGGGGTAATGAGTCGATTGACGGAGATATACTCGTTGAGGCTTTTCTGGATGTTGGGGCTGCTGACAATGCTCTTTGCCAGCGGCTCGTCAGGAGGCACGACCAGTTCCGTATCGTATCTTCCAAATGATCCGACAACCGGCAGGATGATATTCCCGGCTGTTTTGATTTCCCGGGCAAGCTCTTTGTCTTCGTCAAGCTGATTTTCAATCTCGGCGACGCGTTTGAGAAGAATATCATAAGATGCGTTGTTTTGATCCTGCTGCTGCAGCCGGTAAATCAGATTGTAGAGTCCCCGCACGGCTTCCAGGCCTTCATTTTGAGACTTGTAGGGCAACGGCAGATCCAAACCGATGAGCTTGGCTCCGTTGTTCTTGAGAATCCGGATCATATCGGCGATCACATGCCTGGGCCAGGGCCAGGGGCCTAGTTGCTGCAGGCTCTTGCTGTCAATATTGACAATGGCGATTTTGTTTTCAAGGGACATGGTGGGGAGGTCCAAACGCATCTCCGCACTGTAAAAGAATCGCTCCAATGCCTCAAAAGGACCGTATGCTTTCAGGGAAAAAAAGAGAAACAGGCACATGAGCGTAATGGTAATGGAAATATCTATTTTACTGATGGGCTTTTTCATCACAACAACATCGCCCTTTCACTGCCTCTTAAACGCGTTCGTTCAAAACAGGTATCCGGAAAAATCGAAACATGGGCTCCTCCGGAGAGCACGCCGATTTCCGCCGGAGCCATTGCCACCGTATCCCCTCAAGCCGTCAAAGTCTATCAATCGGACAAGGTCGTGTCAAAGGAAAATGAAATGCCTGGGCCAATACGCTAATCTGTTGAACTCTCTAATGAATCTAAAATCGAGTTCCTGCGCGTGCACAAGAGCACGATGAAGATACGCTTGCCCTGATCCATCATCTAATTTTCGCATCATGAGTTTCACCGGGTGATCAGGTGCTGAGTATTTCTCTTGAAAGATAGGCAACAAGTTGTTAAGGTTTCCGAAATTAAGGTCGATGAGATACCCGAATGAACTATGGAAACAGGGATAGTGCTATGGCATATGATCGACTCCAGGATACCGGAAGACTCCGAGAGAGAAAGAGCCTGATCGGACGTCGGAAACTCGGAGAACTCCTGGTAGAAACAGGGCTCCTTTCCGACGCGCGCCTGAGTGAGGCCTTAGAGGCACAGCGGGGAACGGGAAAACGGCTGGGACAGGTCCTGATGGAGCTTCAATTCCTGACCGAGGAGGAAATTGCCTTTGCCCTCGCAATGCAGCTGAAGATTCCTTTTGTGGACCTTCGGGACCAGGAAATTCACCAGGATGTCATAGAGATAATTCCGGAAGAGGTGTGCAGAAAATTCCTCTGCATCCCCATCAGCCAGACAAATAACGTGCTGCACGTTTCCATGGCTGATCCGCTTGACCTGAACATGATCAAAGAACTTCAATTCATTACCGGTTTCAGCATCCAGCCGGCCATTTCCACACCGAGCCAGATCCTCGATCGTGTCCAGCAGTATCATCATCCTGAGAAATCCATTGATGAGGTGACCGATGAGTTCGGGAGCGAAGAGTTGCTGGAATTCTATCCCGGAGAAAAGGAGGCAGAGGAACAGGAAGAGGAGCTTGACAAGTTTCAGGATTCCCCGTTTGTGAAGATGGTGGACCTGATTATCAAGAACGCCCTCAAAAAGGGCGCCAGTGACATCCATGTTGAAGCACAGGAGAACAACGTCAGGGTGCGGAACAGGATAGACGGGGTCTTGCAGGAGACAATCAAACTGCCGAAATGGACACAGCCTATCATTATTTCCCGGATCAAGGTCCTTGGCGGGATGAACATCGCGGAAAGAAGACTCCCCCAGGATGGAAGGATCAAGGTGCGATCCAAGAATTTTACCGCAGACCTTCGGGTGTCAACGCTTCCCACCTTTTACGGAGAAAAAGCGGTCATCCGGATCCTCAATAAGGAAGAAGCCTTTCTCAGACTGGGTCAGTTGGGATTCGCCAGGAAAAACCTCGCCATACTGGAAAATTTTGCGCGGCAGCCGCAGGGCATGATCCTGATTACCGGGCCCACAGGGAGTGGTAAGACGTCCACCCTTTACGGGTGCATGCGGGAGATACGTTCCGAAGAAGTGAACATCGTGACGGTAGAAGATCCTGTAGAATACGAGCTCGGAGGAATCAACCAGGTCCAGATCAACGAAAAAGTGGGACTCACTTTTCCATTTATTCTCCGTTCCATCCTGCGGCAGGACCCGAATGTCATCATGGTGGGAGAGATCCGGGACGAAGAGACCGCAGAACTCGCTCTCCAGGCGTCGCTGACCGGCCACTTGGTTCTTTCCACGCTGCATACGAGTGACGCTCCCACTGCGGTAACACGGCTCATTGATATCGGGATGCCTCCTTTTCTCATTGCCTCTTCCTTGATCGGTGTGGTTGCGCAGCGTCTCGTCAGGGTCATCTGCCCAAAATGCAAGGAAGAATATGTCCCAAACCCGGAACTGCTTTCAAGGATCAGCATGCGTGAAGAGGACCTGCCATTCAAGTTCTTTCACGGAACGGGCTGTTCGCACTGTGATCATACGGGCTTCAAAGGGAGAACGGCCATCGAGGAGATCATGATTATGGGTCATAAGATGCGCGAACTGGTACAGGCCCAGGTAACGGCTGACACATTACGCGAAGCAGCCATGGCGACCGGGATGACCACACTCGGAATGAGCGGACTCCGGAAAATTCGCATGGGTATCACTACTATCGAAGAGGTCCTGCGGGCTGTGCATCAGAAAGAAGAACTCACGACCATCTGTCCCGGGTGCGGGAAAGCGGTGAGTCTTGATTTCAGGGATTGTCCATACTGCGAACAGCCCATCGTTCCCACGTGCAGCTCCTGTAGGCGGATTGTCCAGCCGGATTGGGTGGTTTGTCCCTATTGCCGGAATGATTTGAAACCATAGATCTCCCGGGAGAGAGCCGGGGTATGCCGTTTGAGATCGGAAGCTTTCCCCTTGACTAACGCGGAGATTTTCTTTATCTCATCCGAAGTGCCAACTTTCTGATTGGATTATTTCGGGAGACAGGAAGCATTTTCATGCAGTGCAAACACCACCCGGACCGGGAAGCTGTCTATTTTTGTGCGAGCTGCAATGCCCCCCTTTGCAGTGATTGTGCCGAAGAAGTGCGGCCGGGCGAGTACGCCTGCTTCCAGTGCGCCATGCTGCAGACCGTTTCAAAGGTAGGCTCTAATATCGCGGAAAAGAAAGAAAAGGCAGCTGAAAAAGGGGTGCAGAAAAAACGGGGATGGGGGCCCTTCCAGTACTTCCTGGTGGTCAGTTCCGTACTGATCCTTGCCATGTGGGGCGTCATTATTTTCGGCGGCCAGCCGGCGCCCGAACAAACCGCCTCCATGCTCGATAAGACCAAGGCCGGAAGGGTGCTCCTTTTCCTGGTGAATGGATCAATCAAGAGATTCGCCCACTACGAGAGCAACCGGTATCCCGAGCGGTTGGCCGACTTGGTGCCAAAATACCTCCAGCTCAAGAAAAGTCAATTATCCTTTCTCGAAAACCTCCGTTATTCGAGAGACCCCGACCCGAACGTGGGGTACCGTCTTTCTCTTGCGCACGTAAAGAAGGGAGAAATGAGCATCACCCTGACGGCGAGCGGGGTGAAATATTCCGTGCCGGAAGGGGAGGGAACCTAAATGCGCAGAAAGGAAGGGTTCACTCTCCTCGAATTAATGGTTACACTTCTCATTGTGGGCGTGCTTTCGGCAACGGCCATACCTCTCTACCATACCTGGACGCAGAGGGCCTATGGAACTGAGGCCGCGGTCATGATGAAGCAGATCATGGACGGAGAAATCATGTACTACCTGGCCCACGATGAATTCTTCCCGCAGGGCGCAGGGGAACAATGGCTGATCAATGCCGATGGCAGCATCATTCCCCCGACTCCTGGAGATGTCCTAGCAGAAATCAAGGATCACCTAAACGTGGTTATTCCGATTGGGCATCATCTACAATATGATATTACGAACACAAATGGAAAAGAAATTTCTGTGACAATTGCTTCAAAGGACAACAGCTTCCCTATTTTCAAAAATGGCCAAACAGCTCTGACTGCTGTTTTGGATAGCGAAGGTAACGTGGTCTACTTTTAGCCAATGGCGAGCCAAGAATCCATCTCAGCCTTCGAGGACTTTCTCACATCGGGAGCGAAGCTCGTGGAGCCCGGGGTCCTGAGGCGTATAAAGGTCCTCAATTCTTTTGCACTGGCATTCGTGATTTTTGCCCCGTTCTTGGGGCTTTTCTATTTCTATGTCGGCGCTTTCCCGCTTTTTTATCTCTGTATCCTTGCCGGACTTGCAGGTATTTTTCTTATCCTGCTGTTGAGAATTACGAAAAATCCGGTGCTTGTCGGGAACCTGTCCGTGCTCGTGCTCTGGGGAACCTTGGCCGCTATCCGCTGGCAGACCGGCGGAGTTGGAGCCGGGGGACTGATCCTTTTGTCCTGGGTTTGGAATGCCGTCCTGATTCTTCTGGCGATCTTTGTGACAGGGTATCTCTGGGGCACCGTTTGGGCATGCCTGGTTTTCCTCGAGACGGCATTCGCGGTATTCCTTTTCCGTACGGGGCATCACTTTATCAATCTTCTGCCGGCGGCGGTTTCTCCGGTCTATTCCCTTGGGGCATATCTCCTCGGCCTTCTCGTGGTGCTCCTCTTTGCTTTTCTGTTTGAAAAGGAGAGCAGTGAAGCCCTGGCTCGTGAGGAAGAAAAAGCGAGGGTTCTCAGGGAGTCCACCAAATACATAGAAGATATCCTGTTACGGTCTCCCGTGCCGACCTTTGTGATTGACAGGCAGCACCGGGTAGTTCAATGGAACAGGGCATGTCAGCTGTTGACCGGCATATCCCCCGAAATGATCCTTGGAAAGGAAGTATGCGAAGGACTTGCCATCAATAGTGAAGGAAGCCTTGCCGACAAGATTCTCGAAGATCCTGAGTGCGTTAACAAACAGTATGGGGATGCGCTTCTTTCTCAAACGGATAGCGGGGCCTATTCCCTTGAGACCACATTGCCCTACCTTGAGGGAGGTGTGAAGGCAATCATGAGTGCGGCCCCTATCCTGGATCAGGACGGGGCCCTGAAAGGAGTTATCCAGACCATCCAATCGACGGAAGAACCCGTCACACGGCAGGCTTCCTTCCCCACTGCAGCAGTGGACAAATTCGAGGCCTTTTATCCGGTATACAAAATCGACCGGACCGGAAAAATCACTGAGTGGAACAGGGCATGTGAAGAAACCTTGGGGTACAGTGCTTCCCAGATGATCGGAAATAACCCTTTATCGGTCCTGTCCAAACCTTACCGGCCGAATTTTCGCGAGACCGTGGTGCGGGGCCTGCAGGGAGAGACGGTGGATGGCAAGGAATGGAAGTACTACAATACTCAAGGTGAACCCGTTTATATGCTGGCAAGAGTCCTGCCGGAATATGATGGTTCGGGTGAGATCCGGGCGTGTATGGTTGTGCACACCGACATCACCGATCTCAAGCTCAGGCTCAAGAGACTGGAACGGTTTGCCGTTGACAGCAAGGAAAAATACAAGAAACTCGCCGGCGAGTATCAGTTGCTGAAGAGGAATATAGCGACGTTCATCAGAAAAAAGGAGGGGTGAGGAAGCGGTTAGAGGACTTCGTACACCATTATGGCCTCGCGTTTTCCCTTTACCTTCTTGAGACCCACCGGGAGAACGTCGAACTGGTTTTTTGTCAGACGATAGGTCTCCTCTCCGATAAGAATCTGGTTCGGTTTGCCGATAGATTCGAGCCTGGACGCGACATTCACCGGATCCCCTATGACCGTATAGTCCATCCGTTTCGGAGACCCTATGTTTCCTGCCACCACTTTGCCGGTGTTTATGCCGATGCGAATATCAAAGCTCTTGTCATGGTGCATATTCGCCATCATTAATTGCAGGTCTTTCCGCATGTCAAGGGCCGCCTGGATGGCCCTGGCTGCATCATCCTCTTTTTGCATGGGGGCGCCGAACACCGCCATGAGACCGTCTCCGATGTATTTGTCAAGGGTCCCGTCATACTGGAAGGTGATATCGGTCATCCGGGAAAAGAAGTGATTCAGCAGTATGGTAATCTCCCTCGGGGGCATCCGCTCGGAAAGGTCCGTAAATCCAACGATATCCATGAACAGGACGGTGGCGGTCAGCTCTTTGGGATCCATGATGAGGTCCTTGGCCTCCTGGTCCCCCTTCAATATCATCTCGATCACCTGGGGTGAATGGAAACGCTCCAGCCGGCCCCGAATCCTCTCTTCTTCTCGAATCTGCTCATTCAAATCCGCTTGTTCGATGACCATGGCCATCTGGCTTCCAATGGCTTTGAGAAGTTCAAGGTCGTCCTGGTCGAAGTGGTTTTCGAGGCGGGCCGTCCCAAGTTCGATGACCCCTATGACTTTGTCTTTGCGCCAGAGGGGCACGCACATGGCAGACTTGATCTTTTGCAGGTAAAGACTCTTAGCGCCGTCCAGTCTCGTATCGGCCATGGCATTCGAAGTGAGCAGGGCTACCTTGTCGCGGATGACTTTCGTGATCAGGGTCTTGCTTGCTTTCAGCCCCTTTCCCTCTTTGAGGAGCCTCTCCTGGTGCTTGACCACGACCGGGACCAGATCTTTCCCATCCTGCCCGCCGAGGAGCACCAGGAATCCGTAGTCGGCGTCGATGACCATGAATATGAGATCCATGATTTTGTTGAGGAGTTCGTCGAAGTCCGTGATCTGGTTGAGCTGTCTGCTGATCTCATAGAGAACGAAAAGGACTTTGTTCACCCGGGCAAGGAGGGACAAACTGGTCTTCTTTTCGAGATCTTCTCTATTTTTTCTGGCGCTTCGGCCCGCATCTTTTGCGAGAGATACCAGAAATTCACGTGACTCCTCATAGGTCTCTCGGGGACTGGTTTCGACAATTTTCTGTTTTCCCGTCTCAAAGTCGCTGTCTGCTGTCAGTATAAGCGAGTCGAAATTTCCGGCCCCGACTCCTCTTCTTTCAAAAAAAGTCAAACGCGTCTGGCCGAGCTGGATTTTGTCCCCGAAATGAAGTGGAGCTGTTTGAATTAATTTACCATTGAGTCTGGTCCCATTATAGCTCCCCAGGTCGAGAACGAGGTACCCTTTCTCGGCCTTTCTGACTTCTGCGTGATGGCGGGAAACAGTGATGTCTTTGAGGGGAAGGTCGTTGTTCTTGCTTCGACCGACGGTGATATTTTCTCCGGCAAAAGGAAAATCGAATATGATGCCGCCGCCGGTGACTACATGAAGGAAGGGCATGGACATGGTGGATACCCTCTTGCTGTCAACAGAGAATCAGTGAGTCTCCTCGTAGAGCGGGAGGCAACAGCCAGCACGACCTTCCAGCTGGCGGACCGGGAGAATCTGTCCGGGCCCTCCATCAGAAGTGGAAGGTTTAGGCAAAACTAACTACCATAACCAGTTTCCGTTTTTGTCCCACCGGCTGTTCACTGAGAACCCGACCTTGGAAAGCAGATAATGGAAGAGAAATAGCCTGTTTCCCCGAAAATAGCCCAGTTCCCGGCAGTGGGGATCGGGTGTAAATCCCATCTCTACTGCTTTCTCGAGGGTGGTTGTCTTAGCTGTTTTTCCTGCGACACAACTGTAATCGAAATGAATGGAATGGTATAGTTTGTCTTCAAGGGTGATGATCACGACGGCATTGGAGGGGATCTTCTCCTCAACCGTAATGTAGATACTCAGGAAGAACCCGATTACAAGACTTGAAAGGGCGATAACAGTGATGATCTGGTATTTCTTTTTCATATCCAGGGTCCGGGAAAGCGGGAAGCACTTTTCTCCACAGGAGTGCGGTTTCTTTTAAATGCATCCTCTTTTACTTGATTGAGAAGATAAAGTCAACTTCATTGCGAAACACGGAATAGTCAGAGTTGTTGTCGGGGATGCTGCCGTTCCCGGACTTTGGCGATGATCCTTCCAAGAAAGAAGAAGAAGCCGTAGGCCAGAACAATGCATAGGAAGAACCAGAAGACAGCTCCGATCAGGAGCGGTTTGCCCGAAGTAGCAGGGAGCTTGAGCACATATGCCCTGCCGAAGTGGTTCATCAACTGATTTGCTTTGTATGCCTCATTCACGTATGCCAGCATGAGAAACAGGGGAAGATACCTGGTCAGGAGACTCTTCATGAGGCCTTCGAAGAAATAGTCATAGTAGACTCTGTTCAGCTCCGCCTGATCGATGTTTCTCTTTAACAGTTTTGCCTTCTCGGTATCATCACAACTGTTCGCTTCCTGTCGGAGATTGTACCAGTACTGAAACTGCCCCTTCAGCATCCTGTAGCGTTTTGTGTTGAACTTTCGTGCGAGGAACTCTGCCAGGAGAACTGTCAGGAAGGCGAGGATGAGGATGGTCCACGCCGGCCCAAGGGCAGCATTGAGGGGCGCGAGAACAGCATCAAGAAAGGCTTTGATATGCTGTACCAGTACTTCTATCTTGAACCATAAGGTATCCAGGAATGCTTCCATGTTGACGGGGAAATGGGGAAGAGGAGGAAACGGCCTCCTCCTCCCCGGGGAGACTTATATCCAGATCTCGATCTTGAAAAATCGGAAGAACAGGAAAAACAAGGTGATAGCCAGTATCCACTTGAGAGCCCTCTCACTGAAGTACTTCTGGATGCGGCTGCCGATCATGCCTCCCACGAAACCGCCGATGATAATACCGATCGCCAACCAGAGATCGGGGAGGTATCCGTTGATCAAATACCCGATGAAAGACCCGATGCTGCTGAAACAAGTGCCTATGAGGGAAACCGGAACGGCAACATACATGGGAAGTGCCCCAAGGGTTGTCATGCTGGGAACCAGCAGAAACCCGCCGCCGATCCCGAAGGATCTGGATACGATACCGATAACCAGGCCGAGGATGCCGAAAAGCAACGGGTTGATGGTAAACTCTTCTCCCCAGAACTTGAACCGGTAGTCGGTAAGCCCCGACTTGACGGGCTCTATGTGTCCCATCTCTGCGGATCGCCCCTCTGCCTTGGCTTTTGCCACCTCCTCATTGAACTTTTTCACCATGGCCTTGATATTCTTTCGTTTCTCCATCACTTTCGGAGTCAGTTCATAGAGCGTTCTGATGCCCATGAGGACCACCAGGACGGCCAGCCATTCCTTGTAGGTCTGCATGGGGAGATATTTGGTGGCATATTTGCCGAGCCAGATAGACCCGATGAAGATCCCCACGCCGAACGATATTCCAACAGGCCAGGCAACCCTCCTTTCCTTGAACGCGTACCGGTAAAATGAGCCCAACGGCGAGAAGAGAGTCAGGGCCATGTTGGAAGGACGGAGCACATTTGCCGCGTTGATCCCCACCGGGCCGGCAGTCTGCACGACCATCACCTGGAACGCGGCCATCAACATCCCGCCGGCAGCGCCGATCATGGAGAAGTACGCACCCACGATAATAGCGCCGATGATGATCCACAGGGGATTCATGTACCGGTGTGCCAGGCTTAACCAGAAACCATTGGCTGCTACGGTGTAGGAGCCTGTCTTGGCGCCGTTGACGTAGACATCGAATTTACTATTGGGGGGGGTATGGCGGTAGGTCTTGAAAGAGGCCTTGAATTTGCCGGTTTTCCTGTCCAGAGAAATGGTCGTATTCTTATCCCAGTAATCGCCTGTCTTCGCGTAATCCGCAAGCACACTTCGGGCAAAGATGACCACCTTCCCCCGGAGGGTTTTTTCCTTCGTGATCGTGTCAATGCCGTAGTTGGATTCGTGGGTGAACCTGAAGAAGTTCCACTGTTCCTTGGTTTTGAGAGGACCAAGGACAGCTCTCGCATCAGCATCAAGCGCATCAAATTGTTTCAGCCTAAACATTTTTGTTTTGTAAAGGCCCGTGAAGAAGGAGGGGCCGCCAAATCGTTTGTCAACAACCTTCCCGAATTTGTCCGGGTTGGTTGTGAGCATATAGTAGAGGTCGGGAACGGTCGTGTCACTGCCGAAATCCCATTTTTTTTCCTCTTTCTTCAGTCGCTTGATTTCATTGACACCCTTGGTGTCTTTCGGCGCGAAGGTAGATTGGGAAGCGACGGTAACGTAGAGGTCCTGCCCGGGTGAAATAGTACCCTCGATAGTGACGACCGCTCCGGCCTTGTAGTCGGCCGATGAAATAGTTGCAGATGCACCGTACCCGGTTGGAATAACACTCAGAAAGCAGATTGCAAAAACCAGAACACTCAATAATCTGAATTTCCTTCTCATTTTTCCCTCCTTTTGCTTTTGGACAATAAGCGACTACAGTGGAGATCTACTGCGCTTCAGGGCCAGTAGACCGCCCAGTTCGGCGCATCCTGCCCCGATACCGAGGAAGACCAGGAAATCTCGAAAACCGAACAGGTTTTCTCCACTCAAAAAGAACAAGAAGACGCCCAGGATGCCGTAGAGTAATAAGCCAGTCCCGATCCCCGTACCGATGGCGGACAGGTGTCTGTGTATTATCAAGTCCACGCTTTTGTCTAGGGTGCAAAAGCCACTTGCCGCAGAGCTGAGCGCGACGATCGGGAGTACAAATTTCAAAACCGTAATTACATCCGTCAACATGGAAAGAAAGGATACCAGAAGGACAGCTCCAAACGCTTCTACAAGGATGTAAGAGACAATTTTCAAAAAGAGTCGAAGGCGATTTCTCATGGAACTCTCTGGAGAGAACATGTGCCATCACTGTGTATAGCTTCTTTCTAAATGGTTCACAGGTCCCGGTTGAGCGAAAGTCGGCTCTAAGTTAGCGAGTCTATCCCAATTATTCAAGGAAAATTTCGGTGCTGCTCGGAGCCGGCGTTCGAAAGCTCATCTCATTTGAGGTGATCTCGTTTGCTTTCAGCTTTTCCGGGTTGCCCCAAATCCGCCGTCGAATTTCCTCAGCGTGTGTGAAGGCGAGTGGTTGAGGCGGAATCATGATCTCCGGCAAGGCATTAAATGCAAGGCACCGAGGAGCGACGAGCGAGACGTATACAACAATACGTCGCAAGGAGGAGTGACCGAAGGCAACACAGCAGATGATGCCTTGCCGGAGATCAGGGTTCGTCATATGATGTGGACAAGAGAGGCGCGTCATGCTAAAGTGCATTTCAACCGGCGGCACGGGGGAATACCTGCAAGACGAATAGTCTTCCCACCGTGCCTCCCCCGTTTCTTCTTCCAATCGCCAGGTGCTGGATGTCGCCTTTCAGGCGAGGCAGCTCTGACGGCTTTTGTGTCTTGAACATCGATCAAAGGATTTCGAACAGAATTTCCGGGATGTCCTGTGTCCTGTAAAGAGGAGATGTAGTGAGAGGGAATATGGAAGACGTCCCGGACCGGGAGAAGGCGCTGCTCCAGGATGCTGTTGACGGATTCCATCGCGCGCGGATACTGGTCCTGGGCGATGTCATGCTGGACCGGTACCTCTGGGGAAAAGTCTCCCGCATTTCACCGGAGGCACCCGTGCCTGTCGTGGATGTTCAGGGTGAAACCAAGACGCTTGGCGGCGCAGGGAATGTGATCAACAATATTTTCAGCCTGGGCGCAAGGCCCGTTCTTTGCGGGGTGATTGGAGACGATGCAACGGGGAGAGAGGTAATCGCCCGGATGAAAGAGCTGGGTCTTACCACGGAAGGCGTGCTGGTGGAACAGGGAAGACCTACAAGCACCAAGACCAGAATCGTTGCCCACAGTCAGCAGGTCGTTCGGGTTGACCGGGAAAGCAGAAGAGATATCCATCCCCGGATGATGGAAAAACTCCTGTCGTTCGTGGAAGAAAGAAAGCAGGAGATGGATGTTGTTATTGTCTCCGATTACGGAAAGGGAGTTGTGTCCCCGGATATTATAAGTGGCTTGCGACGTCTGAAAAAATCCTGGAACGGGATTCTTGCGGTAGACCCTAAAGTCGAAAGCTTTCCTCTTTACCAGGGGGTAGATGTTATCACCCCCAACCACCTGGAGGCAGGTGCGTATTGCGGATTTGAGATCATTGACGGAGAAGGACTGGCAAGAGCCGGTGGTCGAATACTGAAAAATCTCGGCTGCCAGGCAGTGTTGATCACCCAGGGAGAGCAGGGCATGACCCTCTTCGAACGTGGAGGAAAGATCCGGCACATTCCTACGGCGGCGAAGAAAGTATATGATGTGACCGGCGCCGGGGACACGGTTATCGCCACTTTCTGCCTTGGGATGGCATCAGGACTCGATATGAAAAAGGCGGCTGTCATCTCCAATCTTGCAGCCGGTATTGTTGTGGGAGAAGTCGGGACGTCCACCGTAGGAGTGGAAGACCTGAAAAGAGCGATCAGCGAGATGACGTGGGAAGCATAAAGGGGAGTGAGATATGAGTCTTCCACGTGAACCGGATCCTGTAAAACTGATCGCAAGCCTCTTTTCCCCGGAAAAAGGCCTTTTGGACCGGGTCGTTGATGAATTATCCGGGATGTTCGGCATGGTGGACTGGATAAGTCCGGAATGTTTTTTTGATCGAACCAGGTACTACGAAAAGGAGATGGGGTGGCCGCTTCACAGGCGCTTTATCTCCTTTGAGAGACTGATCCGCCCGGAACAGCTTGTTTCGATCAAACTTCGGTGCAACGAGGTGGAAAAGCGGTATCTCCATGAAGGAAAGAGGAGAATCAATGTTGACCCGGGTTATATTTCACCGGAACGCCTGGTATTGGCAACCGGCAAAAACTATGTACACAGAATATATCTTTCAAAAGGGATCTATGCTGATTTGACTCTTGTTTTTCGCAAGGGTTATTTCGAGCCGCTGGCATGGACGTACAAAGACTATTCCGATCCTGTTACGAGAGGATATTTTAGAAAACTCAGGGACATATACATGATTCAGCGAAGGGAGGAAATGTGCCGTGGTCAAGAGCATGACCGCCTACGGCAGGGCGGAACATAATTTCGAGGGGATGGTGCTCGTCACGGAGATTCGGTCGGTAAACCATCGCTACCGGGACATCATTCTTCGCATTCCCAGAAATTTTCAACCGCTGGAGGATGACCTGAAACGATTGATTGCCGACAGAACCAGGAGAGGCCGCATCGAAGTTTCCGTACAGATAGAGGGAAACGGAGAAGCGCTTTCCTCCGAGCTTACGCTGAACGCCACGCTTGTGCGTTCCTACCTGAAGATCTTTGAACAGCTCAGCGAGGAATTTGGAATAGACGCACATCTAAATGCGGAGCAACTTTGCCAGTTCAAAGACATCATTGTGGCCAAGCCGGAGACACCCGACATTGAAAAGTTGAAACCCGGCTTTCATGAAGTCCTCCGCAAGGCCCTGGATTCCTACGATCTGATGCGGATCAGGGAAGGCAAGGCTCTTGAGGAAGATTTTAGAGGGCGCTTGCGAACTATGAGAAGCCGTGTAGATGAGATCAAGAGGCGTGCGCCTGAAGCAATGGACCAGAGGGCCGGAAAACTGAAAGAAAGAATCGCCTCAATGGTAGGTGATCTCCATATCGATGATGCAAGACTCGCCCAGGAGGTGGCTATTCTTGCAGAAAAGGCGGACATCACGGAGGAACTGGTGCGGATAGGGAGCCACTGTAGTCAATTTGAGGAGTTTCTATCAAAAAATGATGCCCTTGGGAGGCGGCTGGATTTTCTTATCCAGGAAATCAACA
>CAZONI010000061.1:0-23415 GCA_964581175.1 uncultured Desulfobacteraceae bacterium
CTTAACCGCCAGTTACGGTTTGACTTTTCCTTGCATGGTATTAATAATTAGCTGATGCACCTGTCAAGGTGAATATACAGGAGAGCGATAATTGAAGCAATGAGAATTCTTCTGACCAACGATGATGGAATCCATGCTCCGGGATTGCAAGCATTGTACCTGGCCCTTTCCAAAGATTTCCACCTGAATATTGTGGCCCCGGAAGTGGAAATGAGCGCGGTCGGCCATGCCATCAGCCTTTCGATGCCTTTGCGGGTGAAAAAGGTGAACAAAAACGGTCGCTTCTACGGATATGCTGTTTCGGGCACGCCTGCTGACTGTGTGAAAATAGCGCTCCAGGAACTCTTGGAGGTTCCCCCCGATATTATCCTGTCGGGCATAAATCTGGGGGCAAATGTGGGCGTTGATATCCTCTATTCAGGAACAGTCTCGGCGGCAACGGAGGGAGCGTTCATGGGAATCAGGTCGGCAGCTATCTCGCTTGATACCCTTGAAAATCCGGACTTTGACTTTGCGGCTCGCTTCAGCAGGGAGATCGTCCGATTCCTGGCGCGCAACGGCCTCAGGGCCGGGACCACCCTGAACGTGAATATCCCCGCCTTCCCTTCAGGGGAGATCAAAGGGGTACGGTTCACCAGGCAGGGGATGTCCCGGTATGAAGAGAGATATGAACGCCGCGTGGACCCGAGAGGCAATGTCTACTACTGGCTTTCAGGAGAAACGCCGGTGGACAACGGGACACGCGGCACAGATGGTCTCGCCCTCCGGGAAAAATGGGTTTCCATCACGCCAATTCACTATGATCTCACCTGTGAAGAAGAATTGAAACGGCTGAAAAAAATCGTCCTCCCCGTATCCTAATCTGCCTGGCCGGCCATCTGTTTATAATGCTCATACCGTTCTTTCATGTCGGCCTGCGCCTTTTGAAAAAGTCGCTCTGCCTGATCCGGGAAGCTCCTGGTAAGGCTGGAATAACGGACTTCACCCATAAGAAAGTCCCTGAAATCTCCCTTCGGATCTTTGGAATCCAGGATGAAGGGGTTTTTCCCCTCGCCTTTCAGCCTGGGATCGTACCGGTAGAGGGGCCAGTATCCGGCTTCTACCGCCTTTTTTTCTTCCGCCTGGCTCCTGCTCATGTTGATCCCGTGGTTGATACAGGGTGCATAGGCAATGATGAGTGACGGACCGCGGTAACTCTCCGCCTCCACGAGGGCTTTCATGAGCTGGTTCTTGTTGGCGCCCATGGCTACTGAGGCCACATAGACGTAGGTATAGGTCGTGGCCATAAGACCGAGATCTTTCTTGCGGGTGGGTTTTCCGCTGGCGGCGAACTTGGCCACGGCGCCGGTGGGAGTTGCCTTGGAAGACTGTCCCCCTGTATTGGAATACACCTCTGTATCCAGCACCAGCACATTCACGTCCTGGCCCATGGCGAGCACGTGATCCAGGCCCCCGTAGCCGATGTCGTACGCCCACCCGTCTCCGCCGAAGATCCAGATGGATTTCTTGGTGAGGTAATCGCTCCTTTCCAGGATATCAAAGAAAACGGGGTTTATCTCGGCGTCAGGATTAGTACATTCGACCTGAATCAGTTCCTCAACCTGTTTTCCGAAGACTTTGGATCTATCGCCGTCCTCCATGTTTTCGAGCCACCCTTGCAGGGCTTGTTTGAGATCTTCAGACATGGGGTTTTTCAGGGCGCTCCCCACCAGGTCGGCAAGCCTCTGTCGCCTTTGGGAGACACCGAGATGGATGCCATAGCCGTATTCCGCATTGTCTTCAAAAAGGGAATTCGCCCACGCAGGGCCGTCCCCCTCTTCGTTGACGGTGTAAGGACAGCTCGGAGTGGAACCTCCATAAATGGAGGAGCAGCCGGTGGCATTCGCAATAATCATCCGATCTCCAAAGAGCTGGGTGATCACCTTGATGTAGGAGGTTTCGCCGCAGCCCGGACACGAGCCGGAGAACTCAAAGAGGGGCCGCCGGAACTGGCTGCCCTTGACCGAGGTCACGGGCATCAGGTCATCGTGGACCGGCACAGTTGTCGAAAACTTGTGATTGGGGACCTGCAATTCAATTTGTGAGGCCAGCGGTTTCATGACCAGGGCCTTTTCCTTGGCCGGACAAACATCAGCGCAATTGCCGCAGCCGGTACAGTCAAGGGGGCTTACCTGGATCCTGAACCGCATCCCCTTCAGTTCCTTTCCCTTTGCTTCGAGGGTTTCGAAGGTCTCGGGAGCTCTTTCAAGTTCTCCTTCAGCAGCAAGCACGGGTCGGATAACCGCATGGGGACATACGAAAGCGCACTGGTTGCACTGGATGCAGTTTTCAGGGATCCATTCAGGCACATTGATGGCGATTCCGCGTTTTTCATATTGCGTTGTGGCCGTCGGGAAAATGCCGTCCGGGCTGAAGGCGCTGACGGGCAATTTGTCTCCCTGCTGTGCCAGCATGGGGCGCATGACTTCCTGCACAAACTCGGGCTCTTCTCTCTGGCTGTATTCGTCCCGGCCAGCCGTGGCCCAGGCCTCGGGCACCTCTATCTTCTCAAGTGCCCCTACCGCCCTGTCCACTGCATCGATATTCATCTGAACTACTTTGTCTCCTTTTTTCCCGTATGTCTTCCGTATAGCATCTTTCATGTAGTCGAACGCCTGTTGAGGGGGGATAACGTCCGCGATCTTGAAAAATGCGGCCTGCATGATCATATTGATGCGCCCGCCCAGCCCGAGCTCGGTAGCGATCTTCACCGCATCGATATTGTAAAAGTCCAGCTTTTTCAGAGCAATGGTGCGCTTCATGTGCGCAGGCAGTTCTCTTTCCAGATCTTCCAGTTCCCAGGGAGAGTTTAACAGAAACGCGCCGCCTTTCTTGATGCCTTCGAGCACCTGATACTGGTGTACGAACTGGGGATTATGACAGGCAATGAAGTCCGATTCGGTCAGAAGGTAAGGCGACTGTATCCTGTGGGGTGAAAAGCGAAGGTGAGACATGGTGATACCACCGGATTTTTTTGCGTCATAGGCAAAATAGGCCTGTGCGAACATATCGGTATTTTCGCCGATAATTTTGATGGCGTTCTTATTCGCTCCCACGGTGCCGTCTGCTCCGAGTCCCCAAAATTTACACCTGACGGTACCCTTGGGCGACGGCTCTATTTCTTCTCCCAGAGCAAGAGAGGTGAAGGTGACATCATCCTTTATGCCGACCGTGAAATGATTCTTCGGCTCCCGGCCGCGGAGGTTGTCAAAGACTGCCTTGACCATGGTCGGTGTAAAATCCTTGCTTCCGAGACCGTAGCGCCCCCCAACGATGACGGGCGATTCCTTCCGTTCCTGGAATGCGGTGCACACGTCCTGGTACAGGGGCTCTCCGAGAGACCCCGGGGCTTTCGTGCGATCGAGCACAGCGATTCTCTGAGCAGAAGCAGGGAGCGCCTGAAAAAAATGTTCGGGAGAAAAGGGCAGATAAAGACGGACCTTTACGAGGCCGACCCTCTCACCGTGCCCGGCTAAGTGGTTCACCGTCTCCTCGATCACGTCGCAGCCGGAGGCCATTGCAATGATGACCCTGTCCGCCTCGGGATTTCCTACGTAATCGAAAAGATGATAGGGACGACCTACCAGATCCGAGACCTTTTCCATTTCTTCCTGGACAATCCGAGGGATACGCTCGTAATAAGGATTGCAGGCCTCGCGGTTTTGAAAAAAGATGTCGGGATTTTGGGCGGTTCCGCGAAGCTGAGGGTATTCCGGATTAAGCGCCCTGCTTCTGAAATCATCGATCGCCTCCCAGTCGACAAGGGCGGCCATATCTTCATAGTCGATCATCTCTATCTTCTGAATTTCCATGGACGTCCTGAAACCGTCAAAAAAGTGTACGAAGGGGAGGCTGGCCCGGATACTTGCCAGGTGCGCAACGAGGGCTAGATCCATGACCTCCTGTACGGAAGCGGAGGCAAGGAGAGAAAAACCGGTCTGTTTTACGGCATTGATATCCGAATGGTCCCCGAAGATGGACAGGGCGTGGGTGGCCACGGCCCTTGCCGCAACGTGGAATACAGCCGGCATGATTTCCCCGGCTATTTTGTACATGTTCGGGATCATGAGGAGAAGGCCCTGGGACGCGGTAAACGTCGTCGAAAGGGCGCCGGCTGCGAGGGAACCGTGCACGGCGCCGGCCGCACCGGCCTCTGACTGCATCTCCGAAACCCTCAGTACCTGGCCGAAAATATTCTTGCGACCGTGAGCGGCCCACTCGTCGCAGTACTCTCCCATGCTGCTGGAAGGCGTAATTGGGTAAATAGCGGCCACATCGCTCATTGCATAGGCAACGTGGGCTGCGGCTTCGTTTCCTTCGAGAGTCTTTGTAGATTTCACCATATCCGGTTCTCCTTACATTGACAGTATTGAAATATGACTGAGATTATCGTAACATGCGTTTGCCATGGTAGATCCTTCACTTCATCATGTCAAGAAACATACAGTGCAAAGAGCCTATCCGGAGACACCGCTCGTCGGAGTGGCGGCCGTCATACTGAGGGATGAGGACGTGCTCCTGGTTCAGCGGCGAAATATGCCCGGCAAGGGTGAATGGAGTCTGCCGGGCGGACTCGTAGAACTTGGGGAAACGGTCCAAAGGGCCCTGCATCGAGAATTACAGGAAGAGCTTTCCATAGAAGTTGAATTACTTGGACTCGTGGGGGTATATGAAAGAATTGTCAAAGATGTGAACAATATCATTCAATATCATTACGTGATCGTAGACTATTGTGCACAAATTGTTTCCGGCACCCCAAGGGCCGGATCCGATGCCGCCGAGGTGATATGGGTAAACACGAAATCGCTCCGGAACTACACCCAGGATGAACAGCTTGGAACGGCTGTTTCAAGGGCCGCCGGCCTGCTCCACGACGCCAATAAGAACCTATCCAGGCAGAAAAACCCTCCTGGTACGCCCGTTATCTTATGATGTGAAACATGCGTTTCCAGTGGGGCCAGGACCAGTACACGATAAAGGCCTTTCCCTTTACCGATTCAAGGGGCACAAAACCCCAGAATCGGCTGTCGTAACTGTGATCCCTGTTGTCTCCCATCACGAAGAGGTGGCCTTGGGGCACAGTGACGGGACCGAAGCGAGCGGTGGGGTTAAAGGGCGCCGTGTAAACCCCGTGCTTGTCCTGAAACAGCTTCCCATTTATATAGATGGAGCGCCCGAGCATCTCGATTCTATCGCCCGGGAGCCCGATAACGCGCTTGATGAAGTCTTTACTTGGATCCAGGGGGTAAATAAAAACAATGACATCGTTCCGATGTGGCTGTTCAATGGGAATGATCGTTTTTCTGACAAAAGGAAGCTTGACTCCATAGATGAATTTGTTGACCAGAATGTGATCACCCACCACGAGAGTCGGCTCCATGGAACCCGAGGGGATTTTGAAGGCCTGCACCACAAAGGTCCGTATAAAGAGGGCAAGGATGAC
This sequence comes from uncultured Desulfobacteraceae bacterium, assembly GCA_964581175.1. GTDB lineage: Bacteria > Desulfobacterota > DSM-4660 > Desulfatiglandales > Desulfatiglandaceae > B46-G9. The sequence continues at coordinate 5,483 of CAZONI010000061.1, forward strand.
GGCAATTATTGCAGCCTCCGCATATTCCCTGAAAACACTTTTTCTGTTCACTCTTCCCTGAACTGCTGAACTTTCCACAAGAATCCTCCTTGAAGTCAAATTCAAAACGCCTGCTTGATCAATCTCCCTGTCAGGTACACATCTTGATTCGAGACACTCAATGCATTGAAGCTGTTCTCTTCCTTCGCAAGGTCGCACTCTTCACCTTGCACTAGGAATAATCAGGTATTTCAAAAAGCCTTCCCGGCCCGACCATGAAGAACGCTATGGCCCTTTTGTAATTCAAAGGCCGTGGTTGGCCCGATTTTTGAATGGATTTAAAACCGATCGCACAACTTTGTAAAGAAAAATCTGGCATCTGCCGATAGTGATAGAGGGTTCCAAAGCAGAGCGATCATACAGAGGCAAGATGCCGGAATCATGGTTCAGAGTGAGAACGACGTGTCAGAGTTAAGATGAACGGACGGATCCATGAACCGCGAACAGGACAGCCTGAGTTGCTTTCAAGCTTTTAGGGAAATAGAATGACAAGAACAAGAAAAAAACCAAGCATGTCCTGTTATTTCGGCTAGTTGTGTAATATGTACTTATAAATTATATAAAATGTTATTAATTTATAAGAATATAGTTGACAAATATTGCAATTTATGTATGATCTTGACTCAGCTCCCTGGGAAGATTCCATTGAAGTGCAGGACTGGAGGGTACATTGGGTCAAAATCTGGTGAAAGAGATTAGAGAGCAACTTCTCATGAGCAAGGCGGAGTTAGCGAGAAAGGCAGGAGTCTCCCCCCTCACCATTGACAGAATAGAGAAAGGGAAGACCTGCAGGATGGAAACCATGAGAAAAATAATCCTTGCCTTGGGGTACAAGCTTTCCAACAAAGACAAAATTTTTCCATAAGAAATAGAGAACAGGTCGCGATGGCAGTACCGAAGAAGAATCAACTTGTGGGTCTGGATATAGGGTCTCAGTCGATAAAACTGGTAGAGATCGATCACGGGAAAAAAGGTCGAAGTCTCAAGAACTTTGGCATTATCGGCTTGCCCCCGGATGCTATCGTGGAAGGCAGTATCAAGGAAATGGAGATAGTCTCTTCAGCCATTAGAACCCTCTATCGAAACTTGAAGGTGAAGAACAGGGATGTCGCAACGTCCATTTCCGGTTATTCGGTCATCGTGAAAAAGATTGAAATGACAAACCGGGATGAATCGGAACTCGAAAACACCATCCAGAGTGAAGCGGAACAGTATATTCCTTTTGATATAAACGATGTGAACCTGGACTATGATATTTTGCGAAGAGGAGCGGAAGAGCCTGAGGAGACTAAGGAAAAAGGGAAAAAATCCGCAAGCGGCAAAATGGAGGTCATGCTGGTTGCTGCAAAGAAGGACGTCGTGGATGACTATGTATCCCTGCTTCAGCTTTCCGGTCTTAATCCTGCAGTCCTGGATGTGGATGCATTTGCCCTCCAGAACGCCTTTGAGGCGAGTACAGCCGAACCGGAAGGCTGTTATGCTCTTGTCAATGTAGGGGCGGAAGAACTGGGTATCAATGCGATCAAAGATGGAATTTCCATGTTCAGCCGTGATTCTTCTTACGGCGGCAACCAAATTACAGAGGCCATCATGTCTCAGTTTGATGTTGATTTCGCCCAGGCGGAGAAAGTCAAGCTGGGAGGAGAGAAGTTGGAAAAAGAGAAGAGCGGCCTTGAGGAGATTTTCACCTCTGTCATATCAGAATGGGTCCAGGAGATAAAGCGGGCTCTTGATTTTCTCGCAAACAGCTACCCGGATGAAAACATCCAGAAAATCATGTTAAGCGGTGGATCATCCAGAATACCGGGATTCAGGAAGTTTTTGGAACTCGAGACGAACCTCCCTGTTGAGGAACTGAATCCGTTCGCAAATCTCATTATAAATGAGAGGGCTTTTGATTCGAAATATTTGAGCTATATGGCATCCCAGGCTGGTGTTGCGGTAGGTCTGGCCCTAAGAAGCATCGGTGACAAATGATTAGAATCAATCTTCTTCCTTTTCGAGCGGCAAGGAAAAAAGAAAATATTAAACGCCAGATCAGCGTTTACATTTTGACGCTGGTGTTCGTTTTTGCTCTCATGGGATTCTTTTTCCTGCAACTCAACAGTAAAGTGCGGGCGCTTCGGGGAGAGAAAGCGGCCGCAAGAAAGCAGCTGGCCACCTACGCTGCGACGACAAAAAAGATCGAACTGATCAAAAAACAGATCCAGGAAATTCGCGCAAAACTGACCATCATCCGTGATCTGGAGAAGAAGAAGACCGGACCTGTCTTTCTGCTGGATGAAATCGCAGCGGCAGTCCCGAAAAACCGGCTGTGGCTTCGTTCCCTCTCAGAGAAGAAGGGCCTCTTGAAACTCAGCGGAACCGCCATGGACAATGAGACAATCGCCCTTTTTATGACAAATTTGGAGAAGGCCAAACATATCACGACAGTGGATCTCAAGACTGCAACCCTGAGAAATTTGACCGAGTACAAGCTCAATGTAGTTGATTTCGACCTTGATTGTAAAACGTATTCGTTCGAGGAAAAGAAGCCGAAGACCACTCCTGGCCGCAATAAAAAGAAATAAGGCCGGTGACACACACAGGATTTTCATGGTATGGAAGAAAGCCAGTTCCTAGAAAAAATTGAGAAAATGAGGATGATTCACCGGATTCTCATCCTGGTGGGGAGCATAGTCTTGCTGGGAGGCCTTTTCGTGTGGCTGGTTGTGCTTCCTAAAATTGGCGAGATATCCAAGACCAGCAAAGAGGTTGTGGTCCTCAATCAACAGCTGGATCAGGCAAAAATTCGCGCGAGGAATTTGAAAAAATTTGAGGCGGAGCAGGCAGAGGTCACGGCTCAATTCCGAGAGGCCTTAAAATTGCTCCCCAATAAGAGGGAAATTCCGTCGTTGCTGCGAACGATCACCCAGCTCGGAACCGATTCCCATCTGGATTTTCTCTTATTCAGTCCGAAGAAAGAAAAACCGGAAAATTTCTACATCGAGATTCCAGTGGCTATCAAAGTGAGCGGAACATACCACAACGTGGCCTCCTTTTTTGACAAAGTGGGGCGAATGGAGCGCATCGTAAATATTCTCGACGTTTCCATGAGTCCGGTAAAGCCACTTTCAACAACGCTCATTACCACTTGTGATGCGGTCACCTATCGATTCAAAGGAACAGAGAATGCAACGACCGGGGCAAAAAAGAAACAGAAAAAGAAACAGAAATAATCTGGTGATGACGGCATTCCTTGCGTGTCTCTTTTTTACGGGTACGGAAGTCTGGGCCGCGAACCAAATGGTGTATAAGGCGTCCCGGGCCTTGAAAGATACGTCCCTAGCCGTCGAGGAGCCTCAAAAACCATCTAATGATCAAGAGGCGAGCAACCTGAGTGAGAAGACAGACCCGTTCAAGTCCTTCTTGTCCCTGCAGGAAGAGGCCAAGGAGAAGAGAAAGAGAGAAAGACCCAAGACCTATCTGGAAACCTTGGACCTCTCCCAGCTTGATCTCATCGCAACCATCCTGGATAAGAAAGGGAACTGGGCCATGGTCAGGGATTCGAAGGGTGTCGGTCACGTTATCCGGAAAGGAACCCTTATTGGAACCAAAGAAGGCGTTGTCCGTGAGATCCGGGAAGGTGCGGTTCTGATCCAGGAAAAGCATAGGGACTTTATGGGGAAGGTAAAGATAGTGGATGTCGTCAAGAAGATGTCAAGTGATAAGTAGCATGGGTATTCCGGGTCTTGAGTCCGGGAGACAGCAGGCTTTCTGGGGATCGGGTATTAATTAAGGGAGATCACATATGTGCAATGACTTGAATAGAAAACGAAAACTGCTCCAGTTTGTCTATTTGGGCGTAGCCATGATCTTCTTGGGGTTGCATGGCTGTGCGTCGGCCCCAAGGAAGGCTGCACAGGAGCCGAAAGCAGTGACACCCAGGGTGGAAGCGATAAGAATCCAGTCTGTGAATGCCAGTGAAACACGTGTGGAAGTAGTAGGCTCCCAGTCCTTGCCGTATACCGCGTTCAAATTGACGGATCCCCCCAGGGTCGTCATAGATGTCCAGGGCATTCCTGAATCCCAGGTTCTCCAGACAAAACAGGTGAATGACGGCAAGGTAAAAGAGATTTCAATCGAGAAGTACAACGCGAATAATAACACCACAAGGGTCGTGGTACTGCTTGCCCGCACGATGGATTACAACATTACGAAAGAGGGCCGCTCTCTCATAGTGGATCTTCACTCCCTCACCGCAGCGGAAAGCCAAACAAAGGAGGTCACTGAAAAGGAACCTGTCCAGGCCCGGACGGAAACGAACGCTTCCACGGAGAAGAAGCCGGTTTCAGAGCCCAGGATCTTCTTCAAGTCGGAAAAAGATCACCAGGTGCAGGTGCTTGGAGTGGATTTTGCCATGACGAACGGGGGAAAGTCCCGATTAACCGTTACCACGAGCAAGAAAGGCGTCTATGATCTTCAGCGCATAGGACCCAAGGGCATTCGCCTGAACCTGGAGGATGCCACTATTCCTCCTCTCCTGATGCGCAGACTGGATGCTACCTATTTCAAGGGAGCAGTCGATCGGGTGAAGGCCAATCTCCTGCCTGAGAAAAAGCTGGTTTCTCTCGACATAACGCTACGGGAAATGGTCCCCTTCCATATCGACCAGACTGATTCGACAATCTACATCGATTTTGGAAAGACGGCAGTCGGCGCGAGGGAGAAGAATCTGGTCCCGATGGCTCTGACTGAATCTGAGAAACGAACGTCAACTTTACATTCCCAAAGTCCCGCCTCGATGATGAAGCTTACTGCGCCTATGAAGAACGGGCGTACGGTGGGGAAAAAATACGTTGGTGCTCCCATGACCATGGATTTCGTCAATGCGGACGTGACGAATATCCTGCGGCTCATCGGAGAGGTAAGCAACCTGAATATTATATGGGGCCCTGACGTGAAGGGAAAAGTCTCCATGCGGCTGCGCAATGTACCCTGGGACCAGGCACTGGATCTTGTCCTGGAAAATAATGACCTCGGCATGAGGCGTGAGGGAAATGTGATCTGGGTGACTACCGCACCGAAACTGGCCAAAATAGAGGCCGATGAGAAGAAGAAGCGGCAGGAAGAGGAAGCTGAAAGGAAAAAGAGGCTCGACGCGCAAAAAGAAGCAAAGGCGGCAGAACCACTGGTGACGGAATACCTGACGGTCAACTATGTTGATGTGAATTCCATCAAGAAACTCATCGATGAAAATGTAAAAGGACCGAGGGGAAAACTCTCCGTTGATTCCGCCAATAAGACCATTATCATGACTGATACGGCTGCCCATATTAAGGCTGCCAAAGAACTGAAGGAACGGCAGGACAAGCCGATCAAACAAGTTATGATCGAGGCGCGGATCGTGGAGGCGAGGACCAGTTTCAGCCGCGAATTGGGGGTCAACTGGAGCGGGAGCTACCAGACGCAACACAATCCCTGGGGGTCAACGGGAGACGGGACGTATAACTATAATTTTTCTACAAATTTTGCCATCCCTACCGCCCTTGCCAGCACGGCCGGCGTCAGTTTTGTCAATACGGCGGCTACAAAGCTTCTCAACGCGCAGATCGCCCTTGCGGAGACCCAGGGCGAGGTAAAGACTCTCTCCGCCCCCAAAGTCGTGACGCGCGACACGATTAAGGCAATCATCAAACAGGGCACCAAGATTGTCATCCCTTCCGGGACGGACTCCAATGGGAACACCACTTTTCAACAGGTGGATGCCGCCCTGAAACTTGAGGTCACGCCGAAGATAACCCCGAACAACATGGTTGTCATGAACATAGACGTGAGCGATGATTCGCCGGACTACGCCAATGCAAGGGGCGATAATGTGCCGATCAACACCAAAAATGCGCAGACTGAGATGATGATTGCGTCGGGCGACACGGTGGTTATCGGCGGCATTTACAAGGAAGACAAAAGTAAAACGGAAAGCGGGACACCCTGGCTGCGGAACGTGCCCATTCTGGGCTGGCTCTTCAAGGACAGGGGCACGACAGACACCAGAAGTGAACTCCTTATCTTCCTGACCCCCACTGTGGTTTCGGCCCCCGGGCGGATGTGACACGATGAGCTGAAAATTGTATGAGAGAGAGAAACCGAACGGGTCACTTGCCCTTTATCACTGGGGAACGGTTGTTGCGCTGCTTTTTTCCTTTCTGGTTTCCGGGTGTGCAGGGAACAGAGAACTCACCACCAAAAGAGCACAGGCCGAAGCAGGCTTAGGTATATCGCTTATCCAGGAAGGCCAGCCGAGAGCCGGCCTCATACATCTCCTCGAGGCTGCGCGGCTCGCGCCTGATAACGCCCGGATCCTCGATGAAGTAGCACTGGTCTACCGTGACCTGAAACAGTATCCTCTTTCCCTGAAGTATTTCAAGAAAGCCCTCGATCTGCAGCCTGATTTCCCGGAAGCCTGGAATAATCTGGGAACCCTCTACGGAGATCTAAAAGAGTGGAACAAGGCAATCTCCTGTTTCAAGCGGGCGGCAGAGACGCTTACCTACAAGACCCCCCATTTTGCCTACAATAACCTGGGATGGGCATATTTTCAGGCCGGGGAAAACCAGAAGGCCATCGAGAGTTACCGGCAGGCCCTCAGTCTGGCGCCGGATTACAGTCTCTGCTGGGACCACCTTGGCGTGGTCTATGAAACAACCGGGAAATGGGCAGAAGCAGAAAGTGCGTTCGAAAAGGCCATCAGGTTCGACCCTCAATTCCCCGCTCCCTACTTCCACCTCGGAAAACTCTACCTGAAACAGAAAGAAGTAACGAAGGCCCAAAAGGAGCTGAAAAAGGCGATCCAGCTCGCGCCCGAAGGCCCTTTTTCAGAGGAAGCGAAGGCCCTTCTGGACCGGATTCGTTAACCGTTCTCCTTGATCCCGACCACATCGGCAATATTCTTGAGCCTGGATACATGATGGTCCGCATCCAGTCGCGGATTTTTGTATGCGACAAAATCAACCCCCGCTGCCCTGGCGGTTTCGGAGTCAACGAGAGAATCCCCTACGTAGAGGGCCTCTTCGGGCCCTATCCGAAAAAAGTGGAGGATTTTAAAAACACCCTCCGGGTGCGGCTTGGGATAGCGGACATCCAGGGATGAAACGACGATGTCGAAAAGGCCTTCAAGCCCGTGCCTTCGAAGAACCTCAGAGATGGTATTACTCCGGTTGGTTGCTACGGCCAGGCCGAATTGGGGCTTGAGGAGCCGCAAAAGCTCCATGAGGCCCGGCTCGACAACCATGTCTTGAATGAAAGGCGAGTAATCCATTTCCATCCGGTACGTCTGTGCCTGTTTCTCATATGGCGTTCCACGAAAGATGTGCCGGATTGATTCTTCCGCGGTATGCATATGGACGAAGCCTTCCTCCTGCTCTTTCATGGGGGGAAGGCCGAAGCGGGCAAGAATATGATTGTAAAACAAAGTGTTGGCCCGACGGGAATCAAACAGGACTCCGTCACAGTCAAAAATGACCGCGGTGACACGCCTCATGCCTTGGAACCTTTGCAAACGGGGTGAAAGAAGATCGCAGGGAGTGTGAGAATGGCGGCTAGAAATGTCGCTCTCTCATGAATCCCATGATTTGGAGGGCGGTCTTGATCCCGGCAAATACCAGACCGCATCCAACGATCGTAAGGGCAAAATAGAGAAAACCAAAGAAGATAAAATAACCCGTACTCCATTGCCATTCAAAAGAAAAGGGTAACATGCTCGCTCTCCTATGCTGTCCCGGAGTCCAAAGCAGGGTTCAGCTCCAGCTCCTTGGGAAATACGGGAAGATACCGGTAAGCCAGTGAATAAAGCAGGAACCCGTAGCCGATAACAGCAAGAGAAAGTCCCCATTCCTGCCACGTGGGGATATAGCTCCAAAACCTGCCGAAAGGTAGAACCGGAATGGCCAGGTTGACTACGATAAAGAGAAATCGATTAATGACAATGCCGGCACAGGCCAGGAGAGAGGCCGTGATGAGCCATCCTTCCTGTTTTCTCGCACGGGGAATCATCAGGATAATTGCCGGGACAATACCGCAGATGACGATTTCAACCACCAGCATCCACGCTCCATAGGGTCCTTGTTTGAAGAAATCCATGAATGTCAGTCCATCCCGGGGAATCATGCCGTAGATCCAGACGAGGGTGTCGGTGATCTTCAGCACGATGTACGCTGATAACAGCCAGGCGGAGATTTTCGCGAGCAACTGGATTGCATTGTCCGGAACGAGCTTTTTCCGACTGAGGGCCTCCGTCAGCTTGGTACACAGGATGGTAAAACAGGGGCCGACAGCGATAGCGGACAGGATAAAGAGGAAGAATGTCCATGGCCAGATATAGAATCCTCCCCTGGCTGCGAATGGATGGGCGTACAGGACTCCGAACATTCCTCCGAGAGAGCCCTGGTGAAAGAAAGAGAGGAAGGTCCCGGTCGCGGCAAAAACCGCCATAATCTCGTGGAGATTATGGCCGAACAGACGAAGTTCCCTGACCTTCCGGATCTGCCTGTTTTCCAGGATGATCGGTATGAATTCCACCGCCAGGACACCGAGGTAGGCGGTAATGCAGAAGGACACCTCCACCAGCATGGAGTGTATATTCGCATGCCAAAAAATGAACCAGCCTCGAATCGGCTGCCCGATATCGATACCCAGCATGCCCACCGCGCCGGAATAGCAGATGAAGCCTATGATGACGGCGGCATTAATGATATTCTTAAGTTCTTTCCTGCCGATGATGTAGGTGAGGAACCCGGTAAAAAATGCCCCGGCTCCCAGTGCGATCAGACCCAGATCAAAAACGATCCATAGCGCAAAAGCGAAAACATTACTCATATTGGTCTGATTAAGGCCCTTCCACAGGCACAGAAAGGCAGCGACACTCCCCCAGAGTATCAACCCCAGCCACGGCAGGGTCCAAAAGAAAAAAGCCTTTGGGGAACACCTTTTCACTCCTTCAGGTATCAATGGCGAATCCATTAATCTTTCCTCCTGGGAGAAATATTCGAATATTGTTTAGCACGCGGTGTATTCAACCCATCACCTTTTTCACGGGCTTGAATTCACCGGGAAGATAATTATCGCCCATCTTCCTAACCCAGTCCTTGGTAGAAAGATAGTAGACCTTGGGCTTGGTCTTGATCCGTTCAAGAAGTCGAAAGGCATATGGGCTCTTGATGAGCGTGGAGACTTTATGTTCGGGATTATTCAGGTCTCCGAAGGTGATTGCCTGGGCCGGACATGCCTCTGCACAGGCGGTGATGTATTCATCTTCCTCGATCTCCTTCCGGTCTTCGGCATAGGCCTGTGTCTTGGCCCTCATGTAACGGTGGTGACAGAACGTGCATTTTTCAACGACCCCTCTCATTCGAGGAGACACTTCAGGAGACAGGTACTTTTCAAGACCTTTGCCTTTTGGAAAATATCCATCCCACCAGTCAAAATATCTCGCATGATAGGAACAGGCGGCCTGGCAGTACCGGCAGCCGATGCAACGGGTATAGATCTGGCTCACGATCCCCGTGTTGAAATCCACCCTGGTCGCGGTCGCCACACAGACCGAGACGCAAGGGGGATGATGCCCGCCATGGCCGTCTTCCTCACAGTGCATGCAGGGTCTCGGGAAATAACTCACTTCCGTCTTGGGAAATTCCTTCCCATTGGTAATCTTGTAAAGCTGCATCCACGTAATACTGCGCTGCTTGTCAGATTCGTCAGGCCGGACAGAGACATTGTTTTCGGCGGCGCACGCGACCATGCAGGTCCCGCACCCGGTGCATTTGTCCAGATCGATCACCATTCCATATCTTTGTCGCTGGCCATGTTTTTCTTCCATAATCTACCTCACCGTCGCTACGCTTTGGTTATCCGAACCGGAGTATTCCACCACACGGGAAGGCCGCTCAGCGGATCCTTGGAGGGGTGGATAACAGTGTTTGGGTTGCTCCCTTTTCCCCTGAGAAACTCATCATAGGCATAGTGGCCGAAGCCGCGGGGCAGAAAGACATACCCCGGCATCGCCCCGTCAAAGAGTGTCACTCGGACCTTCACCTTTCCCGAAAGGGATTCGATCCATACTCGCTGGCCTTCCTCCAGGTGATATTCGGCCGCAGTCTTCGGGTTCATTTCCGCAAAAGACTCATCCTTGAGGAGCTCATTATCGAAAAGGGTCTTGTTGAGGAAGGGGGGAGTAGGAACCCAGGAGCTGGACAGATTTATCTGCGCATAGGGAACAAGCCGCAAGGGATAGTTGCCGGATCCTTCCGGGACCGCTGCCTTTTCGTAATGGGGCATGAAGACCTCATCGCCCCGCGCATGAACCCCCATTGCGTCAAGGATTTCATCCCGGGAACCGGTCTTTGCACTCTCAGAAACAACCGTCTCGAGCAGGGTGCTGTAGAACTCGAATTTGCCCGAAGGGGACTTAAAGAGGCTTTGCTCGGCGCCGGCCGCATATCGCGGACGGTACCAAAGCCCATTGGACTTCAATGCTTTCCACATCCCGTCGAAGTCTTTATAGTCCGCCTTCAAAGCGCCATTCTCTCCCAGACCTTCCCAAAACGTGGTCTTGCCTTCATACTGAACGAGCCCGGGACCCGATTTGAAAAGCCCCATGGCCCTGATCTTCAGGACATCTTCATATGCCTTCCATGGGAATGCGCTACCGACGCTGCCCCCCAGTTTCTTGGCTATTTGCAGGATGACGTCGCCCGAATGCCTCGTGTGGTGCAAAGGTTCCACGACGGGCCGCGTCAACCCGTATAAGGGAAATTGCAGTGCAGCCGGCCAAACCACATCATCCACTTTCTCGAGATAGGTGTGGTCCGGCAGGATCAAATCCGCCATGAAGGCGGTTTCATCACGGAATGGAGAGAAACTCACAATAAACGGTGTCTTTTCAAGGGCCCTCTTGAATCTTCCTCCATCAGGCAACGTGAAAACAGGGTTGGACGAGAATACCATGAGGGTGTCGACGGGAGAATTATCGCTCTTCGCCACGGTATCGGCAAAGTTGTTGATGAGGCTCCGGGTGCAGGGATAGCTTGAGCTTCCGGCCCCGTCAATGCGGGGTTTCCTGCTTCCCGTTGAAGCAACGGCGTCCTGCTGGAATTCCGGCAAAACAGCCAGGGGCAGCGGGTCGCAAATCAGGATGCCACCGGGTTGGTTCAACCTTCCGGAAAGGGCATTGAGGGCCATTACAGACATGAATTCATAGAGACTCCCGTTGAGGAGCCCCTTGCTCTTTCCGAAAAGAGCGACGGGCGCCTTGGCCTTGGCAAAATCAATTGCAAGCGAAACAATTCGGGCGGGTTCCAGACTGGTCAATTTCCCCGCCTGATCCGGTCCGTATTTTTTCAGCACGAGAGTCTTAAATCCGATGTGTTCCTTTCCGTCCGGAGAGGTCCAGTCCTCGAAACCGAAGCACTGATTGTTCACAAACTCTTTATTGTAAAGACCTTCCTTGATAAGAACATGGCCTATACCGAGGGCAAGCGCCGCCTCGGTCCCCGGTTTGACGGCCACCCACTTGTCAGCCTTGGAGGCAGTGTTGGATGCGCGCGATTCAATCTGCACCACCTTTGCCTTGTTGTTCAGGGCCTTTTCCCTGAGTATGCTCCAGGCATTGATCACCCGGCCGGCCCCTTGCCAGCCCTCGAGAAATCCGCACCCGAAACTGAGCACGAAATCCGAGTTTTCAAGATCACAGGCGATGGGGCCTTCGCGGCCCGTCATGAGGGCACCGGCAATCCGGTACGTATCTTCGGAGTTCGGAACCCGCAGGTAATTGGGACTTCCGATCGCTTTCATGAGCCGTTCAATCAAAACCGACATGGTCGATCCGCGCAGGTAGTGGCCGTCTACAGCGGCGAGGGCCTCCGGTCTTCCCTCGGAGCGTAGACTGGAAATGCGGGAGCACAGCGTGCCGATGGCTTCCTCCCAGGAAATATCCTGAAACACCCCTGCCCCCCTGGGCCCGACCCGTTTCATCGGCCGGGTAAAGCGCATATCTTTGTCATAGAGGAGCTCCAGTCCCCCCATGCCGATGGGACATACTCCGCCGGGATTGACAGGATAGTCGGTCCTCCCTTCTATCTTGACAGCCCGGTTATCCACCTTGCGGACCGATATCCCGCACCCGCCCGGGCAGAGAGTGCACACCGACTTGACGCTGGTAAACGCCCCACGCGGCGGGACAGGCACCCAGGGCCAGTTATCCGTCCAGATGGCAACGTCATCCGTCAATTTCCACGGCAGGGGCGTCACTTGAATTCCCACTGCGCCGCCGACAAGAAGCTTGATAAAATTTCGTCTATTCAATTCCATGCTCTTCCCCTTACTTGTGGCAGACAAAACAGGCGTTGTCCTCTGGATGACCCATCTTTTTATGGCAATCAGCGCAGTCATCCATTTTCATCCGGTCCCAGGTATGCTTCTTGTACCCGGAGATCCTCTTCCCCCAGATATTGATGCTGTAGCCGGTGAGACGGTTGGCCTCGTAGAGAGGCAGCCGGGCGAGATGTCCATAATCTCCGTGGCAGGTTTTGCACGCTATGTTGCCAATTTTTACATGGGCTATGTGGGAAAAATACACGCAGTCGGGTTGCTTGAAATAGGAAAGCCAGGGCACTTGAGTTTCCGTAGCCACATATTTTTTGAGGAAGGTTGCCTCCGCGGGCAAATCGCTCAGAGGAGATTCGGGATCATCGTGGCATTGCGTGCACGTGCTGAGTTTCGGAATCCCGATGAATGTGCCGTCATCACGAAATCCATGGCAGAATTCACATCGTTCCGCCTCAGTGTCTCCCTCGATCCCTTCCACCTTTTCCGGGTTGAGATGAATGGCATGATTGAAATTGAAGGGCTGGGGCTGCTTTGAGTAGAGCACCATCGGAAAGACAACCCATCCGATAATCAAGGCCCCAACGAAGCCGGCGAGAAGGAAGATCCATCCGCCTTTCTTTGATTTTTCGGATGATTTTGCTCGGTTTTCCATAGGTTTAAGCCTCTTCCATGTAGTGTTTACAGTTTCTGGATGAAGGAACCGACAGTTGTGCGTATGTACCTATTCGGCTCCACTTTGTCAAGAAAAAACCTTATTAAATCCTGGAAAATCAATCAAATGGATGGAAACAATTTAACGTTCACGGTGGAGGTATAAGAAGGGAATTTCGCATATTTAACAGCGAGTCCCCGATGATCACATCGGGAACTCGAAATGGATCAAAGATTGCCGTAAATCTCAGAATTTTCGCATTCTCTTCCGGCGTCTCTTGGCCGCCTTAGCCTGTTTCTTTTTTTTCTGAACGCTGGGCTTGTCATAGAAACGCCGTTCCTTGATTTCTGAGAAAAACCCCTCTTTGGTCAATTTTCGTTTGAGATCCTTGATGGCCTTTTCGATCTGGTTATCATGCACGATTACTTTCATTTCACACCAACCTTTCTTCTCTTAAAATAAAAAAAGCACTCGCTCGTGCACACACGTGAGATGCTTCCAGAAATCTTCAGATAGTGGATATTTTTGTCGCAGCTTACATGCATTCCTCCTCATGAAACAGGGTTGATGCATACTTATCCACAACTCCGAGCAGGCTGAAAGCACTCACAGGGTCAGAAGGCAAGGGACCTCTTGCCGGGGAAAGAGAACAGAACAAGGCCTTCTTGAAAGTCTCAATTTTCGTCATCCATCATCACCCCCTTTGCCCGCGAGGCACTCCAATTTCACTGGAGCCCAATCCTGCTGGAAATCCAAAATTTTATTCTATTTCTCCTGGCGCATTTGTCAACACTTTTTTGTCACAAACAACGACATTGTTGCCTTTCCTCCCGCAGGGCTGATCGCTATTTGTTTCCCCTTTCCGCCGTCTCAAGTGCGAGCTTTTCGAGTAAGCCTTGCCACCGCCTCGATGTGATACGTGTGGGGAAACAGGTCTACCGGTTGTACTTCCCTGACATCGTACTTCTCTTTCAAGAGCATCAGGTCTCGTGCCAGGGTGGCCGGATTACAGGATACATAGACAATTCGTTCAGGAGCGAGGCTGAGGACCTGCGCTACCACATCCTTGTGCATGCCGGTCCGGGGAGGATCAACAATGACAACCTCCGGTTCATAGGCGAGAGATATCCCGGTCTCGCGGATATCTCCGCAGATGAAACGGCAGTTTTCAATGCCGTTCTCTCCGGCGTTTCGCTCAGCGTCCCTTACGGCGCTTTCATTTATCTCCATGCCGACCACTTTTGCCGCATGACCGGTCAGAAAGAGTGGGATTGTCCCGGTACCGCTGTATAGGTCCAGGACCCTATCGGATGATCTGAGTTCAGCATACCTGAGCACCTGGTCATACAGCGTCTTCGCCGCGCCGGAGTTGGTCTGGAAAAAGGAATTGGCCGAAATATGGAAGGTGAAAGAACCGATCCTGTCCTCGATGGAGCCGTCCCCGAAAAAGACCTTTTCCCGCTGACCGATGGCGACAGAAGCCTTGCGCTGATTGACATTGTTCACCACAGTCCTGATATTCGGAAATCTCGAGACGAGTTCATTCGTCAACGAGGCCATAATCTCGGGCCTCTCCTCTGCCGTAACGATATTGACCATCCACTCGTCAAGAAAAACGGAGTGCCTGAGGGTCAGGAACCGCCAGAATCCCTGATGACTCTTGATTCCGTAAACGGGAACTCCGCTTTCCCTGGCAAATGCATTCACAAATCGGAGGATCTCATTCCCGAGGTGTTCCTGAAGGAGGCAGGCGTCAACCGCAAGGATTTTGTGATAGGATCCGGGTATATGAAGCCCTAAAGCAAAAGAGGTATCAATTCGGTCTTGCCCCAACTCACCGGGGAGGAGCCAGCGGCGGTCGGAAAACGAAAACTCCATCTTATTCCGGTACTGGAAGAGCCTTTTAGACGGCAGGACAGGATGGACAACCACCCCTTTGAATCCGCCGATGTGTTCCAGGGATTCCTCGATAAAGACCTTCTTGTAAGAGACCTGAACCTCGTAGCGCACATGCTGCCACTGGCATCCTCCACACCACGGGACGTAAGGACATGGCGCCTCCACTCGGTCTGCCGAAGGGGAGAGCAGTTCAACAATCCTGGCTTCTGCGAATCCCTTTCTCTTTCTGTAGATGACGGCACGGACCCGATCGCCGGGAATGGCTCCTCTGATGAATATCACAAAGTTGTCGATCCGCGCAAGACCCTGGCCTCCATAGGTCATTTTCTGGATGTCAAGCTCCAGGGTGTCGCCTTTTTGTGGGGTTTTCATGGAATTATAATAGCACCGAGGGAATGCTTTGGCCAGGTAAACCGAATAGGTGGGGTGAGGGGGCAGAAAGGATTGTGAAAATAGCCATTTATGGATGGAAACTAGCGCGCTCCCAGCTCCTTGAGGGCGTTGCAGGCACTTGTGTTCCCGAGATTGCAACTTGTCTTGAGGCTCGATATGCAGTTTTTTTGATCACCCTTTCTCTGGTAGACGAGTCCCAGGCCGAAGTAGGCATAGTCAAAGTTGGGATCGATCGTAACGGCGTGCTGAAAGGCTGTGAGAGCCTGATCGTACTGAGCTTTCATGAACAGGGTGTACCCTTTGCTGTAATACGCCCACTTGAAATCTGGCCTGAGAGCAATGACTCTGTCATAATCCGTCAGCGCCAGATCATATGATTTCTTGTTATAGTAGCAGAGGCCGCGATTGTAATGCGCGTCGGCAGCATTGGAATTCAGGTCCTTGGAACCTTCACAGAATTCGATGGTTTTCGTGTAATCTGCAATGGCGGCATCGAACTCTCCTTGGTTGTAATGCAGATTTCCCCTGTTATAGTAGGCATCAGTATACGCCAGATTTTTTGTCTCTGTTATCCGGATAGCATTGTTGTAGGCTGTCAGGGCATCGTGATATCTGTTCTTTTTGGCATAGATGACGCCGAGGTTATTATACACGTCTGCATAGTAGGGTTTCTCTTCGGTACTGAAGGAAAGGGCCCTGTTGTAGTAGGTCTCGGCCTGGTCATATTGTCCCTGAACGTAGTAGACAAGCGCAAGATTGTTGTTGGCCTTTTCGTCAGTCGGGTTGTATTTGATTGCGTTCTGGAAATCTGCCTCCGCCTGGGCGTTCTGGCCCTGCGTATAATAGGCAAGTCCCCTGTTGTTGTAGGCGTCCGCATGTTTGCTGTTGATATTGAGGACATCTGTGAAACTCTGGATGGCCTCGGCCAGTTTACCCTCTCTCAGGAGTTCGGTACCTTTCTGAAAAAGATCGTCGACCTCGTTGGCGAGGCAGGGCCGTGTCCACATCAGCGGGAGACACAGGAAAAGAATTGCGGTGAACCAATACGTATGGCGCATTTTCCTCATGCCGGCTCTTCTTTCAGCGCTTTTGTTTCTTTGCTGCGGCGGTGTCTGCCTGGATTCTGAACTTCTGTCCCGGTTGCACAATCTCGTAATAACAACTCCTATTCCCGTTCCCGGCATAAAGCAGGCTTGCTTTTTCACCTACCTTTGCCCATTCGGGGGGATAACACATGTCCGTAGCAGGATAAAAGACTCCCTTTTTATCAAGGGTAATAACCGGCCCGTGTCTATCCGTTATCTGTCCCGTGACGGTGTGGAGAACCGGGTCTCCGGCTAGAGACAGCGCCGGCATACTCAGAAGGAAGGCGCACACGGTCAGGATGAGGAAAAAGAACGATGATTTCTTAAGGTATCTTTTCTTCATGGCTTGACTCCAGTTTTGATGTTCTTTCTAGCGTGTTTCCCACAATATCTGGGATACTCCTCCCGGGGGTCCCGGAATGTTTGTGCTCTGGTCCTCTCCGACACCGCTGACGGCCCCGCCGACGCTGATCAGTCCTGCAGCATGACCGCCTCTGGTCACTACGCGGACCCCCGAAGGGATGGAGCTGTTTGACAGGAGCAGGTACGTATCCCTGATGTTCCGCACGGTCGGATTCCCCTCCCCCTCATCCTGGTAATTGAAGACGGACTTTCCCCAGCAATAGTCCAGGGCATAGGAAAAGGCGTTTCCGTTCGGGTTGCACGGATCGTCAAAGACCGGTTTGTAAGAGGTGAAATAGACATTCTTAAAGAATACCGTGGGCTGGCTGAGAATTTTTTCACCGGTGTGGCTGACGGTTTCCCCGCTACAAGATCCCTGGGCATCCATTACCCGGTAAAACCCGCTGCAGATGCTTTCATCTGACAGAATATCCATCAACGCATTTTTCGTGTCTGTATCGGCACTGTTGACCGTTCCGTCCCCATTGGAATCTGCCTGTTGATCCAGTTCATCACAGGTGAGATTCAAGAGGTCATTTTCGTTCGTCAGGGTGTTATGATCGGCAACCACATAAAAGCGGTTTGACGTCATGGCGTACCTGGGGTGCGCACGGTCACCGGTCCCGAAGTAGAGAACCGGTTTAGACGTCCAGCAATTTCCGAAAAAAGAGACATCAGGCGAATAGAACATCTTTCTGCCCTGATCACCGGTATTCAAGGTGCCGCCTGCCGTGAAGGCGTCGGGGTCGCCTGAGTCATCTGCCAGGGAAGATCCGGGATTGACTGTGAAGATCCTTTTCACCTGCCACTTGGTGGAATCGGCATCCGCATAGGCGTGAGACATGTCTGCGTAAAAATCGTACGTGATTTTCCAGATCTGTCCATAAATATCCGCCGCGTACATGACAATTTTGCTGTCTGAAAAAGGGATGACCGAGACATCCGCAGGAAAACAGTACTTCATTTTGCAATACTGCTGGTTGATCCCCATGGTGACGTCTTCGGTCTCATCTCCATCATTATCCGCATCGCCGTAGACCGCCTTGAACAGGAGCGAGCCGTCGCTGAGATCAACCACAAAGATCCCCCTGCCCATGGTGTCC
>CAZONI010000062.1:0-22659 GCA_964581175.1 uncultured Desulfobacteraceae bacterium
TCACCCTCTTCAATGGTCATATCGAGTGCATTGACGGCAACATTTTGCCCAAAGTTTTTTCCCAAACCTATTAGCTCAAGAATAGCCATGTGCGTCATCTGTATCCTGGCATCTGTAAGGGTCACGCACCTATTTACCGATGCCGTTTGTCATGTTAATTTCAGAGAAAAAGCTATCTATCTTCAACGGTGATCTGTGCCCTCCAAAATTTTCCCTTTGGAATTCCTATACGTGAAGGCAAGCTCTCCAATCCTCCTGGTAAAAAAATCAAAGTCAGAATGATTATAATGCCATACACCATAGGTACCCAATCAGCAAGCGGCCGAAGTAATTCCCCAATGATGCTCAATACCACCACTCCGAGAATTGGACCGGAAAAGGTCGTTGTTCCACCAAATACCACCCATACCAAAAGATACAATGTAGTCGAAAAACCGAACTGGTCCGGTTCAATCGCCCATAACCTGTGGGCAAGAAGAACTCCGGCTATGCCCGCAAAAAACGACCCTATTGTAAGAGCCAGCATTTTATAGCGCGCAGTATTGATGCCCATGCTTTTGGCAAGATTTTCTTCAGAATGGATAGTCTTGAAAGTGCTTCCTATTCGGCAAACATCAAGGCGATGCATTATCATCAGGCAAAAAACAGTCACGACGAGAGTCAAGAAATAGTAAGGTATGGCCTCTGCAAAATCTAACCATTGCACGCCGGGAACGAGCATTGGGGGGGGGACAACCAAGCCCTGATGGCCGCCAAAGGGGATTTTAAACCTAATCCAGCACAAGCGAAGCGCTTCGCCGGCAGCAAATGAAGCCACAAAAAAAGCAAAACCCTCTGTTCTCCGCAGGGGGTAGCTTATCCCTAAGCCAATCAATCCAGCAACCAGGCCGGCCAAAGGCATCGAAAACCAAAAGGGGATTCCAAGATTGCCGGACATTAGAGCAGTAGCATAGGCTCCCGCCCCCATCATAGGTACATGTGCCAGGGACCACCCGCCTGTAGTCGTTATGACTCGGAAGCTCACAGCAAGGATAACATTCACCATAAGCATTGTTAAAAAATCAACCTTATAGCCACTCACTACAAAGGGAAGGGCAATCATCACGGCCGTCAAAAGAGCAAAGCCTGCTAATTTATTCATACTACTTTTCCGCATGTGCGACTAACCCTTCAGGCCTGATTGCTAAAAGGACGAGCATTACTAATGTGTTTACGAGATTCGCTATGGTTGAATCGAGAAAGGTAGTAATGATAGTGGTCAAAAAGCCAAAAATAATAGACGCATATAACGTCCCTTTTATATTCCCAGCCCCGCCGACAATGATGACCACGAAAGCTGTCCAAATCACCGCATGCCCCATATAGGGGTGGACCGACATGATGGGCGCCATCAATCCGCCGGCCGCACCCGCCATAGCAGATCCAAGAAACATGGCCAGAGCAGCACTTTTACGCGGACTCATGCCATATAACGAAGCGGCTTCAGGATCTTCTGCTGATGCCCGTAAGGCCCTCCCAATTTTGAAGTTACCCAGGAAATACCAAAGCGACCCTAATAAGATAACAGTCGCCGGAAAGAGTATAAACCTCTGCCAAGTAGTTGCGCCCATAAAATGGAGTATCTGGGGATAAGCAGCAGGTACAGGTTTCATTTTGCCGACTCCCCAGATCTCCACGACAGCAACTTGCAGAATAAATACTAAACCCACCGACATAATGAAGCCGTTTAGAACATTGCCGCGGGCTCGTCTAAAGATTAGTTTTTCGGAAACTAGTCCCAATATGCCGACCACCAGAATGGCTACACCAACGGCTACAAAGAAAGGCCAATCTAACAACGCAAAAAGGACCCATACCGTATAAGCACCAACCATATAAAATTCGCCGTGGGCAAAATTGACAATATGCATTACCCCAAAAACTAAACTTAAGCCAACGGCAATGAGGGCATAGAAAGAACTTGTCATCAGACCATTCAAAATCATCTGTCCGATAAATTGCATTACGATCTTCTTTCTTGCCTATTTCCGGCTGTCATTCTTGTATCTAATTTTCCGCACATCACCTGAACAACACAAATCAAATGAACATCTCACTTCATCATTTTCCACTTTTTAAGGGTCTCATAAAGGATCTTTCTATTTTCGCTTTTCGCCCACCAATGAATAAAATTCTTATGTGCGACAACTTTCGGTTTTGCATTTTCAACTTCCGTTATGGGCCAGTCGGGCACAAGCAAATTGTCTATCCCGAAGACATCTGTTCCCCACCAAACCCCGGGGCCAAAAGAATGGGGAACGGTCTTGGATGCTTTCAGCGCTTTATACACTTTCTCCGAGTTCACACTACCGGCTTTTTCCACACCGTATTTCCACACGTCTAGTCCACCCTTAAATTCCCAGACAATTTCGGACCAACTGTGGCCGGGAAATCTGGCTTGCCAAGCGTTCCAGAATTCGTGGTGTTCTTCGCTCAACTGTGGGTCATCAAAATCCGGAAAATTAGAAACGGCTCCATCCATCCATTTCGCGGGCACTTTGGCTGTTATGGCATGGAAATCCCAACAGGCGGATGTAATACAACCTGTGGTTGCATTCCAGCCCTGCGTATGAGCCTGTTCAAAGATAAGGGCTTGAAATTCAGGGTACGTTGCTCCAGTGCTTATAATGTCTGGTTTAGTCGCCAAAGCAGCGGTTACTATTGGGGCAAAATCAGTAGTTTCTAAGGAAAATGGTTTAGAATATACTACTTCTATCCCTGCCGCCTTAAATCCAGCTTCCGACCAAGCTATGGCAGCCAGACCAATCGCATCATCTTGGCAGATAATAGCGGCCGTTTTTGCCTTTGGATGGGCCTCAGCTATGTACTCGGCATCAAGGAGATGGTAAATAGGAAAATTATCTGTTACGTCCATCAAATAAGGCCTTTTTTTTGAAATATCAGACGCGATAAGGACAAAAGTCAAAATTTTGTGTTTGGTCAAGAAAGGCTGTGCAACATCACTGGTTGGTCCACCCAGCATCAACATGGCCACAACCTTATCTTCCAAGACCAGCTTTCTCGCACCAAGCAGGGCCTTGCTCCCAACTCCTTCATTATCATACTTGACTATTTCTACCTTGTATTTCTTGTTCCCAGCCTGAATACCGCCTGCAGAGTTAATCCTGTCGAGCCAAATGCTGACGCCTTCCAAACCAGGAAGACCCCAAGCAGCTGAGGGGCCTGAAAGTGGAGCATTGAAACCAATTTTCACGGTCTCAGCAGCAAATATCTGCTGATCGCTGGTTGTCCAGATCCCCGCCACGATCACCAAAGCCAACAAAACCAAGAATACTTTTTTCATGCCAACCCCTCCCTGTAAAAAATTATAGTGTTATGACAAATGCCTCAGCCTACCGCTCCGTTACAACTGCGTTATTCCCAATACTTCGTCCGCAAATTCATCCTTTACTGGATCCAGAAAGGACAGAATTGTAGTTCTCCTCAGAGATGGAAAGTAAACTGGCAACCACGAGTGCGCGTGCGGAATCTCAACACAGCAGCTCCAGAAAAGACAATGATGTGCGAGAACAAATCATGAAATGGGTCGTAAGCCTGAAGCAGTCTTATGGGCCAGTTTTTCGTTTAGCAACATAGCCGCGTCTTAGAGACTATAATTGCCAAACACGTGAAGCTGGTATCAACTGTCTCTAATCGGTTAAATGCATCACCTGAACTCTTACCTGTTCAGGGCTTCAGCAGCCTAGATGTTTGCAAAATCGCACATTTTCCACATGCATCCAAACTGTCTCAGTCTCACAAAATAGGAGCTCAAAGGAAAGATCGATCAGTATATGCTAAGCAAGAATCGAGCCAGAGGAAAATGATCCTGAAATTCACCATGTCTGCAGAGAATCCGTAGAGCCATCTTATTGATATGTTAATCAAAACATATGTCCTCAGAGAATTTGGAAATGACGAGCGGGCAAAATCGATAACGAGGCTTGCCGTTGATGATTATTCATTTATGAATATTTCTTGTGATTAAAAGCTCCTTAGTCACGCCAAGAAGGGAATATGCAATAATGAATATTATGCATTGTCGCATGCATATGCAATTTTATGAATATCGGATTTCAGCAGCTCTTTTGAAGGCTATGTTTCTGGATTTTCCTTGCGACCGTCGGCTGACTCACTCCTAGAAAATCAGCGAGTTCCACCTGAGTCTTGCATATTTTCTTGGCATTTTCAATAACTTCTCGTTCGACCTTTTCCATTGCTTGCTTCAAAGAAAATTGAAACAAGACGCTCCTATCAGTTCCTGATGGGGACATGATAACACTTTCAATGATTTGTCGCGGAATATCTTCCTTATAAATAACCGATTCTTGCGCCAGAACCACTAGGCGCTCAACAAGATTAGAAAGCTCACGTATATTGCCGGGAAATAAGTATTGACACAGCAGGTCAGCAACTTCCCTGTCCAGGGAAAGCGACTTTCCATACTGCACATTGTAACGTTCCAAAAAATAGGATAAAAGCAGAGGAATGTCTTCCCTTCTCTTCCGTAGGGGCGGAATTTCTATGGGGACAATGTTGATCCTGAAAAAGAGGTCCTCTCTGAACTGTTTCTTTTTCACCAAGGCATGAATGTTACGGTTCGATGCAACAATAATTCTCACATCAATCTTCCTGGTGACGGTATCGCCGACTCGCTTGATTTTTTCGCTGTCAAGAAAATGGAGTATTTTTACCTGGAGATCCTGCGGCATTTCTGTGATCTCATCCAAAAACAGTGTCCCCTTATCCGCCATTTCGAACATCCCTGGCTTCCCCTCATTTTTGGCGCCGGTAAAGGCTCCCTTAACATATCCGAACAGTTCGCTTTCAAGAAGCGTCGCGGGGATTGCCCCGCAGTTTACATGGATGAATGGGCCTTTCCGCCTATCGGAATATTCATGTATCAAGCGGGCAATCCGGCTCTTACCTACTCCCGATTCACCCTGGAGGAAAACGGTGACGCCAACCTCCGAAACCTTTTGGATCATTTCATAGGCTTTTCTCATCTCCTTGCTGCAAAAAACAAGGCCTTCTTTTTCTTCCATCTCCTTGTCGAGTACCTCTTGCAGCTTTTGTCGGTACTTTTTGGACATTTCCCGGCTCTCTTCGAGTTCCTCCTTGAGGTGGATCAATTCAGTGATGTCCCGATCATTTACAACAATATAGGTTAATACATTATCAACAAAAATAGGGTTACCTGTTACCAGTAAGTTTTTACCATTTTTTTCCTTTTGTAACATTGAAAGCCTTCTTTTCGTCTTTATAACTTCAAGCGTTACCGATCTATCAAAAAAACCTCTTGCAACCAAATCTTTCACATTTTTTCCAACAACCTGGTCCGCGGAAATGCTGTTTATCTTCTCCGATGCTCGATTGATTTTCAAAACCTGCCCTTCGGCGTTACAAATCCAAAGGCCGTCAAATGACGATTCTATAACGGCATTCAGAATATCGGCATGATGGTCAATTTGCAGAGTTGCTTGCATGCCGTTCTCCTTTCTCTTCAGCATATAGATTCAAGGCCCTTTCCTCGTCCTCGTCTTGGAAAAAGGCGAACAACCGAAACCAACCCGGTGATAGAGCGTTTACATGAATCCGTCCTCTCGCCTTAGAAAGATTAATAGATCATTGGATGTGACGATGGCAAGTGCAAAAACCGCTTTGCTGCTTTAATGCGATCTGCATGTCTTCACAGGAATACCGCGGAGAAGGGAGATCGATAACCCGAACGGCGATTCGGACTCTGGCAGGGAGTCTATGTCCGTCGCTCGGATTATCAGAAGATGAAGAAGCGGTTTAGTGTGACTTTGCCCGGGTCCATGCCTGGTCAACGATTTGGGTGTCTTTACCAAGGTCCTTGGTGAATTCAAGGGTCTTCATGATCTCAGGAGTCGGCCACACGCCGGGATTGGCCAGGTCTTCCTTATCCAGGAACGGCATGGCCGCCTCGTTGGGCGTGGCATAATGATTGTAATTGGAGAGCGAAGCGCCGACCTTGGGGTCCAGGATCCAGTTGATCCACTTGTGAGCCGCGTCCGGATGGGGCGCCTCGGCCGGGATACACATGCTGTCGAGCCAGATTTCGCTCCCTTCTTTCGGCACCACAAATCCCAGGTTTTTCGGGTCTTCGGCCATGGCCTGGATCGCGTCTCCGTTGTAGACGATCGCCGCTGCCGCCGCGTTGGCCACCACATCATTTTTTCCACCAACGCCCCCCTTGAAACCCAGGCAGGAAGGTCTTTTCTTTGTCTGGATGAGCAAATCGGATGCGGCCTTGAGTTCTTTCGGAACGACGCTGTTGAAATCATATCCCAGATAGCGCTGGGTAATGCCCATCATCTCCCGCACGGAGTCCAGGAGACAGAAAGGTCCGGGATCCCGCTTCGGGTCAAAAAGGATGGCCCAGGACTGGACGTCGGCATCCTTGATTCTGTCCTTCCGATACATGAGGCCGACCGTCCCCCACTGCCAGCCCACGGAGTATTTGTTTCCCGGATCAAACGTGGTGTTCCTGAACCTGGCGCCAAGGTTCTTCAGGTTGGGGATCTTGGAGTGGTCCAGGGGCTGGAGCAGTTTAAGTTTGATCATGCTGGGCATGATGTAGTCGGAGGGCACCACGATATCATAGAGGCTCACTCCGCCTGCCTGCAGCTTGGCCAGCATCTCTTCGTTGGATTCATACAAGTCCAGATGGACCTTGATTCCGGTCGCCTCTTCAAAGGCCTTGGGCATGTTCACCTCATCCATATACTCGGACCAGATGAATATCTTGAGTTCCTTGTCCGCGGCAAGGGCTGTTCCCCCAAAAGCAACAAAAAATGCTACCAATAACACCGTCAGTTTTTTCATCTTCCTTCTCCTTTCTTCTTTGAATTACCCCCTAAACACCCCACCTGATATACCGAAATGCCCAGATGTCAAACGAAATGCAAACGTTCCTATGACAAAATATATGCTACCCACCTGCCTGCTGCAGCTATGGAAGATCGAAGAAGTCACAGCGGTGAGAGCTTCCCGTTCGCTTCGTCATTTGACATTTGACATTGATTTGACATTTCGATTTTGGAATTTGACATTAAATGCGACTGCAACGTGAATTCTTGCCTATTTTAAACGCAAACTTATTTACAACGTGTTGACGGTCCTCCTCAGTATTTCATTTTTTCCGCGTGAACCGTTCCATGCCGATGATCAGGATGACCGTAGTCAACAGGACAAGGGTGGACAGGGCATGGATCTGGGGGGTTACCCCCCGCCGCACCGCCGCAAAGATAAAGAGCGGCAGCGTTACCGAGTCGGGACCGGCGGTAAAGAAGCTGATGACGAAGTCATCCAGCGACAGAGTAAAGGCCAGCATGGCCCCTGCCACGATCCCCGGGATCAGAAGCGGGAGCATCACCCGCCTCAAGAGATACGGGGTGGTGGCGAAAAGGTCGCGCGCCGCTTCTTCCACGTCTCTTCCGATGCTCACTAAACGGCTGCGCACCACGAGGGCCACAAAGGACACCTGAAAAGTAATGTGCCCGATGATCATATTGAGTAGCCCCGGCTCGAACAGAGAGGAGAGCGCGCGCAGGAGCCCGAAGGCCACCACCAGCGCTGCAGCGAAAATGATGTCCGGGACCACGACCGGCAGATGCAGGAGAAGGTCAAACGTTGTGCCCACCCTCTTTGTCCAGGGAAACCGGTCCATGCCGATCGCCAAGGCGGTTCCCAGAATGGTCGCCACCACGGTGGACACCACCGCCAGGACCAGGCTGTTCCATGCCGCGTTCAGGATGATGTCATTATGCATGAGCTTGACGTACCAGTCCAGGGTAAAACCACGCCACGCCAGCCCGTAACGCGTGGCGTTGACGGAAAATATGGCCACGGCAATCAGGGGCACATACATGAACGCAAAAGTGATCATGGCAAGCGAGGTCACCGCCGGATGGAGCCTTCTCATACGAATTGCATCTCCTTGTGCTTCCTTCGGTAAAAATAGAGGCTCAACATGGTGAGCAGCATCAGTCCCATGCTGACCGCCGCGCCGAAAGGCCAGTCGCGGCTGGCGCCGAACTGCTGCTCGATCAGGTTTCCTACCAGCATATACTTGGCTCCCCCCAGCAGGTCAGGCACCACAAACATTCCCATGGCAGGAACAAACGTCAATATCACGCCCACGGAAAGCCCCGGTAATGTCTGCGGCAGGATAGCCTGCGTGAATACTCTTACCCTGGATGCATAAAGATCCTGGGCCGCCTCCACAAGAGCCCAGTCCAGCCGTTCTACGCTCGCGTAGAGCGGCAGAGCAACGAACGGGAGGAAGATGGTGACCATTCCGATATACACCGCGAATGCATTGGGGTAGAGCGGGGTGTTCGGGGGGATGAATCCCAGCAGATTCGCGAGCCTCGCAGGAGGAAATTCCGGCGCCAGGATCAGGAACCAGGCATAGGTTCGTATCACCATATTGGTCCAGAAAGGGATGATCACCAGCATGAGCCACAGGTACCGGGTCCTTTCCGGGCGGCTGCAGATGAAGAAACATAAAGGGTAGGAGAGAATGACTGCGATCAGGCTGGTCACAAAGGCAACCCAGACGGACCGCCATAAGATAATGATGTAGTCGGCGGTCCACCCGAAAACGCTGAAACCCAGCAGCCGCTTATAATTCTCAATGGTAAACGTCCACTCGAGCTGACCGTAGGAACCACGGGTCGCAAAACTGACCACCACCAGGACCAGTCCAGGCAGGACAAGGAAAAGCAGGATCCAGAGCATCCCGACGCCCAGGAATTGCAGCCCCTGTTTTGTCAGGCGGCGCTGAGTCGTCAACTCGCCGTACCAGATAAGTACTCTATTCATCCAGTATCACCAAGGCTTCCGGAGGAAACTCCAGCCAGACTTCCTCACCGACCGCATAGTCCCGGTAGGTGGCCGTACGAACCCTCAGCGGGCCGGGATCAAGCCAGAGATCGATATCCGTTCCCCGGTAAATTGCTTCCCTGATTTGCGCCCTGATGCCGTTGACGGAGGACGGACCGTCCGCAATGCAAATTCGCTCGGGCCGAATGGCCACGGTTCCCTCTTCCCATTTGGGTTCGCGTTTCAGGGCAAAAAATCCCACACTGGTTTCAATTCCTCCGTTCTCCTTTCTTCCCTGGAGCAGATTCGCCGCGCCAAGAAATTCAGCCACAAACCGGGTCTCCGGCTGTTCATATACTTCTTTCGGCGAGCCGAACTGTATGATTTTCCCCTGGTTCATCACGGCGATACGGTCCGAAACCACCATGGCCTCTGATTGATCGTGGGTAACCAGGATAAAAGTCTGTCCCAGTTTCCTCTGCAGCCTCCTCAGTTCCACCTGGACCTGGGCACGCAGCTTTGCATCCAGCGCGGACATGGGTTCGTCCAGCAACAGGACCTTGGGTTCATTAACCAGTGCGCGGGCAAGGGCTACCCTCTGCTGCTGTCCGCCCGACAGCTGATGGGGATGCCGGTCGGCCATTTCCTGGAGGCCGAGCATTTCCAACCGCTTGCTGACGCGGCTTTCCACTTCATGTTTGGGATACTTTCGGGACCTGAGACCGAAGGCGACATTTTCAAAGATGGTGAGATGGGGGAAAAGGGCGTAGCTCTGAAAAACCGTGTTGACCTGGCGCTTCGTCGCGGGCAAGGTTGTAATATCCTCCCCTCCGAGAATGACTTCACCTCTGTCGGAAAGCTCAAGGCCCGCAATGATGCGCAGGAGCGTGGTCTTTCCGCACCCGGAAGGTCCCAACAACGTGAAGAACTCCCCTTCATAGACATCCAGGGATACATCTTTGAGGGCCTGCACCTCGCCAAAACTTTTGTCGATCCCTTTGACCGCCAGCCCCGTATCTCCCGTCACAGACATAGGCATATCCTAGCCCGGATAAACCGGAAAAGAGACAAATGTCAAAGCTTAAATGTCAAGTGAAACCTAACATCGTCAAGGACCACATATCCCGCCGGCCTTTCTGCAGCACCCAGGGACGACGGGGTACCGATCGATTCTTGTTACGCTCTGTCAAGCGCCGCACTCATGAGTTCCAGGATACAGCGAGCGGCCAGGTGAGCGGTAACGGCACTCCGGTCGTCCAGAAAAGGATTTACTTCCACTACATCGAAACCGACGATCTTTCCTCTTTGCGCAAGGACATCGAGCACGTCGGAGAAATGCTCGAAAAAGAGCCCCCCGGGCTCAGGTGTGCCTGTGCCGGGCGCAAGAGAAGGATCAAAGAAATCAATATCCAGGCTCACATAATAGTCGCCCTCCTCAAAAAGAGAGGGACGGGGATTTGACAGCCACGTTCTGAGTTCTCTGGCGGTGAGTATTTTAATACCATTTTCTTCTGCCCAGGCGATGTCCTGACCCGCATTTGTCAGTCCCCTGACGCCGATAATCGTGATGCTCTCTGCAAGCCCCTCTTCCCTGATAAGGAGAACGGGACTTCCATGGGTGTAGGTGCTGTAACTGATCCTGTCGCAATCCACGTGGGTATCGAAGTGGACATAGTGAGTCTTCCGTCCCTTGAGCGCCCGCATAACAGGAAACGTGATCGAGTGATCCCCGCCCGCAATGGCAGGCACCGCGCCGGCGTCCAGGATTGCTGTAATGCTATTTGTGACTGCGGTCCAGTTCTTTTCCAGGCACAGAGGCTCTATGGGAACGTCTCCGGCGTCGACCACCTTCTTTCCGGAAAGGATCCAGCGGCGTCTGTCTGCGTCGTAGAACCGCCCTTCCACTCCCTCGTAACTGTAAAACATGGAGGCATCGCGAATTGCCCGGGGGCCGAACCTGGTCCCCGATCGGTAGGTAGTCCCTTCATCGTAGGGAATACCCAGGAACACGGCGTCGACATCTTGCCCTGTCTCCCACAAGGGATACCCCGCAAAGGTGGCAATCCCGGAAAATGGAAGATTATCTTTCGGCGGTGAAAAAGGCGATCGTGGAAACACAGTGTCCCTCCTTGAAAAATCTGCGATGGCAAACAATTACGTTTTAGGCGCCAAGCTCAGGGCATAGGGCGCAGGGTACCTAATAGATCAGCGTCGTTTTCCTTTCCCTGCGCCTTACGCTTTGCGCCCTAAGCCCTTGAACTCCAATTATTTTCCTCGTTTCATCATCCCTTATCACCTTACAGGCAAGTCTCGGTTCCAACCACGCGATAGATTTTGTTTGATTTCTCAATTCTTCGGGCAGATGTGGGGTCAAAATGTGTCACGTGGACTGAAAATCCCTTTTCTGGGTTTTCCCGATTTGAAGGGTGAAGCAGGAGCGATGTCATCTGGCAAGGGACAGCCACAGGCTGCATAAGCTGCAGCTTCCAAACGTCGATCCCAGTAAAGGTTATCATCTTTCTCACATATCCAATCCCAATGATAGTGATAGCACCGAATTTTGGCTTTTTGGTCAGGACAGGTTGCCAAATACTCAGGGTAGATATAATACCTAGGGGCTTGACGTTTCAGGAATATTTTTTTTTCACCGCCGGCCGAAGAGGGCATAACCAAAGCGACCGCCAAACAGAAGAAAAAACCAGATAAAATCAGTAAATTCCGTATAGTTTTTCCCATATGATTAGTTCAGAGCCCGATCCCATAGGACGTGTTTGCGAATGTCTCCATATTTTTCATTTAGTTGCGGACACATAAGGTTGACTGGCTAAAATGTCGAGCAAAAATGATAGCAATAAAATAGATTTTCCTTTTTCGCCGAATTTACCCGTGAAATTCTAACAGAATCCTGTTGAAATAACATGCAACTTCTAGCTTTCCTCATTAACAAAACCCTTCGATAGCGTCAATAGCTTTGAACGAAACATAGGTGCCAACCTTGAAAGGTTCCTGAATTTCATAAGCACCAGTTTATCGACTTTTTTATTGAATTTCATTTAAAGAGAGTTTGGATCATAGCGGTGTCCCTTTACAAAAACCATCTCAATCTTTATGGATGATATACTATCCACGCCGACCTTAAAGGGATCTTTATCAAGAACAACAAGATCGGCGGACTTACCCGATTCGATCGTTCCTTTTTCTTTTTCCTCAAAAGCACTCCGAGCAGCCACAGAAGTGAACATCTCAATTGCTTCGTGAAGGGTGACCCGCTCTTCAACATTGGGATGGTTGATCGCTGCTTGTATTCCGGCCAAAGGATCATAGGAGGTAACCGGACTATCTGAACCACCACTGATAGGAATACCATGATCAAGGATTGTTCGGTATGGGTGAACCCACCTAAGTCTAGCTTTCCCCAGTAAAGGCTCATAAAGTTCCAAACTCTTCTGGCCAACAAAGGCTGGCAAAAATGCTGGTTGCATGGAAGCCATAATCCCTGCTTTGGCCATTCGGGTGATTTGATTAGCTGTAGGGAGTTCCAAGTGTTCAATTCTATGACGGTGGTCAGTTCGAGGAAAATCCCGCAAGGCCTTTTCCATGGCCCACAGTACCTGTTCGATAGAACGCTCCGATTCGCAGTGTACCGCCACCTGAAGCCCGGCGCGGTTGGCTTCCAAGATAAATTCGTCCATGGTTTGCTGACTGAACGTCAATGTTCCATAATTGTCGGGTTCATCGGCGTAAGGTTCAAAGAGAGCCGCCGTATGTGCCTCGAAAGCACCATCAGCGCATATACAACCCCCCACCCGCGGAAGCCCTAATTCCTGCACCTCACTCAAAAGCATAGATTGATTGTAGCACACAACTTTGACCGGTAACTGATCGCGGTTCAGCCAGATAATCTTGGTATCTCCGGCTCCGAGGTCTCCGCCGTCTAAGGCATGAAGAGTCGTGATCCCCTTTTTCAGAGCCCTCCGAGCGGCCTCTTTCAAGAACCCTATTTTGGATTCATCCGGCGTAAGTTTGCTCATAGTCGGGTGGACAAACGTCAAAATTCCAGGATCGCGTATGACACCGGTGGGTTTGCCATCCAGCATATCCAATCCCTCAAGAATCATCGGAACTCTGATAGCCTCCCACGCTTTAGAATTAAAAGAACACAGGTGACAGGTGGCATGCAGTAAAAAAACCGGGTGATCGGGGCAAGCCCGATCCAAATCGGCCCGCGTAGGCATGCGTCTTTCAGTGATATCTTGTTCATTGAAATAACTAGCACGGATCCAGGCACCTTTTTCGGTTTCCTTTGCTTTTTGAGAAATTTTTTCCAGAAGCTGTGCAAGATTTTCAACATCATCAAGATGAACAGCCGAGGCCATAAGGCCGCTGAGCATCATATGCTCGTGGGTATCGATAAACCCGGGCAATACAGTTTTACCTGCCAGATCTAATACCGGCCAGCCCTGGTTAATAAGACCTTGAACAGCTGCATTATCTCCCACAGCCACAATTTCGGCGTTCTCAATAGCCAGTGCTTGGGCTCGAAGGTGTTCAGCTGCCATAGTAATGACATTCCCGTTTTGAATTATCAAACGCTCATCCATTGCAATCTCCTCCAGCAAAGCTGTCTAACTTTTCTTGGGCAAGCTATTTAGACACAACTGCAATGACCTCACGCCGTCGCAACCGGCCAATTTGTTTATCGATCCAATCAATAAACTGCATGACACCGCCTGGGAAAAAAAGGATGATGGCACATATCAACGCTCCCAGCAATGCCAACCGAAAAGTTCCGGCAAGTCGCAGAAACTCGTTTCCGAAAACAATAATTACAGCCCCCAATACGGCTCCAGGAAAACGACCGGTACCTCCCATTTCCATCATTGCAATAGTTAATAGAAACGGTTCGATGCCTAATGTCGTTGGTGATATATCGCCAAGGTAATGCGCATAAAAACCACCAGCGACCCCAGTCAAAAATGAAACCATCGCAAAAACTTTGATTTTTTCTTTGTATTCATTGACACCGAGTGCTTTGGCAAAACCCGCGGAATCTCTTAGAGCCACGAAGGCAAGCCCCGTCGAGGAGTTAATGATCTTATAAATAATGGCCAGCATTAACAGAAAAACAATGAAAGTGATATAGTATGATTGCATGCGTGTAATGCCTTCAAAAAGCGGTGGAATATCATGCAATCCCATCGCCCCTCCAGTAATTGAGCGCGTCTGGGTTAAGATGGTCGGCAGCGAATCGGCAAATATCAAGGATAACAACGCAATATAAATGCCACTTAACTTTAATGATGGGAGACCCACAAAAACAGTTACCAGAGCTGTGCTGCCCAGGCCACCAAGAAAAATACAAAGCCACGGAGACCACCCGAAGGCTTTGGCCAGAATGCCCGAGATGTAACCCCCGATGGCGAAATATCCGATGTTACCCAGGGAGAAGATTCCAGCATATCCCATGAGCAGATTCCAGCTGGATGCCACTACAGACCAAATGAAGAAAAGAATGAAAATATGCATGATATAATTATTGCCCTGAATCAACGGATATAAGGCAACGAATATGAAACATAGAATGATTCCTATCTTTTTCCAGCCAAATAATTCATGCATCATACCTTTTTACCCCATTTTTCAGTAGGTTATTACAGAGATCGGCCTCCGAGAAGTCCCTGTGGCCTCAAGAGCAAAATGATGAGAAACATAATAAACCAAATGGGCATAACCCACAGAGAGCTGAGGTAAAATGTAGCTATGGCTTCCGCAATTCCCATGATGAATGCCGCATAGACAGCTCCCGTCACACTGCCCAATCCCCCGAGAACAACAATTACAAACCCCTTAATCATCCAATCCCAACCAATGTGCGGCGTCATATAGTACTTACTAGCCAAAAGTATTCCGCTAAAGCCTGTTACCGCGGTCGCCATCGCAAAAGCGAACCCAAAAATCCTATTGATACTAATACCCACAATTTTAGCGCCATCCATATCTTGAGCCACTGCCCGCATTGCCTTGCCAAGCCAGGTCTTCTTTAAAAACAAACTGAGTGCCACAATAAAAATCCATATGATGATAATCAAACCGATGTCATTCCAATTGATATACATAGTACCAATTTTAAGGCCACCCTTAAAAAATACCGGAATCTGTTTGACCCTGGGCCCGAATACCTGGAGTATTAAATTTTCTAAAAGTATCGCTAAGCCGAGGAGAAAAATAATAGTTGAGAATTCCCAGTTAGGTTTTTTAAGCAGGGGATTGATTGTAGCTTTGAAGACGAACAACCCGAAAAAATACATCATGAGCGAAGCCAAGGCAATAGACGGGAGAAAACCCAAACCTAATTTAGTCAACAAAAGCCAGGTGAAATAGCCCCCTAAAACAGCTATGATACCATGTCCGAAGTTAAAGACACGGATAACACCATAAATGATAGTTAACCCTAAAGCCATGGTGGCATAAAGAGAGCCTGAAATGAGACCGCTGACAAGGATATCAAATAGTTCGTTAATGGGTACACCTCCTATGAAGAAAAATTGGAAAACCCATCCTTATTTTTAAGTTCTTGTCTTAAAAATAAGCTTCCTCAATTTCAGCCTTACTAATCTCACTCGCACATTTCTCCAAAATGACGCTACCCTTCCTAAATAGATAGACCCTCTCAGCCAACTTGAGAGACTGGTCGACCTCCTGTTCAACAATTAGAACTGAAGTATTTGTATCT
Source organism: uncultured Desulfobacteraceae bacterium (assembly GCA_964581175.1). Taxonomy (GTDB): domain Bacteria; phylum Desulfobacterota; class DSM-4660; order Desulfatiglandales; family Desulfatiglandaceae; genus B46-G9. Next base: position 15,623 of record CAZONI010000062.1, read on the forward strand.
TGTCTAATTTTTTTTACCGTGCTGAAGATTGTTGTTTTCATGATGGGTGAAAGCCCTATAGAAGGCTCGTCAATTAGCAACAAGGAAGCGTCGCTCATCAAACCTCTCCCCAAGGCCAGCATTCGTCCTTCTCCACCGCTCAGGCTAGAAGAAATTTGATTTTTTCTTTCCTCAAGGCGCGGGAAAAGCGAAAAAACATATCTCAGATTTTTCTTGACTTTCTTGCGAGCCTTTCGGTTGTACCCTCCAAGGGTCAGGTTTTCCAAAACCGTCATGTCGGAAAAGAGATTCCTGGCCTCGGGAATATATGCTATGCCCATCTCAACAATTTTCTCACAGGGTAATTTGGAGATTTCATTGCCCAGATATTTGATGAAACCCGATGCAGGGGGATGAATACCAGCAATAGCCTTAAGAAGCGTGGATTTACCATGGCCATTGGGTCCGAACAAGGCGACCACTTCATCATGATTGAGCTTCAGCGAGACCTTTCTCAAGACCTGAAGTTCACCGTAGAAACTGTCAACGTCTTGGACTTCGAGGACCGCATGATCTGTGGGCAAATTGTTATTCATTACGAATCCTCCCCTTGGCCAAGGTAAACCTCAATCACTTTCGAATCCTTACAGACGTCTTTTGGATTACCCGTAATTAGAGCTGTCCCATTGTGCAAGATGAGAAGTCGATTAGAAATATCCACCAGTGAATCAAGGATGTGCTCAATTATGATGACTGTAATCCCTTGGTTCTGGTTTATCTCCCGCACCACTTTCAAAAAATGGTTGATCTCAATTGTAGAAAGACCGGCTAGAGGTTCGTCAAGCATAAGCAGCCTGCAATCGGTGGCCAGACATGCAGCCATCATGACCAGCTTTGTCGTGTAAAGATCCAGGTTACTGGCCAAGGAATCTTTGAATGGGGTGAGCTCCAGGAACTCAATGCTATTTTGTATTCTTTCCCCCAGTTTACGGCCATCGCGTCCACCAAAGGTGGCACCAACTCTTATATTGTCATAGACACTAAGGGTCGGGAATGTCTGGGGAATTTGAAATGTCCGGGCCACACCCAGATGACAGATTCGATGAGCATTCAATCTGGTAATGTCTTTGTCCCCAAAAATAATCCGGCCGGACGATGGTGGAAAAGTACCTGAAATAACATTAAAAAGTGTTGATTTGCCAGCGCCATTGGGACCCGCAATGCCAAAGACTTCCTCTTTTTTCACGGACATGTCCACATCGATCAGCGCCTCAATCTTTCCGAAAGCTTTAGATACTTTTTTTGTTTCTAAAATCATAGCTGACCCTTTTCAGACTCCTGGCAAACTCATACCAGCGGTTTGCATACCCAAAACGAAACAGCCAATGCTGACGGTTTTTCCAAGTTGGGCCACTATCAGATTATTTTTTGATCCAGGGTGGCTTTTGGTAGTCACCTTCCTTCCAGCGCTTGGGACTCATCGGGATATTCTTGCCGTCACGGATCTGGTACCACACCATGGGCATTAGATATTCACCTGGGATGGCAGACTGGTCAATGGGATTAAACACATAAGTGGCTCCCATCCCATTATAGGGCGTTTCCCGAATCTGCCGGCAAACCTCTCTGTAGCACGTTACGCATCCGGCTCGCTTCACCGCTCCCGCCCATATATCAAAGCCGTCACGGGTTATGACGGCGTAAAGTCCAGCTGGAGCTTTCTTATAACGCGCGATCCACCGTCTTCTATAATCCTGATACATTTTCCCACCTGAATTGGCCCCAGCTACCCAAATCAGGCCGTTCGCCGACTTCCCCGCCAATTTCAAGAACTCTGGAATAGATGGAGTAAATTGCATCCAGACTAAGGAATTTATGCCCTCAGATCCAAACTGATCAACGAACTGTTTCATGAAACGGGCTGCATCGGTGGGATCTAAATCCCAGAATGTGACGTAAGCTGGTTGTTTTGATCTAATTTTAAGAAGAATTGGGCCCCACTCTGCTACACCAAAGGGAACAGTTTCATTTAATACGATCTCATAACCCAATTTTTCTGCACGTTTTGCAAATTCGTCGGCCGGCATAATATTATAGGCATAGTCTACCTTGATTATTGCGATCTTCTTGTTTGGTGGAGTCCACCTCATTTTTTCCGGTACCGTAAAAAGCGTATTAGCCGCATCAGAACCATATGCCATATCATTATACGTGTACTGGAAGCAATTCCAGTATTTCTCTGGGTGTTTGGCAACAGGAGCTGTGCACAATGTCATTGCATTGCCGTGCAGGTAAGGAATATCATACTGGCCGAAAACTTTGGTATCAACGCCACTATCGTCATATCCGGTGATCACTGCATTGACACCAGCTGCAATGAGTCTTTCCCCGACAGCTTTGATTTTCTCTGCTTCGAGTCCTCCAACATCTCCGAATTCCAGCTTAATTTCTCGGCCCAACAGCCCGCCATTTGCATTATATTCTGCAGCAGCCATTTCCAGGGCCATCTTCATTTGCTCACCATCGCTTGCATAGGGCCCAGTTAATGGCAATGGACAGCCGACCAAAATCGGTTTTTTGGCCCAAGTAATACCAGAAAAAAGGCAAACCATCAGGCCAACCATAAATCCTATCGAAAAAAATTTTCGTGCCATTTCTCTCCTCCTTATGGATTGTGCTTTTAATGGTTAATAATGGTTAAGCCTAATCAATGATGACTTTTAACAATTCGGAGTACGTGTCAGGCCGTCTGTCTCGATAGAACTGAAAAACATCCCTGAATTCTCTGATTTGTTTCAAATCCAATTCAGCTGCAACTACCTGGTCGCTCACATTGTCCGCTCGAGCTAGGATATTCCCATACGGGCTGCTGATGAAACTGCCGCCATAAAATTCCATTCCTTCTTCACGTCCCACTCGGTTTACGGCCGCAACAAAAACCCCATTCGTAATACCGTGTGACCTTATCACAGTCTCCCACGCATCTTGAGAGCTATACCCAGGATGGTCTGGCTCGCTGCCTATGGCCGAGGGGAAAAAGATAACCTCAGCACCTTTCAGTCCTAAAATACGCGCCACCTCGGGAAACCATTCATCCCAGCATATACCGGTGCCAATAGAAGCATAAGCGGTCTTGAAAACCGGGTACCCCAGGTCCCCAGGAGTAAAGTAATATTTTTCCAAATACTGAGGACCCTCCGGAATGTGAACTTTTCTAAACTTTCCCGCAATTGACCCGTCGGCATCGACAATTACCACGGTATTGAAATTGATTCCTGATCTGGCACACTCGTAAACCGGCACGATAATTGTCAGCTTCTTATCGGCAGCGATTTTTTGCATGACTTTCACTGATTCATTCGGCAGGGGACGTGCCAAATCATAATGTTTCACGTTCACGGTTTGCGGAAAATATCTGCTAGCATAAAGTTCCTGGAGACAAACAATATTGGCACCAGCAGCTGCGGCCTGATGAACCATTCCAACGGCCTTATCAATGTTCTGCGATATCTCTGTTCCACATGCCATTTGGATTAGTGCGACTCTAATTTTCACTTTAAGCTATTACCCTCGGTGTCCTCAAATTAGATTCAAATGTATGAAGCCTCTTATTACGCGTATCGGGATTCTAACCCATATACGCCGCCGTCCGCGGGACCCGGACCGCTTCACCCAGCACCTTCTCGGCAAGAGCCCGCCGCCTTTCGCCGGCAGACCCCTCAGGTGTCCGGTGTTTCATTTGCTGTGCCCGCAATTTCAACGAAACCTTGTCCGGCTCCTTGAAAAGGAGGGCGCCGAAGTGGCATTCGGCAACGCACGCGGGACTGCCGCCGCACAGGTCGCACTTATATGCCTTGCCTGATGCGTACTGTTCGATCATGCCGTACGGACACGCGGATACACAGTCCCCGCAGCCTGTGCACGAGCCGACATCCACAACAACAATACCCCTCTCATTCCTGAAAATGGCATTTTCTGGACAGGCCTTGAGGCAGTCGGCATTCGGGCACTGGAAACAGATGTTGGGCACCGAATAGCCCTCGAGTGGAAAATTGGCAATTTTGATCCGGGCCTTTGACGGCATAAACATCCCTTCCTTGACTGCCGCGCAGGCATAGACGCACCGGTTGCAGCCGGTGCACAGGTTTGGTATTGACAGCAGGTGCTTTTCCATTCACTCCTCCATCATTTTTACAAATTCTCCACTCCCAGCTCCCTGAGCTTTTCCTGCCGCGGCCTGCCTTCCTCGTCCCAGCCGCGGAGATGATAATAGAGCGCCTTCATCTCCTCCAGGTCCTCCCTGCGCAGGACCCTGCCCTCATGTGGACCCCCTTTCAGGGCCTTTTCGGTCAGTTTCTCTGAAAGGGTGTCGTCGGCGGCAGTGAAGCCGGCCCGCAGGTTAAACAACCTGATCAGGTTCCAGATGCGTTCACCTGCTTTCACCAGGTCCTTTTCGGAGACCTGGCGGCCCAGCCCTGCCGTGAGCAGATCCGCCATGATCTTCTGGTCCACAGACCCCCAGAAATCACAGAGACACAGAGACCACTTTGCGGCATTCCTGTTCTGGCCATCGATGACATCCTCTGTCAACGGCTTCAGCTTGAAGGGGTCCTTGGCGAAAATGGTAAATGCCCGGAGGTGACAGGCACCGCGCTCGCTGGTGGCATAGGCAAGTCCCATCCCGTAGTTCCCCCGGGGATCGTAGGCAGGCATTTCAAGCCCCTTGGAGTGAGCTGCCGCATCATCCCGGCCCAGCTTTTTCGCCAGCCGTGCAGCGCCCAGTGCCAAATCCCTCCCCCGTTGGGTGTTCAAACGGGCGATCTCTTCCAAGACGGTCAGATATCCTTCCGGTTGGCCGAACGCGAGGCCGTAATCATGGACGCCCGATTCGGTCATCTCCATGGCCAGGGCAATGGTCGCGCCCGCAGACATGGTGTCAAGGCCCAGGTCGTCACACAACCGGTTGAACCGCATCACCTGCTCAATACCATTCATTTCGCAATTGGACCCGCCCATGCACAGGGTCTCATATTCGGGTCCTTCAACCTGGACATCGTTGACGGAGGTGAAGTTTCCACACCCCAGGGGACAGGAAGCGCAGGCACGATCGCCGATCTTGACGGCATTAAGCGCTTCTGAATCAAGGCTGTTTCGATGCGGATTCACGCCTGCCGAATAGTTTCGCGTTGGATGGATACCCATTTCATTGGTGATATCCATGAGGACGGGCGTACCCTCATTTTTGGCCCACATATTCTCATTCGTCAGGAGGTCGGACTCCTTGTACTCCGTCGCCTTTCCCCAGAATTCCCCCATATCCGCCACCTGGACGCCTCCGGTGCCCTTGACCGCAATGGCTTTCAGGTTCTTGGAGCCGAAAAGGGCACCGGCACCGGCCCTCCCAAACTGGCGATAGGCCTCGGATCCCACACACGCATAGGACACCATATTTTCGCCGGCAGGACCGATGGAGAGGCTCTTTGTCCCATGCCCCATCTTTGTCGATAGCCACCTTTCGGTTTCGAAAATGCCTTTCCCGGCGACCGGAACAGCATCCTCCAAGCTTACGCTGTCGTCTTCGATGCGGAGGTACACAGGATGGTCGGCTTTCCCGGTGACAACGACACCGTCATACCCGGCAAACTTGAGTTCCGGACCGAAGGCGCCGCCCACATTGGATTCAAACATGGTCCCGGTATGCGGTGACTTGGACACCAGGCAGGTGCGTGAAGAAGTGGGGACAAGCGTCCCGCACAACGGTCCCGTCATGACCACCAGGGCATTTTCCGGGGAGAAGGGTTCGACCTTCGGATCGACCAGGTCAAAGAAATACCGCACCGCCAAGCCCCACCCCCCGATATATTCCTCGATCCATTCCTTGTTGGCGGGTCTGCTCTCGATATTGCCGGTCGTCATATCAACGAAGAGTATCCTTCCGGCATAGAGATTTCCGGATTCCTTTCGCCTCGGCAGTTCAATGCTCTTGAAAACGTCCTCCAGCCTGTTCAGGACCTCATCGAGGATCTCCCGGGGGATATTCAGGGCCGGTTCGAAGCGGATGGTCTTGGCATTGGTCAGGGTCCCGGCGGTAATCACCCCACGGGAGAAAAGACCGGATGCGACTTTGTAGCCGATGCCGTCGGTCGGGAATTCCATCCCGATGAGCAGTCCGAGACCCCGCGCCTCCGCCAGGACGCCAGGATAGCGATCTTGAAATTCTCTCAAGTGTTTCAATACATACTCGCCCTTGGTCTTTGCCTGGCCTGCCAGGTCTTCTTCCAGGAGCACCGTCACGGCCGCCAGGGCCGCCGAGCACGCCAGCGGATTTCCGCCGGTGGTGGTAGTATGGATGAAGGGATTGGGTTCCATGCATTCCCATATTTTTGCGGTGGACAGGAACGCCGACATGGGCACTACTCCCCCGCCCAACGCCTTCCCCAGGCACAGGATATCGGGGGTCACATTCCAGTGATCAACCCCGAATATCCTGCCGGTTCGGCCCATGCCCGTCTGGACCTCATCCGCGATCAGGAGGACCCCGTAATGACTGCACAGTTCCCGCAGCCGAGGCCAGTAGTCGTCAGGCGGGACCGCGGCCCCTGCCTCGCCCTGGACCGGTTCCGCGACCACTGCGGCAATACCGTCGCCGACGGCCTTTGCGGCGGCCAGGGCCTTTTCCACTGCGTCCGCATCGCCGAACGGCACATGCCGGACACCCTCCAGAAGGGGAAGGAGCGGTTCACGAAAGATCCTTTTCCCCATCAGGGAGAGAGACCCCAGGGTCTTGCCATGAAATCCCTTGAGCATGGCAATGAACCCCCTTTTGCCGGTCGAGAGCTTGGCCAGCTTCATGGCCCCTTCCACGGCCTCGGTTCCCGAGTTGGCGAAGAAGCCATACTGGATCTTCCCCGGGGTGAGAAGGGCCAGCACCTTTGCCAGTTGAGCGCGCAAGGGATCGAGCATCTCCTGGCTGTACTGGGGTGAACGATCGAGTTGAGCCTTCACCGCCGCGATAATCTTCGGGTGCCGGATGCCGTAGGAATACAGCCCGAATCCCC